>CAZQYQ010000093.1:0-14797 GCA_964597625.1 uncultured bacterium
AACTCCGGTATTTCTTGTCGCGGACGGTGCGGCGGATGAGCCGCGTGTCGGTTGTCGAGATCCGGTTGTAGTCATCGATGACGAGCTGGGTCAGGGCCGAGATATAGATCTTGAACTTGGCCGAAGCCGGCACGGTCGATGTCAGTTCGTCGTTGAGGCCGTGAATGCCTTCAATAATGAGGATCTGATCTTCATTGATGCGAAGCGGGGTCGTTTCCTTCTTGCGCGAGCCGGTCGCGAAATCGAACTTCGGAATCTGGATTTCGCGTCCCTGCAGCACTGCGGCAAGATGCTCGTGAATGAGCTCGAGATCGAGAGCGTGAATGTCTTCGAAATCGAAGTTGCCATCCTCGTCGCGCGGGGTCTGCTCGCGGCTGAGGAAGTAATTGTCGAGGGAAAGGGCGATCGGGCGCAGGCCGTTGACCCGCAGCTGAATGCAGAGCCGCTTGCTGAACGTCGTTTTCCCCGAGCTGGACGGCCCGGCGATCAGCACCATTCGGGCCGTCTTGCGGCGGATGATCTCGTTGGTGATCATGTCGATCTTTTTTTCGTGCAGGGCTTCGGCAACTTTAATGAACTCGGAAACCTGGCCGCTCTGGATCATGTGATTGAGCCGGCCGACGTTGTTCGCTTCGAGAATCTTTCCCCATTCCTTGCTTTCGCGGTAGACCTGGAAAATTTTGGGCTGATCAGCGATTCCGGCGGCTCTGGTCGGATCTTTGGTGTCGGGGAAAAGCAGAACGAAACCGGAGGCATACTGTTTCAGCTCGAAAACGTTCAGACACCCGGTCGAGGGAACCATCGGCCCGAGATCGATATCGATATATTTCCAGCACGATACAACACCGATGTCATCGTTATTGATGTTCTGAACCAGCCGTGCCTTTTCAGGGTAGCCTTCCTTCTTGAACATGGAAGTCGCTTCGGCCCGGCTCAGGGTGCGCTTCTCGAACACCTCGTTCTTGCTGATGATTGCCCTCATGCGGTCGTTTATGAAGGTGAGGATGCCTTCGGAAACGGGAACGTCCGTATAGAAGTCGTAATAGAACGCGTTGCCGATCGAGTGTCCGATGACGAGCCGGGCATTGCGATACATTTCGAGCACCGCGCGGGCGAGAACGAAGGAAATGCTTCGTCTGTAGCATTCCTGGCCTGCCCCTGAACGGTAATCGAGAAACTCGACCTTGCAGTCCATGGTCGGCGCGAAATCGAGGCCCCGGATATCGTTGTCGACTCTCGCGCAGAGAATCGGAAGGTGTGCCGGCACGGAGATCGTCTTTGCCAGTTCCAGCAGCTGGGTGCCTTTTTGAATGCTGTGTGTGGTGCCATCCTTGAAGGTGATGGTGATGTTGTCGTCTTTGGGATCCTTTTCGGTGTCCATGTTTTCTCCCTGTGGGTTGATTATGCGTTGTTTTCAGACAAGCAGAAATCCGGACCCGTGCATGGCGCGGGACCGTTCTGAAACTGGGTCAGAGGTCTCGGCGCCGTTCGACGGCCGCAAGACGATCCGGCGGCGTGGCATGAAAAAACGAAGATCCGGTACCAGTGTTCATCTCTCACGAGTGCCGTGCCCTGCGGGACCGGCGGTATTCCTTTCCTGTGCGAAGCCTGTCTGCTTCGGTTCTGTGCTCTAATAATTTTTCACATTATCACTCCCGGGTGAGTGAGTCAATACGCTGCGTTCAGAGAGGACAAAATGACGTGAAGGCTTGCCAAACCGTGTCATGACGGGTATCCTGTCGTTCCCGGCCGGACGGCCGGCAGATTTCATGGAGGCAAAAACGCCGTATGACGATGGCACCTCAGCGACAGTTGTCTGATGAACAGGTTGAAGAACTGCGGAAGGAAAAGCTGGAACTTAACCGGCACGCCCGCCGCCTGACAGGTATGAAGGCCGTCTGCAAGGGAAAGAGTGACGGGGTTCTCGAATGTGAGACCCGCGAAGGCCGCTGTCCCGAATTCGACGTCTGTCACAAGGTCTGAACAGTCTGAATCACCGCTCCTGAGGCTGCTCAGGGGCTTTTTTTATGGCATTTCTGCGGCGGTTGCGGGAATTTCTTCGAACATGGACTGGTCGGGGGGGAATGCGGCAAGCAGGCTCGAATGGCTGTCCGACCAGGGGCGTGTGACGCGATCGCCGGCCGCGGGGCCGCGCCAGCCGGAAAGCCCCGCCAGATGCCGTGCGATGCCTTCCGCCGTGCCCATGGCGAGCCAACGGGTGGGGTAGACCGGGGCGGCATCGCGACCCGGCTTCTGGGCAATTCTGGCTTCGAGACCGAGTCGTGCGGCGGCGGCAAAAAGCACCGGTGCAAGATTGAGATGCCTGTTCGAGATGTGGAACAGCAGCAGGCCGTCTGATGCCAGAACCTGGCGATACTCGGCGACAGCCTCGGTTGTCAGCAGATGAACCGGGATTGCGTCACTGTTGAATGCGTCGAGAAGAATCAGATCATACGTGCCGGCCGCGGCACGGCGAAGGCCGAGTCGCCCATCTCCCGCAACCACGCTGACGGCCGCCGCACTCGATGCGAGGTAACTGAACCAGGTGCGCGCGATTCTCTCCCCGGCAGGGTCGAGCTCATAAAAATCGAGGATCTGGCCTGCCCGGGCATAGGCTGCAAGCGTGCCTGCACCGAGCCCCACGACAGCCGCGCGGTGCCAGGTGGGCGCGGAACGGCTGAAAAAACTGCCGATCGGGGTTTCCGGATGGTAGTAATAAAGCGGCCTGCCGGCGTCTGGGCCGGACAGAGCCTCGTGTCCATGGAAGGTCGAGCCCATCTGAAGGTAGCGGATGCCTTCCTGATCGAAGATACGATAAATTCCATACCAGGTACGCAATGCTTCGCAGAGCCGGCCGCTGGTGCCGAATCTGTCGAGTGCCGTCAGGCAGAGTGCGATGACGACCGCCGTCACCGCGCGGTTCATCTGGCGCCGGGCCGCTTCGTGGAGGCTTGTCCAGATGTAGATCATTGCACCGGCCGTCGCGGAGACGAGAAACGCACCCGTCGAGGGCATGCCGGTTGAGAAAACCGACGGCAGAACGAACGTGAGCAGCAGCAGTCCGCCGACGCGCACGAACGCGAACGGATCGCCGGATTCAAGTTTCCAGGGCTTTTCAAGCCAGGCGCCAACCGCCGCAAGGCCCAGTGCCAGGGGAAGTTCGACGAGACCGGTGCCGATGAGCGGCGAGCCGAATGCCGTCATCAGTGTACCGGCAAAACCGCCGGCTGAGATGCTGAGGGAGAACGCCGTCATGCGTCGCGGATCAGATGGGCGCCTGCCTGCCGACAGACCGTGCAGAACCGTGCATACTGCCCACAGGAGAAGCATCAGCAGAATGCCCTTGATGACCGCATCGAGCGTGAAGCCGAGCTGGATGACCATCGCGAGCATGAAGCCGCAGGCAAGCACGGCCGGAAACCGTCTTCCCCAGACATACAGATCGGGGGGTGTTTCGCTGAAGGCTCGGATCCAGGTCCAGAGATAGATGGCCAGGGGGATCACCCACAGAAACGGAATAGCGGCCACGTCGAGCGTGAGAACGTTCGTGACTGCCGCCAGAAGCGCGGTTCCAGCCATCGCCGGCAGACCCCAGCCGAGCGGGTTCGAACCGGTCAGTGCATCATCTGGCTGCGTCGAAGCGGGGGCGTCGGCTGCTGATTCCTGCTCGCGCGGGCCCGAAACGAACGGCATGCACGAGAGCATCAACAGACACCAGCCGGCGACGCCGATTCCCCACCATTTCCAGAGAAGCGTGTCCGTGAAAAAGGGTTCAAGCAGCAGCGGGTAGGCGAGAAGCCCGGCGAGAGAGCCTCCGTTTGATGCCGCGACGGCACAGTAGGGCGACGTTTCCGCAAGCCGCGGATGTACCGACCACCAGCGCAGAATGGCCGGGCCCGTCGTGGCGAGCGAGAGAAACGGCAGGCCCAGGCCGAAGGCGAGCAGGCTCAATTCGGTCGGCACGAATCCGGCCGGACCCGGCCCGGCCGCGAACTGGTGCGGAGAGGCGGCCAGCGCGCGCAGGGCACCGGATGCCGCCAGAAGAATCAGCGGAATTCCGCGTACTACGGTGACCTGACGTCCGATGCACAGGTGCGTCAGCAGGTAGGCGGCCAGAAGCAGCCCCTGAAAGAAAACCAGCGCGATCGACCAGACGGCAATGCCGCCTCCGAAGCCCGGCAACAGAGCTTTCCCGACCATGGGCTGAACGAGAAAAAGCAGAAAAGCACCACAGAAAGCCGTTGCGACGAAACGATGCTCGATGAATGGAGGGAAAGACAATCTGCTCATCTGCCGCTCTCCTGCCCGTAAGGCCATTCATGCTTCGACACGTTCAGCATGAACCGTTCAACCCGCCTGGGGCAGCAGAGGCCTTTCAGCGTTTGCGGCCCACGTAGACCCAGGCCTCGACACCGATCGCCGGAACCTCGATCGTGACGCCGTTTTCGACGTCCATGTGCGAGACGGACATCTCGCGACGGGCAAAAGAGGTGCGCGAAAAAACTTTTCCGTCGCCGACGAGCCTCACCCACGTGCCCGCATGCAGGTGCATCGTGAACCGGGCCTTGTGCTGCTGATCACCGTTGAACAGCACCACGAGCGCCTCTTTCGGATTTTCCCGGTCGTGCCAGATCAGGCCGACCGAAACGTGGGTCGTCCCATTGGTGCGTTCGACGGACCTGCACGAGGCGGCATCGGCCGAGCGCAGCAGTCGTCCGTCCGGGGACTTTCTGAGCGCGATCAGTCCCTGGTAAAATTCGAAGACATCGGCATGCTTTTCGCGTAACCGGTAATCGACGGCGTTCACGGCGTCACCGGCATTGTAACTGTTTCCATTGCCCTTTTTGCTCCGAAGCATTTCCTGTCCCTGGGCCAACATCGGAATTCCGGGAGAGAGCAGCACGGCGGCGGCGCAGAATATATTTCGTCTGATATCCTGCGCAGCCGGATGCGAGCCGTCGCGGTCCTTCCGCTCGGAAAGATGGTCGGTAAGGGTAAAGTCGTCATGCGACTCGACGTAGTTGACGGATTCCCACGGGGATGCAGTCCATAAATCGAGAGAACCGCGAAGCACCTGGAACAGCCCGTCGGCGTTTCCTCTACCCTGAGCCGCTTCTTTCACGCGACTTCGGAAGTCATCGTTCCAGTTCGACCAGGCCGTATCCTTGAGCCGGCCCTTGTTCGAGCCCCGGAAGCTCCAGGGTTCGGCGATCAGGATCACATCGGGTTTTATCGACGTGAGACGCTTGTCGATCTCGAGAAGGGTCTCGTGGTCGAGCAGTTCTGCCAGGTCGAACCTGAACCCGTCGACGTGATACTCACGAACCCAGTGTTCAAGACTGTCCAGAATGATGCGCCGGGCCATCGGATTCTCGCTCTTGAAGTCGTTTCCGCAGCCGCTGAAGTTATGCAGGATCAGATTGCCGTCGTGGCGGTAAAAATACTTGCGATCCATACCCATCAATATTTGAGGGGCGCCGGTATGATTGTAGACGACATCGAGCAGAACGGCCAGACCGTGGCGGTGCATCGTGTCGACGAGCGCCTTGAACTCGTGAACCTGGGCACCGTTCGGGGAACGGGCGTAGCTCGCTTCAGGGGCGAAAAACAGGCTGGGCATGTATCCCCAATGATAGGAACCGGGCGGGTCGTCATCGAACTCGAACACGGGCAGAAGCTCGACCGTGTTGACACCGAGCTTTTTCATGTGATCGACTCCGCTCCCACGGCCGGGAGTCGATGCGAGGCCGAGATACTTCCCGCGCAGCTCTTTTGACACCCGTGCACTCTCATGGACTGTCAGATCGCGCACCGAGGCTTCCCAGATGATGAGATCATTTTTCTTCGGCGTCTTGAACTCCTGATCGGTCCAGCCGCCGAACCCGTTTCCGACCGAACCGGGCTCGACCAGGATCGAGGGACCGGTATGGTACACCGAGGCGTGCGCGTAGGGGTCCGGCCACAGTCTCTTCGCATCGAAACCCTCGCCCTCGCCGTGCGGGCCCTCGACGTGAAAACCGTAGAAACTGCCCCAGTGCGTGCCAGGAACACGTATTTCCCAGACACCGTCCGAATCTCTTACGCCTTTCGGAGAGGCGATCAGCTTGTGCAGCGCCTGGTCGGAGGCCAGCTGGAGCCTGACATTTTTCGCGCGGGGAGCGAACAGTCTGAAAACCGTGTCGCTGCCCTCGATGACCGCGCCGAGCGGCTTTTGAGAAATGAAGGTTTTCTGAAACAGGCCATCGGGCAGAATCGGGCGGGTGATCACCTTCTCGCCGATTCCCTTGACTTCAAGATGCAGATTCGAAGAGATATCGATGTCGCGGCAGTGAAGATCGATGATTTCGCCTTCCCCGAGCCGGCTTTCGTGCCGGTCTTTGCTGAGAATCGTGCCGTGAGGTTTGACGGTGAATGCCAGCTGCTCGAGAAACTTTGGCAGCTTCGTGATGCCGTTGAAGCGCACGCGAATCGTGGTGGGGCTTTCGAGAACGACCGAGAGAATGCCACCCGTCGGATCGACCAGCCGGCCTTTTTCATCGAGAAAGAAGGTACGGTTGGGCCCTCCTTCCCATTCTCCGTCGACCACGAATTTGAACTGATGGGAACCTGTCTCGATGCCGCTCAGCGGAAATGTCCAGACATAATCGCCTGCCTGAGTCATCCGTCCGAGCGTCGGATCGAAAGCACCTCGGGAAGAGCCGCACCAGTCATTGAAATCTCCGGCAACGGAAACGGATTTCGCTTTTTCGGAATGAAATTCAAGCTGGGAGGAGGGTTCCATGGTGATGCTCCTGGCGGGGGAGATTTCTGTGACTTTGAAGGATGTATCCAATCGGGCAGGTTCTGCCCTCGCGACGGTCGTGGCGTGTTTCCCTGCGTGCAGGCACGCGGTGCATGATTCGGTCCACCGGATGAGCCCTGCAGAAAATACACGCAATCGGCGATGAGGTCAAGAGTCAGCCGAGAATCTCCTTGACCCTTCCGACCTCGCCCGTTTCAAGACGTACCTTGATGCCGTGAGGATGGAAGGAGGAGTTTGTAAGGATGTCTTTCACGATCCCTTCCGTGGTCTTCCCTGAACGCTGATCCTCTTTCAAGACGATCAATACGCGCTTTCCGGTTTTGATGTCGCTTCGATCGGTACCCGGCATGTGATGAGGTCTCCTGTGTGTGATTTTTAAGAAAGACGATTCTCTTCAGCTGGCGCGTCATCCTGGCGCATTGTCCCATAACGACTCCCGCACGGTCGCGGGGATACGGAAAAACTCACTGTTTCATCCGGCTTTTCTCCGGCATCTGTCCTGACTGATTCTCACCGCCTGCCTTCGCCGGGAAGCCGGACGCCTTCGGCGGCACGCCAGAGATACCAGCTTGCGATACTGCGCCAGGGTTTCCAGCGTTCACCCGCGGCAGCGAACTCGCGCGGCGTCGGAAGAATTCCATTGTTATATAACACAGCGTATCCTTTACGCAGCCCGTAGTCGCCCGTTGACAGGATATCCGGCCTGCCCAGCCGGAAAATGAGCAGCATCTCGGCGGTCCATCGGCCGATGCCGCGCACGAGCGTAAGCCGTCCGACGATTTCCTCGTCTTCAAGCAAATGGAGTTGTTGTATCGTGGGCAGTTCGCCCGCAGCCGTTTTTTCGGCCAGATCCCTGACGGCGGCGACTTTCGAGCCCGAGAGGCCCGCACCGCGCAGTTCCTCATCTGATGCTCGAAGAAGATCGAGCGGCTCGATCTTCGTTTTTGGCTTGAAAAGGTCGGCGACTCTGCCGAAAATGGTTGCGGCGGCCTTCCCCGTGAGCTGCTGATACACGATCGATTCGAGCAGTGCCTCGAAAAGGCCTGAAAGCCTGTCGACACTGAGTTTACATGGGCCCACCCGTTCGATCAGCGAACGCATGACCGGGTCGCATTTTTTCAGAAACCGCTCCGCCGCCTTCGTGTCGAATCCGCTTTTGGAAACGCTGTCAGATATCTTTGTGGAAGCTGGCCTGCGTGGCATCGGCGTGCCCTCGAGTTCGAGAATCCTTTTTTTCGTCTCCACGCCGCCGGGAGCAGAAAAACCGCGCAGGCTGCCGTCAGCACCGATGACCCGGTGGCAGGGAATAAGCAGCGGAATCGGGTTGCTTCCGACGATGCGGCCGATAATGCGTGCGGAGCGCGGCCTGCCGACTGCCGCGGCCAGCTCCCCATAGCTGATCGTGGTGCCATTCGGGATGCTGCATAGTGTTTCATATACTTCCTTGTGAAAGGGCGGTTGACCCGCCAGGTCGAGTCGGGGGAGAGAAGTCGAGATTCCCTTTCCGGCAAGCAGATCGTTGACGAAGGCGACCGCCTGCTGAATCACCCTTGATGGCTTGCGTGCCGTTGAGCCTGGAGCATGTTTCCGGAGACCCTCGAGCGTTGCCTCATCATCTGCGTCAGGCAGTTGAAGGGCCCGGATGCCGTTTCCGCTCCAGGCGATGGCGCATCTGCCGATCGGCGTCTCAAACAGCGCATGGAAGTAGTTCATTCTCACTCTTCTTTCTTTGGCTGAACGGGTTTTTCCTGACCGGTTCCGCCGTTTTCGGCCGGCTGATTCGTGTCGGTCGCTCCTTTCCGGCAGCAGCGTTTTCCCTGGCCGGCGAGGCAGATCGCGCACCTCGCATCGGAACAGAACTGGCACGAGAAGCAGTCGGGGCAGGGATGTTTCTGGGGCGAGGAGCGTTCGCAGACCGGGCGGAACACGTTCAGCCTTTTGTAGACGTCATCCTCAGGCGGCACGGGAGGCGCGGGCGGCTTCGGTTTGCTCATCAGGAGACCTTTCATCACGAGGGAGTCGGGTGAAACCGGAGATATTATTCTTGTTGGAACGGCAGTGAAAGTGTACCATGAAAGTGGTGCAGGCGCATCGGGCAACGGCCACCCCGGATGTCCGGTTTCCAAGAGTGCACAGATACTAGAGAGTTTCCACCCGCAGACTGGCAGGTACACAGGTCACAGATGAGGATTATTCCGAAGCTGTCTTTAACGTTTGTCCTGGCGGCGCTTTTTCCGCTGCTGACAATCGGGTATGCCGGTATGTACTTTCTCGGACAGCTTGGAGAACGTGCCATCGTCACAAGCCGGGCCAATGCGATCGAATCCGAAAAGATCCGGCTGCAGCAGCTGGCTGCCGACAAGGCTCTGATCGTGCAGGGCTTTCTGAGTGAGTATCATCGCGACGTTCTTCTCCTGCAGAACCAGTATGAACGCATCTGCAGCCTGACTCCCCTTCTTGAGAACAGTTTTCTGCGTGATGTCTATGCCGACCGCGACACGGCCGGGCTGCCCGGATACGGGTATGTTCATCCCGACTATGGCGCTTACGGAAACTGGGAAAAACGCGGCACGCTTGGCGGTTTCTGGCTGCGCCGTTCGCTGGTTGAAAAAGTTCGAGCCGATCAGGCATTCAGGAAGGATGCTTCCGATACGTTCAGCCGGTTGGCGGCTTTGATGCCTCTGATGCATTCGATATATGACAAGCACCAGAAATCCTGCGACCTGGTCTGGATCGTTACCGTCGCAGGGATGATCGGCGTTTACCCTGACGAGTATGTGGACGGTGTGATGCAGAATGCCGAGCTGGCTGATCTCGATGAGAGCAACGAGGACTATATCAGGCTGTATACGTCCGCGAACGATCCGACGCGCGAGATCCGCTGGATGCAGCCGTATCTCGATGTCATGAAGCGAATCTGGATGGCCAGCTGCATCGCCCCGCTGTATCAGGGCGACCGATTTCTGGGCACGCTTGGCGCGGATGTCGCAATCGAAGACCTGCTCGAATGGCTGCGGGGTCTGCGCATCGGTGTCAAAGGGTATGCGTTTTTACTCTCTTCGAGCGGCGTTCCGCTGGCGATTCCGAGTTCGGAAACCGACGATCTCGTGAAGAGTCCCCTTCTGCGTCAGGCCCTGCGCGAGGCCGCCAAGCCCACTGCAAAGCAGTCCTGGACAAAGGAACTCGAAACGGCGATGCAGGGCAGTATCCTGGATAATGCTCCACGGGAGCTCACGGCATTGTATTCCCGGATGATCGAGCAGAAGTCGGGAGTCGAACTCATCGCATTTCCGGGCGAGAAGAAGATCGTTGCTTACTGTCCCGTCGGCGAGGCGGGCTTGAGCGTTGGAATCGTCATGCCCGTCGAGGAGTCGCTCTCGTCATTGCAACCCGTTCTGACGGGTATCGACGTGACCCGGGCACATTATATATTGTCATTGATAATATTTGTCGTTTTTTCGGCTCTTGCCGCCGGCGCGATCGGAGCGTGGGGGGGCAGGCGATTTGCTCGGCCGATCAAGGATCTTATCGATGCCATTTCCCGGGTCAGCAAGGGCGGCGCGTGGAAGGAGATCAGGGCCGGAACGACCGATGAGTTTCAGGAGCTTGCCGAAAGCGCCAATGTCATGGTCCGCCGCATCGCCGAGAACGAGCAGATGCTCGAATCGCTGTTCAACGGTGTCAACGATGCCATCTGCCTGCATGATGGCGTGAGCGGGCGCATTCTTCGAGTGAATGACAGGATGTGCGAAATGTACCGTTGCACGAAGGAACAGGCGTTCATGCTTTCGATCGAAGGGATCAGCAGTAATACTCCCCCCTACACGGCAGAGAGCGCCAGAGCGTGGCTTGACCGGGCGCTGGCCGGCGAGACGCCGGTGTTTGAGTGGCACAGCCGGGATCTGGGCGGCCGACTTTTCTGGACGGAGATCGCTTTACGGCGAATAGAAATTTCAGATGAGCCGTGCATCATTGCAACCGTTCGCGACATCATGGCCCGCAAAGAAGCTGACGAGAAGCTGCGCTCCGTTGAGGAGCAACTCAGGCAGAGTCAGAGGCTCGAATCGATCGGCCGGCTTGCCGGCGGCGTGGCGCATGATTTCAACAACATGCTGACCCCCGTGCTCGGGTATGCTCAGATCATAAAGGAGCTGCTTCCGGAATCCGACCGACTCAAACCGATGGTCGAGCAGATCATCCTGGCGGGCAACCGGTGCCGGGCGTTGGTCTGGCAGCTGCTGGCCTTTGCTCGCAAGCAGATGCTGAATTTGAAACCGATCGACCTGAATGAGGTGCTGAACGGATTTTATGCAATGCTCCGCCACACCCTCAGAGAAAACGTCAGAATAGAATTCAGGCTGGCATCCCACGTTGACCGTATCCAGGGCGATACCGGGCAGATCGAGCAGGTTATCCTCAATCTGGCACTGAACTCGCAGGAAGCGATGCCCGGCGGCGGCGATCTCATTTTCGAGACGTCGAATGTGATGCTCGATGACAGCTTTGTGGAATCGCATGAAGGAGTTTTTCCCGGCCAGAACATCATGATCTCCGTCAGTGATACCGGCGCGGGAATGGATCAGGAAACACTCACGCGGATTTTCGAACCGTTCTTTACCAGCCATGGTCACGGAGTGGGCCGGGGAACGGGACTTGGCCTGGCGATCGTGCATGGGATCGTGAAACAGCACGGCGGCAGCATCACCGTGGCAAGCAATCCCGGCAGCGGAACGGTTGTCCGCATGTATTTCCCGAGCTGTCCTGGATCAGGCGTGGTGAAAAGCCGCCCGGGCGAATCGGACATGAAAATCACCGGCGGAAGCGAATGCATTCTGATCGTCGAGGATCAGGAAATGGTTCGTGATCTGGCCGTTGCCATGCTGACGGAACAGGGCTACAAGACTTTCGCGGCGGCGGATGGGGCAGAGGCCATCGAGATCATCAGGCGCGAACAGGGGCGTATAGACATGGTCCTGATGGATGTCATCCTTCCGGATATGAACGGGAAACAAGTCTGGCAAAAACTTGTCGAAATCACCGGAACCCAGCTGAAAGTAGTGTATATGTCTGGATATACATCTGACGTGATCGCGCACCATGGCGTGCTGGATCCGGGAGTGATGTTCATCCAGAAACCGTTCGATGCGCGGGATCTGGCCGCGAAAATTCGTGAAACGCTCAAGAAACACTAGGGAAAAATGAGAAACCCGTAAGGAGAGACAGGATGAAACGCTTCTTTTTTTTGGCTGTGGTGCTTGCCGGTCTTCTGATTCCATCCGCCGCCCGGGCAAAAGGAACCACGCTGGTTCCAAAGGGCACACTGGTGAGACTCAGGCTTGAACAATCGCTTTCGACCCGCACGAACAAGACCGGTGACATGGTCAAACTGCTTGCCGTCGAAGCGATAAAGCTGGGCGATACCGTCGTCATCAAAAAAGGTGGCCTTGCTCAGGCGCAGCTCGAAAAGGTGCGCGGTCCGGGCCGGTTCGGCCGGAACGGCAGTATCAAGATCAGATACCTGTTCGTGACCAGTGCCCGCGGCAGGCAGATTCCGATCGTCCTGGGCGAGCGGGCGACCAAGGCTAACCAGTCGATGGGGCTTGCCGCCGGAGCCTCTGCGGCCGGATACATGATTCTCGGGCCCATCGGCGTGGTCGGTGGTGCTTTCGTCAAGGGGCATCACATCGATATCCCGGCTGGCACGGAGCTGATGGTCGAAGTCGAAAACGATTTCATCTTCTGAGGAAGAAGGGGAACCATTTATTCCCGGGCTATATAATAACTATCGATATGTATTTCCTGAAATATCACGTGGCGGCGTTTGCAGGGGGGGGAATTCTCCGAGGGCCATGGGCTCGATCTTTTCGACCTTGACGTAGGCGGTTTTCACGAGGTCGAGAAGCTGGTCGTGCGTGAGGAAGGCGTTGATGTCCGAGGTCGGAATGCCGGCGTAGATCGAGAGCCGCTTTTCGCCGCGAGCATCCGGGGCGAACTCGTCGATGGCCCTGTTTTCTCGGTCATACCCGGTATAAATGCCGGACTGAAAAGCGGATTTGTCGCAGCCCCGGGCAAGCTCGGTACCCGGGTAGACCGATACCGGGAAAAAGTTGCACTCGCTCATGCCGGCCTTTTTGAGTTTCACGGCAAAATTGATCGTCTCGACCATTTCGGCGGGGGTTTCATCCGGAAAGCCCAGCATGAAAAAGCATTTGGTGATGATGCCATGTGCTGAAAGCGCCCGGACGGCGGTCTCGACTTTTTTCAGATCCAGGAACTTGCGGATCGTTTTCTGGCGCGTCTGGTTGCCGGTTTCCACACCGAGGGCGACATAATGACATCCCGTCTTCGCAAGCTGCGCGGCATCGTGCGCGTCGAGATGATCGGCCCGTCCGATGCAGCAGTAGCGAACATGTTCAGCGGCGATCGCGTTGAAAAACTCGTTCAGCCAGATTTTGTCTGAAAAGAAGGAATCATCCATGAACCCGATGCCCAGCGCCGGATCGTTGCGGCGGTGATATCGGATTTCCTCGATGAGGCGCTGAACCGAGAGCCGCCGAACCGGCCCGGGCCAGAGCACCGGCGTCGCGCAGAAAACGCATCTGAACGGACAGCCGCGCGACGAGGAAAGAAACAGCCAGCGCGGCATGCCGAGCTTTTCCTGAAACGCGGAATAGGGACTCAAGTCTGGCTGGCTCGTATCGAGAAACGGCAATGAGTCGAGCGACTCGATCGGGCTGCGCGGCGGTGTTCTGAAGACGTTTCCGGCCGCATCTCTGAGCGCGAGACCGGGAATGCGTGACCAGCCAGCCTGGTCAGCCGTTTCCAGAAGCTCGGTCAGGGTCAGCTCGCCTTCGCCGAGAACGCCGGCATCGATTGATTGCTCCAGCATCAGGTCTTCAGAAAAAGTGGTCATCAGAGGACCGCCGCCAATGATCAGAAGCTCAGGAATCCGATTCTTCACGGCGCGGCACAGGCAAATCGTGGTTTCACGCGAGCCCTGGTAAAACGGCACGCCGAGGAAGCGCGGCGCGAGGCTGACGAGGCGTTCAATCACGGCTTCAAGAGGGAGTCTGAGAGAAACCGTGTCGATGATTGGTGCGGCGTGCCCCTGGTGCTTCAGCCACGACGCCAGATACATCAGATTCAGGGGCGGTTTGAGATCCATGCGATCTTCCTGGCCCCACAGGAGAGGCGGGTTGACGAGCACGATCCCCGGCCGGGCCGGGGTTTCATCACCCTTCATGGCGTGCCGGCTTGTCATGCACGAGTCCATGCTGTCCGCCCACCTTCGGTTTCGGTGATGGACCGCGTGTGGCGGAGGCACGGTTTTCGGCTTTTTTCAGCTTTTTTGCTCTGGCCTTGATGTATGCGAGATACTGTGCCTCTACTTTGGCACGTGCCCAGGGCGTCTTTCTGAGGAAATTGAGACTCGACTTGATGCTCGGGTCATTGCTGAGGCAGTTGAGCTTGATCATCTTCGCGAGGCCCGCCCAGCCGTAGACTTCGACGAGCTTTTTGAGCATCATCTCGAGCGTGACGCCGTGGAGCGGATCCCCTGTATTCTGCGGGGGGCGGGGGCGGTTTCCGGGGTCGGTCATGGATACATTCCTTCGCGGATGAATTCCGGCCATTGTGCCATAAACGGCCCTTCACAGCCAGAGTGAATATCGGGAAGTCAATTCGGCCGGCGCTTGTACGCAGCAGCGACGCATGGTATGTTGCACGAAATCGTGTGAATTCCGACGGTATGGGAGGCAATGATGCGGTGCATCGTCCCGATCAAGCAGGTGCCCGAGACGAACTCGGTGAAGATGGATGAACAAACCGGAACGATGATTCGCGACGGTGTCGAGGCGATCATCAACCCGCTCGATTTATACTCTCTGGAAACGGCTTTCAGACTTCGTGAACAGGACGGCGGCGAGGTGATCGTGGTTTCCATGGGGCCACCCAAAGCCGTGCAGGCACTTCGCGAGGCAATCGCCATGGGGGCTG
>CAZQYQ010000094.1:0-14795 GCA_964597625.1 uncultured bacterium
ATATCGCCGGGAAACGCCTCCCGGCCCGGCGGGCGACGCAGCAGCAGAGAAATTTCCCGCCAGGCGCGCGCATGGTTGCCAAGGTCGTCGTAGACGATGAGGACGTCGCGGCCCTGCTCCATGAACCACTCGGCGATGCTCGTGGCCGCATAGGGCGCCGCGTATTGAAGGCCGGGGCCGTCGGCGGGTTCGGCGACGATGACGATCGTATGCGCCATGGAGCCCGATGCCCGGAGTTCTTCAATCACCTTCGCGACACTCGCGCCGCGCTGGCCTATGGCGCAGTAGATGCAGACCACGCCGGTTTTACGCTGGTTTATCATCGCGGCGAGAGCGATCGACGTTTTTCCCGTCTGCCTGTCGCCGAGGATGAGCTGTCGCTGACCGCGGCCGATCGGAATCAGAGCGTCAATCACCTTGATGCCGGTTTGCAGCGGCACGGTAACCGGTTCCCTGTCGGCGATTTCGGGTGCCTCCCGTTCGATCGGAAGCCTTTTCTGGTGAAGGATCGGTCCTGCTTCGTCAAGCGGCTGGCCGAGAGGTGTCAGGACTCTGCCTAACAGTCCATCTCCGACAGGGACATCCATGACCCGGCCGAGCCTTTTTGCGGATGCACCCGCGGAAAGGCCGGTGCAGTTCCCGAGCAGCACGCAGCCGACATGGTCCGGTTCGAGATTGACGGCAATGCCGGTTGAACCGTTATCGAACCGTACGAGCTCATCGAGCTGGGCGTCGGGCAGTCCCCGGATGATCGCAATGCCCGGTGAGACGCTTTTCAGATGGCCGATCTCACGGACGGCAAGACTTCCCGATACCCTTTTCTGGGCCTCGGTAAAAGCATGGACCGCCTTCGTGAGGATCGGGCGCAGTTCCTCTTCAGGAGGGTCAGGTGAATGCAAGGGGGCTGGGCTCATGTGGTTTGCTCTTCAAGGATGTCATGCACGCGATCTTCAAGCATCGAAAGATACTCGGCGAAAGACCATGAAATTCGCCGATCGTCGATGCATACCTCGATCCCGCCGATGAGTTCCGGATCCGTCTCATACTGGCAGACGGCGGATACGGCCGCTGTTGCTGCGAGGTCCGTTTCCATCGCGATCACGCGGGATAGTTCCTCGCGAAGCTGTTCTGGCAGGTCCGTTGAGGTTCGAACAAGAATGGCCGATTTTCTGTTCCGGATAAGCTCTGTCCGGTGCTTCTGTTCCTCCGCGGATGCCTTGGCCCAGCGCCGAAGAAAGGCCCTCACCATTGCCTCCTCCAGTGCAGAGTCGCTCAAATCACGCATCATGCGGCGCGTCACCGTCACCAGTTCGTTTCCGGCCAGCTCCGCGATCATCCGGCCTGCGGAGGCCTTCTCCTGTGCCAGCCGTCGTTTCCAGCCCGCGCTCATTTCCTCGAGCTCGCGCTTGGCGGCTTCGAGCAGCTTCGCCCGCTCCGCCTCCATCTCTTCATCAAGGTGCCTGCGAAGCTCGGTTTTCCGGTGTTCGTAGGCTTCACGTTCTTCCGAAAGCGCTTTTCTGTCATGTTCGGCCCTGTCCAGGGCTGTCGCAGCCTCGGCAACCGCCGATTCCACCGTCTGCCGCCTCGCTTCGAGCGCTTCGAGAATGGGGCGGTACAAAACATATCTGAGGATGACAACCAGGACGAAAAAATTCACGATCTGGGCAATGAACGTGAACCAGTCGATATGCATGATCAGTGGGCCGCTTTCGTGATGAAGTAGGTCCAGAAGGGGTTTGCCATCAGCAGGATCATCGCGATGACGAAACAGTAGATGGCCATCGACTCGATCATGGCGAGACCGACGAACAGCGTGCGCGAAATGGGACCGGCTTCATCGGGCTGCTTGCTCAGGGCTTCCAGCGCCGCAATGATCGCCTTCATTTCACAGATAGCCGGAGCTATCGTGCCGAGGCACATCAGAATGCCTGCCACGATCATCGACACGAGGGCGATGGGAGATAACGGTTCCATGCTCAGATTCCTTTCAACGATCAGCTTCGTTTTCAGAGGTGGCCGCGGCCAGAAAGACCGCCGCCAGCAGAGAGAAAATGCAGGCCTGCACGAATCCGGTCAACAGGCCGAACAGCTTCATGACCACGGGAATGAAAAAGGGCACGATCGCCAGCAGCAGGCCGCCGATGAGATTCTCGCTCATCACGTTCCCGAACAGGCGGACCGCGAGCGCGACGGTGCGTGAAATATCGCCCATGATATGCAATGGGGCAAGCAGCGGGTTGGGATGGCACAGCGAAGACAGCCAGCCGCGAAGGCCTTTTTGCGCGATCGCGAAGGCGGGAGTGGCGATGAAAACGCACACAGCGAGAGCTGCCGTCGTCGAAAACGAGGCGGTTGGCGGCTCATAGAATGGAAGGATGATCAGCATGTTTGCCGATGCGATGAACAAAAACAGCGTGCCCAGGAAGGGCAGATACCTGTCCGGCTCCTTGAACCCGATCTCGCGCAACTGGCCGCGCAGCAGTTCGATGATCGTTTCAAGCAGGTTCTGCCACCAGGATGCCTTCAGATCTTTCGTCAGCCTGCGCGTCGCGAGGAAGGAAATGCCCGCCAGCAGCGCCATGATGCCCCAGGTCGCGACAAGCGTCAGGTTGATCGTCACAAAGCCGAACTGCCAGAAAACGATCGCGTCAGGACCGTGAATCATCCTTGTCTCCTCCTTTCGCCCGACCCGCCAGATTCCGGTGTTCCTGGGAGAGCCACTCCCAGAGCGAGGCAAAACCCAGAACTGTGCCTCCGCCGAGCCCCACGACGGACCAGGGGATTACCGATGGCCAGCGGTTGTCGATCCAGAGCCCGGCGGCCGTGCCGATCAGCCCGGGAATCACGACGGACCAGCCTGCCCGGCCAAGAATGCGCAGGCCCGACCAGAAACCTGCTGCCCACGCTTCGTCACGGTGTCTGCGTCGTTCATCCCGCTCTGAAAGCTTTTTCGACAGCCCTTCCAGCGGATGCTCGTCCGGTCTTCGTTCAGCCATGCGGGTGCGCCCTGGAGAACTCTTTCATGAACCGGGTTTCCAGGTCGGTCAGGGCCGACCGCAGATCCGTTTCCATACTTCGAATCCGCATCAGTTCCGTATGCAGCGCCTGTTGAAGCGGCTCTTTGCCCTCCGCCCTGATGGCATGCCGGACCGAGACGGTTACAGCGGAACCGGCTTTCAAAAGCAGCCCTTCATCTATAGCAAGTTCTATAAATTTACCGGACGCGTCGCGCAGGGTGAGGATTCCGGGAATGAGTGCGACCACTCCGTCGAGACGGCGCGGCTCGATGGTGCGCCGGCCCGTATCCGTCTCGCATTTGAGAGCCCGGATTCCTTCCGTGGCGATGACCAGCCGTGTCGGCGTTCGCACCCTCACGGTCATCAGAAGTTCCGGCAACGTCGCCGTACTGACCGAATGTTCGCTCATACAGCCGTTCCAGCCATGTGCCTGGATTTCGACAAGGCTTCATCGATCGTGCCGATCATGTACAGATCGCCTTCAGGCACGTCTTTCAGCTCGTCGGCAAGGATTCGTTCACAGCCGTCGAGAGCATCGTTGAGGGAAATAAGCCTGCCTTTGACCCCGGTGAAATGCTCCGTCGTGCGGAATGGCTGCGTGAAGAACCGTTCCAGTCGTCTCGCCCGGAAAACGATGCTGCGATCGTCATTCGAAAGCTGCTCTATTCCCAGCATCGCCAGGATATCCTTGATCTCGTCGTAGTGTGCCAGCGTCTCGCGAACCCGTTGAGCGATCGAGTAGTGACGTTCGCCGACGATGTGCGGGGCAAGCATGCGCGAGTTCGACTGGAGCGGGTCGATGGCCGGGAAAAATCCTTCGGCAGCCCTCCGTCGCGAAAGGACGATCGTCGAGGAGAGATGCGAAAACGTATGCACGGCAGCCGGGTCCGTCAGATCGTCGGCGGGCACGTAGACGGCCTGAATCGCGGTGATCCCCGCGTTTTCGGTGCCCGCGATGCGTTCCTGGAGCTGTGCCAGATCCGTTGCAAGGGTGGCCTGGTAGCCGAGGCGGGACGGGATATTCCCCATCATCCCCGATACTTCCGAACCTGCTTGTATAAATCTAAATATATTATCCATCAGAAGCAGCACGTCACGGCGCTGATCGTCTCTGAACCATTCAGCCATCGTCAATGCCGCATGGCCGATTCTGAAACGACAGCCGGGCAGCTCGTTCATCTGGCCGAAAAGCAGCACGGTGTCGGGAAGCACGCCCGCCGCTTTCATCTCGCGATACAGCTCCTCACCCTCGCGGCACCGCTCGCCGATTCCGCAGAAAATACTCACGCCGTGATGGCGTTTGACCATGCTGCTGATCATTTCGGTCAGAAGCACGGTTTTGCCGACGCCGGCGCCGCCGAAGAGGCCGCTCTTGCCGCCCCGCTCGAGCGGCATCAGCACATCGACGATCTTGATTCCCGTCTCGAACATGTCTGCTTTCGTTTCGCGCCGCGCAAGAGCAGGCGGCGAGGCCAGAATGGGATGCCATTCGATGTCCGTGACCGGTCCGAGCCGGTCGATGGGATTGCCGAAAACATTGAACATGCGGGAAAGCGTGCCGTTGCCCACCGGGGCGCGCAGCGGCGAGCCCGTATCGCGAATCGCCACTCCCCTCGAAAGCCCCTGCGGAGGAGTGAGAGCGATGCCGCGTATCGTGCGTTCATCAATGTGTGCCAGAATTTCCATGATGAATGGCGGTTCGGCGCCGGTTGAAAGCAGATGATTGATGGGCGGAAGACGGCCTTCGAAGCGAACGTCGACAACCGAGCCGCGCACGGCGGCGACAATTCCCTCGCGATCCTCTTCCCGACGGACGGGTTCCTTCATACGGCCTCTCGATGGCCGGCTGCCTCGACAGGCCACCGGTCCTGGACACTCTCTCTGGTATCATTCTACCATACATTTTTGAGGGGAGCCGAAGCGCCTGACAGGATGTCTTTTCGGCGGGGTGGGTTGTGTGGTATTGTACCGGCGGCCTGGTGCGTGTTTTCCCGGCCGTATCCCGTTTCCGGAGGAACTCTAGCCGTGACGAAGCACATGCCGGAACTGACCTGGCAGGACAAAGCCATTCTCATAACGATTCCCGTTGTCGTGCTGGCAATATTCGTGTTTGCCAACTATATCGGTCAGGATGCGACTCTGAGCGATGCTTTCCAGCAGAAGATGCCGAAAGTCGTCGTTCGGGATGCAGGTCTCATTACCTCGCTGATTCCGCCTGATCTGGTCGCGACCAACACGCAGAAGTGCCGGCTGCGCTCGCGCGATGGACAGACCGAGTTCACGTTCAACTACCATGTCCAGGGCAGCGGGACCATGAATCTCGCCGTCGGCCGCCAGATCCAGTTTTACGGCGAATATACCTATGATCCGCAGGGCGGAACGCTGGACGTCCCCTTCAAGGGGAAGAGCGGCCGGTTTTCCGGCTGGGCCGTATACGAAAACAAACGCTACTTCTCGACGGATGACGACCCGCTGTAATTCTGCCGGGTCTGGACAGCCGGTTCGTTGACAAACTGTGCAGCGGTGCGTATGATGGCCTGAAAGAGTGTGATATAAAACGTTTCCGGAGGAGGAACACGCGTGACCCAGCGTAAGAACTATTTCATTGCGAAGGGGATGCAGAGCAAATTCGCAGGTACTATCCTGCTTCTCGTCTTCCTCATCACCGTTATTACGGCCTGCAACATCTATGTCCTGGGCTCCTTCTTCCTGACGACCCAGGCGACGCTGAGTGAAGGCCAGACTGCCGAAAGCATGATGCGCCACTTCGTGACGGAATTGTGGCCGCGCCTTCTGCTGCTCGTTCTCGTGAATGTGATCATCGTATTTATCGTTAGTATTATGTATTCGCACCAGTTCGCCGGGCCCGCCTATAAGCTGGAAAAAAGCATACAGCGGATTGCCAGCGGCGATCTGACATTCGAGATCAGCCTGCGCCGCAACGACAGTCTGAAGGAACTCGCGGTGGCGATCAACTCGATGCTTGCGCGGTTCCGGGACACGCTGGCCCAGGCGCGCGGGCTCAGCGACGATGTCGCCGTGAAGCTCGGCACGATGAGCAAAGATGAAAAGTTTGCCTCTCTTGCCAAGAGCGCCGCTGAGCTGAAGCAGATGATCGGCCAGTTCAAGCTCGATAAAGATGCAGAACCGGCCGCGTCCGATTCCGAAGCGAAGAACGCCACCCCGCAGGCCTGACCTGCGGAAGATCGAACAGAACCCGTCGAGCCCCGGAGAGCCGATTCCTCCGGGGCTCGTGTTTTTCACCCGGTCACGAACATCCGGATCGGCAGAGAAACTTTTTCTCTGGGTGAAACTTTTGTGATGATTTCCATTGTCGAAGGTTATTGGAATGCCTGAAATCTCTGATCTGATCATCGAGCGTGCCTGCTCTGGAGATCGAAAGGCCTTCGAAGAAATTTACCGTGCCCATTCGGGGATGGTGTATAACGTTGCGTTCCGCATGACGGGCCACCTGGAGACCGCTGGAGAGATAACGCAGGATGTCTTTATGGCGGTTTTCCGGAAGCTTGCCCAGTTTCGGGGTCAGTCGAAGCTGAAAACCTGGATCTACAGGATCACCGTGAACACCGCACTGAACCTCCGCAGGAGGGAAGCGGTCGAGAAGGAGCGTCTGAGAGCGTATGCCGTCGAGAAGAAGGTCCTTGAACCCCAGGTCACTCCACAGCCCGGCGATGAGCCCTTTGACCGGGTGCAGGAACTGATGATGTTCCTTCCACCGGAACAGCGGGTCTGCATGCTGCTGAGAAGCATCGAACAGCTCGGGTACCAGGAAATTGCGGACATTCTTGAAATCAACATCAACACCGTACGGACGAGGCTCAAAAGAGCCCGGGAAAGCCTTTTCGCGAAGTTGAGGGGAGGCACGCATGAACTGTGATCAAGCCCGTGAGCTGATTCTGACCGACGCGATCGATGCCGAGATCAGCATGGATGACAAGCGGGAGCTGTTGACCCACCTCGTGGCCTGCGAATCCTGTCGACTGCTGATGGATCGGGCGGAGGCGGATCTCATGACCCCTTTCGAGCAGGCCGGAAGGCTTGTTCCGCCCCCCGAACTCTGGCGGAACATTGAGAGAGAGCTCGACAGGACTGCTTTGCAGACTGATTCCGAGACGGGAGTGGCGGGGCCCGGCTTTTTTGCCCGGCTGCGGCATCTGATCCCTCAGGCGGTCCGGCCGTTCGCGCTGGCGACGGCCGTCCTCCTGATTGCGGCCCTCTTCAGCTTCTACCATCAGGAACCCCCGATGCGGACCGCCGCCCGGCTGTCTCCCGCGGCTTCAGCGCTGATGCTGATCTGTGAGCGGGACTCGGCTTTCGAGGAGGCGTTGGTGAGAAACATCCAGTTCGACACGCCGATCGAAAAACTTTTTTTCTGATGAAACTTTTTCGTGAAACTCGATTGTCTTATGTTCAGGAGGTCTGACATGCGCCCGGTAAATCCGGCATGGCGATACGCCTGCCTCATCCTGATTTCCCTGATCGGAGTGGTCTGTGCCGCTCCACCTGGGCCGGAATCTGCCGATACCGCCCGGGAGAATATCATTTCCCAGCTCGATCTGACGGCGGAGCAGAAGACCGCTATCGAGGAACGCAGGATGAAACGTGAAAAACTCCTGAATGACCTGTTCGCGAAAATCACGGCGTTGCGGCAGCGAATCCAGGAAGAATTCAAAAAACCGGCTCTCGATAAAGAGCGTGTCATAAGCCTGCATCGCGAGACAAAAGAGTTGATGAACCAGGTCATGGACATTCACTTCCAGAGTCTCGTCGAGGTCCGGGAACTGCTCACACCCGCGCAACACGCAAAGATGATGAAACTCTTCGATACCATCAGCAAAGATCTGCCTTCGCCGAGTTTCCCTTCTCAGCAGGGGGTCCATTGATTCGTTCATGATCGAGAACCGTCTTTTAAAGGAGAAACAGTATGAGCACAGGTGGAATCAGCAGCTCTGATGTCAGTTCCTTGCGGGACAGGTTCCAGCAGTTCCAGAGCGGCCAGGCCAGACTTCAGAAGGAAGACCTCACCCAGCTGAAGGATAAACTGGCTTCGGCGAATGATCCGGCGGCAGCAGGCGTCGATTCTCTGATAAAGGCGTTCGACAAGATCGACACCAACAGCGACGGCATGAGTGCCGATGAACTGGATGCGTATGCAAACGCAGCCGGTTCCCGGAGCGCTGCCGAAGATTCGTCCCCCGCATCACGAAGTATAACGATTAATATATCTCCGCTGGTGCTTGACGGTGGCGAAACCGCCGGCGCCGGCAGACCGCCCCACGGTCCCGGAGGCGCTCAGCGCGGTGCTGGCGGCCCGCCTCCGATGGGCCAGGATGCACCGCAGACCCGGGCAGCCCAGGATGATCAGGAATCCTCCGGAGTCACCAGCGGCCTTCTGGTGAACATCAAAGTTCAGATGCAGAACAGTGGTCAGCTGGCTTCGTCTGAAGATTCAGATGCCCTCACGGCCCTCAGCAGCCTGGACAAGAATCAGGATGGAAAGATCTCTGCCGAGGAGCTGGTGAGCGCGCTGCAAAACCAGGATCCGGCATCCAAAGGCGATGACGCGGCGTCCGGCGATTCAGACCTGAAGAAACTTCTCGAGAAAGCCATCGCCGCCCTCGAAAAGAATCAGGGAAAAGGCTCCGTCGCGGCGACACCCGAAGGCGGGGAAGCGGTGTCCGGCGATACGGATCTGAAGGGCCTTCTCGAGAAAGCCATCGCTGCTGTCGGAAAGAACCAGGGAAAAGATTCCGCTGCGGTATCTTCCCAGGAACCGTCTTCGGCATCTGCGAAATCAGCCGGCGGGTCCTCCGACATGGCAAGAAAAAACATCAGCAAATATACAATGACGGCATCCATGACCTATGAAAGGCAGGAAAGCAGCTTCAGTTTCCAGTATGCCTGACGAAGAAGAACGACGCCCCGAAAACCGACCGGTTTTCGGGGCGTCCATTTTTCAAACGCTCAGAGGAGTCTCATTCCTCGACGAGGGAATCACGTAATCGCGCCAGACGACCGCGCAGGCGGAGAATCGCCTTGGTGTGCAGCTGCGAAACACGCGAGTCGGAAACGCCGAGAATCTTTCCGATTTCCTTGGAAGTCAGATCTTCGTAGTAATACAGGGTGATGACCATGCGTTCGCGTTCGGACAGCTTCGAGATCGCATCGGCGAGAATGCGCTTGGCTTCCGCCTCCTCGATCTTCAGCTGCGGATTGTCACTCTTCTGATTTTCGACGAAGTCAAACCGCGAAGAACCCTCTTCGTCGTCGTAGAAGATCTCGTCGAGCGAGAGCAGGAGAGACTTCTTGGTTTCATCGAACAGCTTGTGCAGTTCGGAAATGTCGATTTTAAGGAACTCCGCGATCTCTTCATCGGTCGCATCGCGGCCGAGCTTGCCTTCGAGCTTGGCATACGCCTTTTCAAGCTTGCGGGCCTTCTGGCGGATCGAGCGCGGAGTCCAGTCGAGAACGCGCAGCTCGTCGAAAATGGCGCCGCGGATGCGCGTCTTCGCATAGGTCTTGAACTTGACGTTGCGTGCCGTATCGTATTTGTCGATGGCATCGATAAGGCCTAAAATGCCATAACTCACCAGATCGTCGAACTCGACGTTGCTGGGCAGATTCACAGCGATCCGGCCTGCCACGTATTTAACGAACGAGGCATACTTCATGATCAGCGAATCCTTGATGCGCTGATCTCGTGAAACCTTGTAATGCTGCCAGAGCTTCTGGTCTTCTTCGTCCTGCACGCGAGCAGCGGCTTTGCGCGCTTCCGTCGCTTCGCGTTCCTTCTCTTCCCTGGCTGCTTTGCCAACCTGCGATTCGTGGTTCACATCTGTCCTCCGCGTTTAACCGCCTCAGGATACCACAACGGAATCACCCCGCGAAACCGCTTTCCCATTTTCATCGGAAAAACGGGGGAATACCGCCGGCTTGAAGCCGGCAGGGGCGGCTGTCGTACCATTGTTTTCATCGATTGCGGGCGGCCCTTCGGGCTCCGCATCCGTCTGCAGATCGCCGAGCTCTGTTTCGATCTGCTGATCGTCGAGTTCAAGTTCCGTTTTCAATTTTTCAGATTCCTGTTTCGTGGTGGCCGGCATCAAAAGCACCTCGAGGGCGGAGCCCATGACTGCACCGAGCAGGCCGAAGACAAAAAACGTGCCCAGGGATCTGAAGACCAGCGTCGCAAGGGTCACTTTGGCCAGGAGGGACAACACCGCGATCAGCGCAGACATTGCCAGAGCGAGGAAAAACCCCATGATGAGCGGTAGTCTGGCCATTACAGCTCCTTCGCCGATTCGCCGAGAACCGTCAGATTGATACGGCCCGAATCAAGCTTCATTTCGAGAGATCGCCCGCTCCGGCCGCCGATATCCTGAGCCGTGATCGGGATGCTCAGTTTGCCGAGAGCCTTTATGGCGGCCTGAGTGTTCATCGAGCCGATATTGTTCGTGAAATCTTCGTTGGGCGGGAACATTTCCGCGCCGCCGACGACTTTCGCGACGAGACTGGTCTTGAAACAGCCTGCGTGAGCAAGCGTCTGGAACAGCAGCGGAACCGCCGTGTCGGCGAATTTCCGGGGATTGAGCCGCTCCTGGGAAATCCCTGTCGAGTCCGGGAGCATGATGTGGGCGACTCCACCGATCTTGGTCTTCGGATCATACATCGCGACAATGACGCAGGAACCGATGCCGTAGGCCGCGAGAACATCCGGATCGCGTGCGATCCGCATCTCGGCCATGCCCACAGGGTAGATTTCGGGCATTTCATTTGACTCCGAGCTGGTCGAGCAGCTGCCCCAGTGAATTGGGATCGGGCATCAGGAAAATATGGATTTTGAGATTCTGATCGCTCTCGATGAATGAGGTTTCGATCATGAGGACATGGTCACTGACGGCGGTCATGTCCGCTATGACGCTGTCGATGAGAGCGCCGGCCATGTCGAATGCCATGGACGGCAGCGAATTGAGCATCGGCGTGCGCGTCAGCACGGAAAGCGCGTTCAGAAAAGCGCCTGCGAGAATGTTGCCGACCTCGCGCATGCACGAGATTTCAAGGTCGTTCATGGCTGAAGCCTTCATGACGGAACAGCCCGGAATCAGCGTCTGCATCAGCCGCACACCGGTCGTTTCCGGGAGCAGAAGCAGAAACCGGCCGGAAATGTTGCCCATGACCTTCAGGAATATGCCGATGACCATCTCTTCGGGGCCGCCGATCAGCGAAGACATCTCATTGAGCGGCAGGATCTTGGCACTGGGAACATCCATGTCGATCTTGCGGTTGAGAAACTGCGCCAGCGCTGTACAGGCATTGCCCGAACCGATATTTCCAAGCTCGCGCAGTGCGTCAAGCTGATCCTTGCGCAGTTCGCTGATATCTTGCATCTGAAAATGGCCCCTTCCTTGTCCTAATCGGAGCCATCATAGCAGAGGCATAGAGCGTTTGCAAGGCAACCGATTTGTACATCAAACCTCTGGTCGGGGGGGGGACGCAGGCTTGTCGGGCGCATCGTCGGTGACAGGGTCGGCATACTGCCTGGCGTTGAAACGGTTCATCGCTTTTCCGCCCATGCCGATCAGCCACATCGTTGCAATCTCCGGAATGTCGGCCAGTACCCGCGAAAGAATCTCTTCTTCAGCCGGAGTGAACGGCCCCAGAACATGGTTCACGAGCGCGGCACCACCGCCCTGCGGCGCACCGACGCCGATCCGGAGCCGCCAGAATTGCTGGCCGATGTGCCCGATGATCGATTTGAGCCCGTTATGGCCGCCATCCGCCCCGGAACTCCTGAGGCGGATCTTGCCGGTCGGAAGATTTATATCGTCAACAATAACAAGCGCCGCTGCCGGCGTCAGCTGTTCAGCGGCAATGCATGACGCAACCGCTTCTCCGGAAAGATTCATGTAGGTCTGGGGTTTGATCAGCAGATGCGTTTCGCCCTTGAAACTGAACAGAGCCTCGTGAGCATGATGCCGTGAGCGGTCAAAATGCGTGCGGAAGCGTTCCGCAAGGATGTCGGCGGCGCGAAAGCCGACGTTATGCCGCGTGCGTTCATACTCCGGACCTGGATTGCCCAATCCTGCGATCAACATGATCCCATGATTCTATGGGCTCAAAGACCCGCTGTCAACCTCATTTCGCACGCTTTCACGAAGCTCGTTCATCCTGTCCCGTCCTCGCATGCAATTGACACCCGGGGGTGGGGTGGGTATAATCCGCGCCATCTATTTCCCGGCGCGATGCCGGCCCAAGGAAGTCACACCATGGATGCACAGCCCAGAGTTCTTCTTGTAATCATGGATGGCTTCGGCATGTCGGATCGCGCCGAAGGCAATGCCATTCATACTGCCGCCCCGGAGTTCGTCGGCCAGCTGTTCAGGGAACGCCCCTGCACGCAGCTTTCCGCATCAGGCCTCAGTGTCGGTCTTCCCGAAGGCCAGATGGGCAACTCCGAAGTCGGCCACCTGAATATCGGCGCCGGCCGGGTCGTCTATCAGGACATCACCCGTATCGACCTCTCCATCTCGGACGGATCATTCTTCAAAAACGCCGTTTTGACGAAACTCGTCGATGAGGTGCGCGATGCCGGAACGGCTCTGCATCTGATGGGGCTGGTTTCTGACGGGGGAGTTCACAGTCGGAACGACCAGCTGTATGCCTGCCTGAAACTTGCGAAAATGCGAGGCCTGACGCGCGTTTTCGTGCATGCGTTCATGGACGGCCGCGATACGTCGCCGACCAGCGGCGCGGGATTCATGCGCGAACTCGTCGATCAGATGAAGCAGATCGGTATCGGCCGCGTCGCAACCGTGAGTGGTCGCTACTACCCCATGGACCGGGATTCCCGCTGGGATCGCGTTGATAAGGCGTACCAGGCACTTGTGAACGGCATCGGGAACCACGCCGCCGACCCGGTTACCGCTGTCGAGGCTTCGTATGCGGCCGGCGTTACCGATGAATTCATCGTTCCCGCCGTTATCGAAACCGAGGGCGTGCCGACGGCCATGATATCCGATGGGGATGGAATCCTGGCCTTCAACTTCCGTGCCGATCGGATGCGGCAGCTGACGCGCGTTTTCACGGAAAAAGAGTTTGCCGAGTTTCCGCGCAAAGCGATGACGCTCCGATATGCGAGTTTCACGCAGTATTCCGAAGCGTTCGGCCTGCCGGTGGCTTTTCCACCGCAGCGACTTCCCGATACTCTCGGCGAAGTGATCTCGCAGCGGGGCATTCCCCAGTTCCGCATTGCCGAGACCGAAAAATACGCCCACGTGACGTATTTCTTCAATGGCGGAATCGAACAGCCGCTTCCCCACGAGGAAAGACAGCTCATCGCGTCCCCGAAGGTGAAAACCTATGATCTGAAACCGGAAATGTCGGCTTTCGAAGTCGGTGAAGCCCTTCTGGAAAAACTCCGCTCGCGCCGGTTCCCGTTCGTCGTCGTGAACTTCGCGAACTGCGATATGGTCGGCCATACCGGGGTCATGGATGCCGCCGTCAAGGCCGTTAACACGGTCGACTGCGTGCTTTCCAAGGTCGTCCCGGTGGCATACGATCTCGGATACGATGTTATTCTCACCGCCGACCATGGAAATGCCGAACAGCTTGTCGATCCGAAGACCGGCGGCCCGTTCACCGAACACACCATGAATCCGGTTCCCTTTTGCCTCCTTGCCCGGCACTCGTTCGAATTGCGCGGGAATGGCAGCCTTTGTGATATAGCACCGACTATTCTAGAACTGCTCGCCCTTCCGCAGCCCGCGGCTATGGACGGGATGTCGCTGCTGATGCGGAAAAAATGATGGATACGGTTTCCGAGCGCCCCCATGGAATGCTTTTTGTCATCTCCGGCCCGTCCGGAGTCGGCAAAACTGTTCTGTGCAACGAGATGATCGACCGGTTTCATCCGAACATGGTCTACTCCATCTCGGCGACGTCGCGCGCACCGCGGGGCGGCGAAAAAGACGGACAGGAGTATTTCTTCTACACTCCAAAACGGTTCGAGGCCGAGATCGCCCGCGGCTGTTTCGCCGAGTGGGCAGTCGTGCACGGCAACTACTACGGCACCCCGAGAGCATTTCTCGACCGGCAGCGCGATACCGGACGGCATGTCCTGCTCAATATCGATGTCCAGGGCGCATTCAAGATCCGGAAAGCGTACCCGGAGTCCGTCATGATTTTCATCATGCCCCCGTCGATCGAAAGTCTTGAAAAGCGCATCCGCAACCGGAACATGGACACCGAAGACGTCCTTCAGCAGCGTCTGAAGAATGCCCGCGAGGAAATATCCTGCCGCGACCAGTATGACCATATCCTCGTCAATGACGATCTGTCGGTCGCTGTCGATGGACTGGCGACGATCCTGGACGGATGTATCTGGAACGGCCGGGCCGGCGGATATTCCTGAAAAAGCCGCTTCTGCTGCGGTTTGACACCACCCCGGCATCTGTACGTATAATTTGAGACAAACATCATCACTTTGGAGGCTGGTATGGACTATCGGAGAATTATGTGCTTCCTCGCGGCGCTCATTGCCGTTATGACGTGTGCAGCGTGGGCTGCTGAACAGCAGTTGCAGCCTCTTGACGTGAAACTCAACATCGTCGGCGGTCAGGTCAAGCTGACGCGTGTGGGCAAGGTCCTTTCCGACGTGATCAACACCGGCTCTCCGCTGTTTGCAGGCGATCTGGTCGAGACTCTGCGCGAATCAAAGGCCGAGCTGATCTACGGCGATGGCACTCTCATGCGCATCAAGCC
>CAZQYQ010000095.1:0-14782 GCA_964597625.1 uncultured bacterium
TTGGACGAGCAAAAGATCCAGTAAAAATCAGCAGGCGAGATATTGCTGCCGCGGTTGTTCAGCAGAAAACAGGCGGGACGACCGTTTCAGCAACAATGATATGTTCCGCGAAGGCCGGAATCCGCTTTTTCGCAACCGGAGGAATCGGTGGGGTACATCGCGGTGGCAATGAGACATTTGATGTGTCCACGGACCTTGAGGAGTTGTCGCGTACCCCTGTAGCGGTTATTTCGGCTGGTGCGAAGGCGATTCTTGATCTTTCCAAGACACTGGAGTATCTGGAAACGTCCGGAGTTCCGGTTGTTGGATATGGGACAGACGAGTTCCCTGCTTTTTACTCGAGAAAATCCGGTTTAAAGGCCCCTGTCAGGTTTGACGATGTCGTGACACTGGCAAAAATGATCAAAACGCATTGGGATCTTGGATTATCTTCTGGGGTGTTGATCGCAAATCCGATTCCGGCTGAAGATGAATTTGCAGGTGCCGTTATCAGCGGGGCAATTGAAACGGCCCTTTCTGAAGCAGACAATAAAGGAATAACGGGAGCTGCGGTAACCCCCTTCCTGCTTGATCGAGTTTATCGGTTAACGGAGGGCAGGAGTCTGGAAGCGAATATCGCTCTGGTAAAAAACAATGCCAGACTGGCAGCCCGCCTTGCAGTGGCATTTTTTGATTTTCATGCGAAAGCCCAGAAAATCGGATTCATCACGAAGGATCGAAAGCGCAGGGAATAACGATATCCGGGCAGATCTCCAGAAATATTCCTTCTTCAGATGGGATATTCATTTCCTGCGCATTCCCCCGGCTTGTATCGGTACAATGAGGCCTTCCCTGCGTTTATCGTTGTTTTTCGCGAGTGATTCGCTGAAAATAAAGAAAAAAGTTGTTTGCATTTCTTGCGGATTTTCAAATCCTTCTTATAATCTAAGGAAATATCCATCGGTACAGTGCTTTCGTCAAGTGTGATGGTCACGTTAAGTAACCTTGTAAAAGGAGTTGGAATATGAAGAACAAGACGCTCAGGTTCATGTGCAGGTTGTTGTGTCTTGTCCTGGTGGCGAGTTTCGTTCTCGAAGCGCCGCTTATGGCCTTGGAGACCATCCCGGTTTCCGTCGGTGGTCAGCAGTTCCAGGTAACCCCTGGACAGTGGGTCTCGGTTCGACAGGGAACACAGATCGTTCATTACAATGTACGGTATGTGAACGGGCGTCCGGTTGCCCTTGAGATGAGCCAATATGTGAAGCTTGTTTTCGGTGAAGCTTCCGTTCCTGCGACGACCGGCACGAGTGGTTCAACCGGCAGCACGAGTCAGAGCGGTTCGACTTCTCAGAAGCCGGCGACATCTGGAACTTCGAAAACTGCTCCCAGCAGCAGCTCGAATGCCAATTCGACGTCGGTATCGAACTCGAACACCTCGAATTCGCAGGCCACCACCGCCAATACCGCCAAGCAGCTTCCGGCTCGTGATCCGGTGACCGGTCGTTTTGTGAAGAGCACTGACGCAAATACAGCTGCCAACACGACCGGCAATGCCAACTCAAATACTACGGCGAATAATACCGCCAACAATTCATCCTCGAATGTCAGCGGTGCTCAACCGGCGAATACCGGTTCTCAGGTTGTGGCTGATGGTTCGAGCGTCGGGACGGTAGCCCAGGCTCCCGCTGATGCCGCAGCTCAGACCACCAGCGGCAAGACGTTTGATCCCGCGGCCCATCCGCGTGATCCGGTAACCGGCCGGTTTATCAAGCGTGATTCGACCACGACAGGCGCTGCTCAGACCGGTGAAACCGGCCAGACAGGGCAGACCAGTCAGACGGGTCAGAGCAGCCAGTCCGGGTCCAGCGATGGCGCGGGTCTCCCGACGAATGACGGTGGTCAGGCAAGTGGTCAGTCCGGCCAGAATACCTCTGACCCGGCTCTTCCTGCCGATGATGGCGCTGGCCAGGTTGGACAGGCTGGCCAGTCAGAGCAGGGTGGCCAGGCAGGGCAAACAACTGAAGGGAAGCAGAGCTTTAAAGACAAGATGGGTGACCGCTTCCAGTCTGGGTATGCCACAGGCAAGTCGATGACCAATCAGGGTGTCCAGAACGTGAAGGACAGCCTCAAGTCGGGTTTCAGCGCCAAGAACCTTCTTGTTACCGCCGGGATCACCGTGGGTGTTGACCTCGCCACCCAGATCATGCGCGGTGAGAAGCCCAGTGCCAAGAAAGCTCTCAAGACCGTTTGTTCGGCCGAGTTCGCAGGTGGCGTTGTCGGCTCCGTCACCGGTGCCGCAGCAGGCTCGTTTTTCGTGCCCTTCCTCTCGGCGGTCCCGGTTGTCGGCGGATTCCTCGGCGCCTTGGCCCCGACCTTCGGTTCCATCGTCGGTGGCTCGATGGGTTCCTACCTCGCCGGCGATCTGAAAAATGGCAAGTTCTCGCTGAAGGCGGCCTTCAAACAGATCGACTGGATCGGCGTTGCAGGTCAGACGGTCGGTTCGACGGTTGGTGCAATGCTTGGCTCTGCGATCTTCCCGCCCTTCGGCACCATCATCGGCGGCATGGTCGGCGGATATCTCGGAAACCTTGCGGCACACAAGATCGCCGGACTCTTTGGCAAGGACAAACAGAGCGGGAATGCGACGATCGCGATGCCTACCGGAAACAATCCGATCGGTGGCCAGACCGGTGTTGACGGCAGCGTGACGATTGGTAACGCGGGCAGCACGACCTCGAATTCCACGACCGGCACCCAGGAAAGTATTACGATTCCGGGCGATACGGCTCAGGTTGGAACCTATGACTCGGAAGTTCAGCTGGCTTATGCCCGATATCAGGAGCTCTACAATCTCTATAACGAACTCGTGAAACAGGGCCGCCAGGAAGATTCCGTGAAGATCGCGGCTGAGATGAACAAGGCTAAGGCCTCCTTCGACGAACTGAAAGCCAAGGCCAGCAAGTAATCGCAAAAATCAATAAAACGAAAAGCCCCGGAAGAATGCTTCCGGGGTTTTTTGTTTGTATCGCATTTGTTGACAAGGCACGGAGGAGGGAGTCAGAATAACCGAACAGATCATAGAAAAGCGTGTTCAGGAGGGAATGTGTGAAAGCATTATTTCTGACGAATGAGTATCCGCCCTATGTGTATGGAGGCGCCGGCGTTCATGTCGAGTATCTGACGCGCGAACTTGCCAGGATGATCGATGTTGACGTGCGCTGTTACGGCGATCAGGACTCCGAGACCGGCCGGCTGAAAGTGCGGGGATACCAGCCCCGCGACTCGTATACGGGTGTGCCGAAAGAACTGAAGGGCGTCATGGCAACGCTCGACCGCGACCTTGGATTCGTCGGATCGGCGATCGATGCGAATCTGGTTCATTGCCACACCTGGTATACGCATATGGCGGGTATCTGGGCGAAACTCAATTACAACATTCCGCTTGTTCTGACGACCCATTCTCTCGAGCCGCTTCGGCCGTGGAAGCGTGAGCAACTCGGAAACGGGTATGATTTCTCCTGCTGGGTCGAAAAGATGGCCATCGAGATGGCGGATGCGCTTATCGCTGTCAGTCAGGGCACAAAGGCAGACATCCTGAAGTTTTTCCAGGTCGATCCCAACCGAATACATATCATCCACAATGGAATAGACATCGACGAGTTCCGTAAAAAGAAATCCCGTGCCCTTTTGGAACGCCTTGGCGTGCCTGAACAGCCTTATATTCTGTTTGTGGGCCGCATCACCAGACAGAAGGGAATCATTCACCTGGTGAACGCGCTTCCCCATATCGACCCGAAGATTCCCGTCGTGCTTTGTGCAGGGGCTCCCGACACTCCGGAAATCGGTGAAGAGATGAAACAGGGAGTGGAGCGGATTGCGGCGTCACGGGGGAACGTGTACTGGATTCGTGAAATGATCGACAGGCCGACGCTGATCGAGTTGTACTCGAATGCGGCTGTTTTCTGTTGCCCATCGATTTACGAGCCGTTCGGCATCATCAATCTGGAAGCGATGGCCTGCGAAGTTCCGGTTGTGGCAAGCGCCGTGGGAGGTATTCCGGAAGTCGTCGTCGACGGGGATACCGGCTACCTTGTCCCTCTGCGTCAGATGGATCAGAGCCCCTTTGAACCGCTGGATCCGCCGAGATTTTCCAGAGACCTGGCCGCCAGGCTGAATGAACTCATGTCAGACGTGAAAAAAAGAACAGCCATGGGCCTGAAGGGTCGAAAGCGCGTTGAGGATACCTTCAGCTGGACTAGCATCGCGCATCAGACACTGGATATGTATCGTTCACTATGCAAGGAGAGGTGAAAATGGTTCAGTTCCCGGAACCGATTCGGATTCTCATTGAAAATGTACGGCCGGCGGTTGACGACGGGCGTTACCCGATAAAGCGTGAAGCCGGGGATTTCGTCGAAGTGACGGCCGATGTTTTTCGTGACGGCCATGATCAGATTGTCGTGTGGCTTCTCAACAGGAAAAAAGGCGCAACGGAATGGCATCGTACCCAGATGCGCTGTGTGAATACCGGGCTGGATATCTGGCAGGGCCGCTTTACGGTTACGGAAATCGGCGCGCACGAGTATGCGATCGAAGCGTTCTGCGATTTTTACGGTTCCTGGGTCGCCGATACCCGGAAAAAGGTCGAGGCGAAGGTTGATCATTCAAGCGATCTTCTCGAGGGAATCGAGCTTGCCAGGCGATTTTTGAAGTGGCTGCCCAAAAGGGAGCAGCCGATAGTGCGTGAAGCGTTGAAAGCTGCCGAGGCCGCGAAGACGGATGAGACCCGGGCATCGGTACTGCTTGCGCCCGGCCTTGTAGAGACCTTGTCCCGTCATGCGGATCCCGAGACCCGGGTGATTTCTGACCGTGTGTATCCGTTGTGGGTCGACCGAATAGCGGCCCGGTTCGCATCCTGGTATGAATGTTTTCCTCGCTCGTGCGCTTTTGAAGCCAACAAGAGCGGTACATTCAAGGACGTCGAGGCCAGACTGCCCGAGATCAAAGCCATGGGCTTCGATGTTCTCTACTTTCCGCCCATTCACCCAATCGGACATGCCAACCGGAAAGGACCGAACAACAGCCTGAAATGTTCGCCGACCGATCCGGGATGTCCCTATTCGATCGGCAGTGCTGATGGCGGCCATGATGCCGTTGAGCCGAGCCTTGGCACCATGAAGGAGTTCGAGCACCTGGTCAAATCCGCGCATGAGTCAGGAATTGAAATAGCACTCGATTTCGCGGTGAACTGTTCTCCCGATCATCCCTATCTGAAGGACCACAAAGACTGGTTCAACGTCAGGCCTGACGGGACGATCAAGTATGCCGAGAATCCTCCAAAAAAATACGAGGATATCTATCCGATCAATTTCGAATCCGTCGATCGTGAAGGGTTGTGGAATGAGCTCAAGCGAATTTTCCTTTTCTGGGCGAAGAAGGGCGTTCGCATCTTCCGGGTCGATAATCCCCATACGAAGCCGTTCAACTTCTGGCAATGGGTGATTGCAGGAGTTCAGGCGGAGTATCCCGATGTGATTTTCCTTGCCGAGGCCTTTACCAGGCCGAAGGTGATGAAAGCCCTTGCCAAACAGGGTTTTGCGCAGTCTTACTCATACTTTACCTGGCGGAATTTCAAGCAGGAGATCATCGAGTATTTCTCTGAACTGACGAGTTATCCGGTTGCTGAATTCATGCGTGTGAATCTCTTTGTGAACACACCTGATATCTTCCCGACGTTTCTTCAGAAGGGCGGCAGGGCGGCTTATAAAATCAGAGCTGTCCTCGCTGCCACCCTCTCTTCCGTGTATGGAATTTTCCAGGGATTTGAACTCTGCGAGGGCGATCCGATCCCGAACAAGGAAGAATATCTCAATTCAGACAAGTATGAGATCAGGTTCCGCAATTGGAACAAGCCCGGCAATATCAAGGATCTCATCACCTGCCTGAACCGCATTCGAAATGAAAATCCCGCCATGCAGGAGTATGACAATCTCCAGTTCTACAAGGCGGAGAACGAGCACATCCTTTTCTACGGCAAGAGCCTGGGTGAAAATCATGTTCTTGTCGCGGTAAATCTCGATCCGTTCCAGAGGCACAACTCGTTCGTCTATGTGCCGATCAGCAAGTATGGCATCAAGCCCGATGAGACCTACCAGATGCACGATGTCCTGACGGACAAGCGATATCTCTGGAAAGGTGAACGCAATTATATTGATCTTGATCCGGCGGTCGAGTCGGCGAATGTATTCGTTCTCCGGAAGTGGACCGCGAAGGAGCAGGATTTCGATTATTACAAGTAAGAGATTTTCGTTCTGACGAGGGCATCGGGAGTCTCTTCCGATGCCTTCTTTTCGTTCTGCTCTTCGCTGTCCTCATCATCAACACCCGTTTCACTGTTGAGGAAGGTCACGGAAACGACGGTAATATCGTCGGGGGCATCGAGCTTGCCACGGAATGCGTCGAGCTCGGACAGCAGCCGTCTTGCCGGCAGATTAAAGGAGGCGGCACCGGCCAGATACGATTCGAGGCGCTGCTGTCCGAATCTTTCATTGGCTTCGTTGCGGCAGTCGATAACTCCATCCGTGAAGAAAAGCAGGGTGTCGCCCGGTACGAGAGCGAGTTTTCGTTCCTTGAAACTGGTTTCGATGACTCCGAGAGGGTATCCGGGAATTTCTATATTGCGGACAAAATCTCTGCCGCCGTTTTTCGTCCGCAGGAGCACGGGGGTGTGGCCTGCATTGGCGAGCCGAATGGTGCGGGCGGCCGGATCGAGGACGCAGTAGGTCATCGTGACGAAATAACTTTCTGCTATTATACCGATCAGAATACGATTTACCTCGACAAGAACCTGCGCCGGCGACAGAACATCAACACGAAGGGCCTTGAATGTGGTTTTCAAAACCATCGTGAGAAGCGCCGCCGGAATGTCTTTCCCGCTGACATCGGCGATGACGATGCCGATTCTGCCGTCTCTGAACGGGATGAAATCGTAGTAGTCGCCGCCGACCTGGGATGCCATCCGGATGACGGCATCGATTTCCACCCCGGTCATGACAGGAGGTTTGGGGGGAATCGTGCTGGCCTGAATTTCTCTTGCGATAGCCAGCTGACTCGTAAGGTGGCGCTGATGGGTTGAAATATCAAGGAGTTCCGCGGTATCGATCACGGAGACCATCTGGTGAGACATGATGGTAATGAACATCCAGTCTGCTTCGTTCAGCACCTCGGTCTTGTCATCAAAATACAGGATCAGGAGACCGTATTCTTTCCCTGTTTTTTGCCCATTTTTCTGGGAGTGAAGACGGATTCCGAGTATGGAACCATCAAGTCCCTGCTCGTGCTTCGGCGTCAGGCCGAATTCACTGACCTGCCGAAGCGGGGCCAGCCGTCTGTAGACATCTTCGCCCGATTCTGGCGTCCATGGGTCAATCGCTGCATGTTGGGCAATCCAGCCACTCAGGCTGTCATCCCAGCCCATGCGCTGGAAGGTGCCGGTGGAGCGGGTATAGATTTCAAATCGTTCGGATGCCCGGAAGGCGGTTGAAGCAAAATCGTTCGTGAGGGGTATCAGGCCGACATCGGCTGAGCGAAGAATGCGTGCCAGAGACAGTGCCGGAATTTCTTCGCCGAGCAGTTTCAGAAGGCGATCCAGGCAGTTTTCGAGCGAATCGGAAGGTCTGGAACGAGCATCGACGGATTCCCGGCTGAGGTCGTTGAATACGCTCCAGATCTTCGTTATTGCCTTGATATGGCGTGAATTCATCTGCAGTTCGCGATGGAAATTATCGATGATTTGAACGAAGCCTTTGTCCAGATCATCGATTTCACGGATTCCGCTGGGCGGGTGACGAACAAACTGTTTTCCGGGCACATACTCCGTGCATCTTCTTTTGATTTCCCGGAGATGCGTTGAAATGCGATGATGCAGGAAAACAATAACGAGGGTGAAAAGGAGCAGAAGCGCACTCCAGACAGGGAATTGAGACGCGAGATAGGATTCGGAGCGGGATACAAAAAGTTCTGAACTGGAGTCGGTTTCCCGCCACAGCAGCTCTGTTTCCTGGCGTAACATCGGAATCGCATTGCCTTCATAGCCCGCAAGCTCCTGAAGCACGAATCTCTGTGTCCATTCGAGGGAGGCCTTGTTATTCGACGCCAGGAAGAGGTTGTCTGCAAGGCCTGACAATCTCATATACAGCGCTTTGGCATCGGCTGCCAGGAGATGCCGTTCGGAGGGATACAGCCAGCGGGATGTGGTGAATGACGTGAGAAAATCCGTCAGCAGATCAGAGAAAAGAGGCAGGGGCGAGCTCTGCATGCGAATTGGCAATGCCTTTTCGCGGACGTGTCTCCAGGTGTTTTCTTCAATCTGCTGATTCAGCCTGATGCAGGTCCGCATTGCGCTGAGATATGCATTCACGACTTCGCTGATCTGGACCCAGCGGAACCGTCTCGAGTGATTCGACATGAGCTGATCGAGCGTCGCTGCCGTATCGCGAACAGCTCGAAGAGAGTGGTCGAGTTGCTGATGGTATTCCTGGGAGGCGACGCCGACAAGCTGATGGCGCCGATTGCGCAGTTCCTGCCACTCGGCGGCGAGACGCGTGTAACTTCTGAGTATACGATGCTGCTCGCTGATATCGTTGCGCATATATGACGATATTTGCAGTATCCAGCGAGCCTGAATCAGGCAGAAACCGATGGCCAGCGTGATGGCTGCCAGGCTTACAGCAAACAGCAGCGTCCTCACGGAGGCCCAGGCCCTGTGCGGGGTAGGGCTCATTTTTGATCCTCGTGGCTGCTGGAAGATATTCTTTTTCTATTCCCAGCAATGCTCTCAACGTAATCCTACCATACCCTGCCAAAATCGCCAACCTGGCATGGATAAAGAAGGTTTCAAGCGGACTCACGGGCCCGTCTGAACGTCGGGTGAATCCTGTAGGGCCGGGGTGCCGGATGCATCCAGGAGGGCACCGAGCATCTCGCCTATCTGACCGTGAAGCTCGACGGCTTCATCGAGTTTGCCGTCTTCAACGGCTTTGCCGAGTTTTTCCGCAAGCGCTTTGACTGCTGCCGGGTCCACTTCTTCCGAGATGGCAGCCTCGAATTCAAGCAGCGGCATGCCGCGAAAATTTTCAGGGGTGAAGGTACGGATTTTTCCGGAATCGGAGGCTGTGCCGGAGGCGGCCTCGTCACGCAGGATCATGAGGGGAATCGCCGGCGGAACCGTTGCTCTGGCGGAAAAATTTCCCGCGTCTTTCAGGCGAATCGTCATCGAAATCGTATTCGATGATGTCATCTGAAGCGACTCGAGCTGATCGATATCTTCATAGCGAACGAGGGCGGAGGTGGAACTGCCGTCCTTTGTAATGCTCAGACCTTCCGGTTCGCACCAGGACCCGCCTGTAAGAAAACCATCGATCCGTGGCGCACCGCTTGCGAGTTCATAACTGACGGGAACTTCTATTTGTGCCTGAAGCCGGGGTGAAAACGAAAGCAGCAGCGCTGCTGAGGTGAACAGAATTCCGATCAGGCCTGATGTTTTATACATGAATAACGTGCCTCCTGACTGTACGGTTGCTTCGATGAGAAGAGGATACTATAGATCCTTGCGGCAAGCACATGAGGTTGCCAAATTTCAAGGGATCACCAAGATACAAAGATACGAACCCACAGATGGATGCGGATAAACACGGATATGATCTGATTCCCTGTAAATATCAAATATAATATACTATTTTTTGCGATTTCCCCGTGTCAGATGCGAAGTTGCATCACTGAAGGCCGTTATTGAGTCCAGAAAAACGCTGAGCCACGGAGTCAGAGAGGTTGACGTAGAGTTCTTTTCGAACAGAAACGCATTCCATCATTTCCCATACCGAGACGAAGTCGCGAAGGTACAGGGATGCCGTGTGTATGATAAACTGGGAGAAGTGGATAGGCAATGTTGTCACCGAGGGAGATGAAAATGATCCGGATGCTGTGCCGCTGTGCCGTTTTCGTGTTGGTGTCGTGTCTCGTTCTGTCTGTTGCCGGAACAGCATCGGCGGTTCCGATTGCGGATCCGACGCAACTGGAAGTCACCGGCCTTGTAAGCCGTGGCGAGGATGGGGCCGCGTGGATGAAGTGGGGCGGGCAGCAGTTTCTGGTGACGCCGGGGTACATGATCGGCCGCGACCTCCGCGTGACGGCAGTTCGCAACGACAGCGTCGTTCTATACCGACCTGCCGTGAGGCAGTATTTTACGATTTCACCGAACCTTCCGACCCTGCCCAACAAGGACCGCATGGATGTCATCTGGAGCGGAGTGCTCCCAATCTGGAAAGCGGTCAGAATGGTCGCCTTGGCATATGGCAAGGAGTATGTCTGCCACTGGCAGACGTCCGCTGATACCATGCCGCAGGCGCGTGCATACGATATGAACTCGATGCTCGAAAAAGTCGTCAGCCCGCACCATCGTTTTCACGGGGCTGACGGAGTGGTTTTCGTCGCGCCGGTGAATGTCCATGGCGCGAGCTGGCAATGGTTTCTCCGTCAGGTGCGTACATACGACAGCACCGTGCTGGCAAAATGGTTCCCGGCGCTTTCCGGCAAGGGAACCGTGATCAGCGACGGGCGTGATATCACCCGCGCGATCGAGTCCATCAGCCGCTCGACGAAGGTTGCCATCACCTGGCAGGGGCAGCAGAAAGTGCCTCTTTACTGTTCTCTCAAGAACAGGCCCTGGTATGAGATCCTGGAATATATTACCATCTATAACGGCTTTGGAATCGTCCCTTCGCAGCAGGGGTTGACGATCACTGCCGGGGTACGCTGACGTGATTCGGAAACCCTCCGCACGGCGGCATATTCAGGCAGCTCTTCTCACCGGCGTATGCCTGATTTTTTTCGTGCCCCCCACTCAGGCGGCTGGTCCGGCGAAAAGCCTGGCTGGACAGAACAATCCTCTTCAGATCGACATTCTCGAACAGTGGCGGGGGGAAGGCTCAGCATACAGGGAGCGACCCAGTTTTTTTCTGATCAAAAGCCTTCCAGAATTACAGGTGTTCTGGGAAAAACACGCTCCGGACGAGCCTATGCCGACCGTGAACTTCGGGAACAGAATGCTTTTTCTCTGGGCTCCGGGGCCGTCGTTGTGCGGATATCGTGTCATGAAAGCCGTCCGCGTCATTCAGAAGGCAAAACAGTATATGCTGGAACTCGAAGTGCAGCGCTCTGATGATGCCGGTGCCGGCCAGTGGAGAAGTCCCTGGCTGATGGCCCTGCTTCCGAAGCTTCAGGGCGACATAAAAGTGGTTCGAAAGGGCGATGCAGCCATCGGTGAAGCCGTTTGCATGCCCCTTGCCATGCTCTGGGATATGGACGGCGAGCGCAGCAGCGGGATTACGACGACGGTGTCGGCGGCATCTGCCGGGAAGAAGCCCGCAGCGGAATGGCCGGGGGACGAACAGCTTTTCGGCTCCGTTTCCACGGTGAAAACGGATTCGGGCAGCGCCAATGCTGCCGTCGTCAAACGGGCGGCGAACGCTTCCGGGAAGGCCCCAAAAGCGGCGGATACGGCCAAGCCGGCTGGGACGGTTGCCAGCGCAAGCACGGGTGAACATGGCTTCGAGCAGGCAAACCCGACCGAAGTCGTGGCCCCGAAAGACGATGGCGGGAAAATCACCCATTCCGGAACGGCCACAACGGCGGCGGGTAAAGAGCCGGCGGGAAAGAACGCCAGCGATGAGGCGGACCCGTTCGGCGATGCCTTCAATCTCGATTTTTGACCGTCGCCGTCCCGGGCAGTATAAGTACAAATATAATATAACATTCAGGTGGAGCGGGATATGATTCAGGCATATATCGGTGACGGCAAGGGAAAATCGACCGCTGCCCTCGGTCTGCTGATCCGGGCTCTCGGGGCCGGGATGCGTGTCGGTGTGATCTATTTCGACAAGGGAAACAAAACATACGCGCATCATGAAGTCGCGGTGCTCGAAAAACTCGGCGTGAAACACTGGGTGACCGGCCTCGAGAGAATGCAGCCCGATGGCCTGTTCCGGTTCGGAACGACGGATGAGGACAGAAGCGAAGCGGCGCGCGGGCTTGAACTTGCGCGGAGCGCGATCGCCTCAGGAGAATTCGACCTTCTTGTGCTCGACGAGATCGTTACCGCCGCCAGTTACGGGCTGATGCCCCCCTCAGAGCTCCTCTCCATCTGCAGATCTGCCGGTAGCGGGCTGGAACTGGTCCTCACCGGGCGGTGCTCCGATGAAACGATGCTCGGAGAGGCCGATCTGATTTCGAGGATCACGAAAGTGAAGCATTATTTCGACACGGGCATGAAGGCACGGCCGGGAATAGAATACTGAGCCGTATAATACCTTCAGCCGAAGCTGATATCGTTTGCCAGCTCGTTTGTGTCATCTCTCCTGCGCGGAAAACAGGTTGCGAGGGATTCTCCCGCTGTCCGGATGCCCGCAGCGAGACCGGCGACATATTCCCCGCGCCGGAAATTGTCCAATACGGAATCGCGAATCCGGTTCCAGAAGTCAGGATCGACTCGTTCGTTGATTCCCTCGTCGCCAAGAATCGCGAAGAGTCTGCTGTCGACGGCGAGATAAAACAGAATGCCGTTCCGCTCTTCGGTGCGGTCCATGCCGAGTTCGGCGAAAACCTGCCTTGCCCGCGCCTCGGGATTCGTGCACGAGCTCTCGACGTGAATGCGGATCTCGCCCGAGCTGCGCATTTCAGCTGCCTGGATCATTCTGACGAGTTCTTTCGTCTGTTCTTCGGTGAAAAACGGCTGGCCGGGGGAAAGCGTCATTCATCAGCCCTCAACACGGATCAGGAGGCTCTGGAAGTTGCCAGATTCTGCCGGAGTTTCACAATCGTGGATGGAGAGGTATACCCCGAGACGGTCGCGTTGGGATACACCCGACAGCCGGGCGCCATGACGGTTCCCGGATTGGTTACGCTGTTGCAGCCGAGCATGCATCCATCACCGAGAATTGCGCCGAATTTCCGCATGCCGGTCTTGTAGCCGATTCCGGCCGCGAGCACCTTGACTTCGGTGCCGTCATTTTTCAGGTTGGAAAGCTTGGTGCCTGCCCCGAGATTGACATGGCTTCCGAGAATCGAGTCGCCCACGTAGTTGAAGTGCGGAGCTTTCGCGTCGGGCAGGAGAACCGATCTTCCAAGTTCGCTTGCGTGGCCGACGACAGCATTATCCCCGATGATCACATGACCGCGAATGTAGGCTCCATGGCGAATCTCGACATTGCTGCCGATGATCGCGGGGCCGATGATCATGGCTCCGGCCTGAACTTTCGTGTTGCGTCCGATGAAGATGTCTTTGCCGCGCAGCCAGGCTCCATCCTCAACGATGCCGAGAATCTGCGGTTGCACCATTTTCGCGACGAACCCCTGCTGAATGCGCTTGAGGACATCCCAGACGTAAGTGATATCCTCGAAGCCGTCTATGTGCTGCTCGAACAGTTCCGGGCAGGGGAATCCCTCGAGTTTCTTGAAAAAGTCGGAAAAAGTGAGCATGCGTTCCTCCGGATGGAAAATGGCGTTCAGCGTTGCGCGATCATACACCGATATCCTGCATTGCGACAAGCGTTGTTCTGATTTTGCCGATCAGATCAGCCGCGCTTTCTCCTTTTTCTGCCTGCGGTACAGAGGCTGCGAAGTTCACATGCGGCACAGATTTCGGAGTTCCGGCCATGCGTACATCGCCCGGAAATGCCGAGATGGCAGAGGGCAAAATCGTATCTGACGGGATCGGCGGGGGAAAAACGGCGCAGGGCCGCGGTGATTTCCTCGGCGGTTTTCCAGTCGTCTGAGGCCCGGCTCGTGAAGCCGAGATGACGCGAAATCATGCTGATGTGACGGTCGAGGGGCATCAGCAGCGCCGACGGGGGAACCTCAGGCCAGAGGCCCAGATCGACCCCATCGTCGGGCCGGACCATCCAGCGGGTGAACATCATCCAGCGTTTGACCGCTCCGCCTTTCGCCGGATCGGGCAGCAGGTGCGCAAGACCGCGGGTCATGGGGCCGTTGCCGTCTTTCCGTGCCGCGGTGACAAGATCCGTGTGTAATGCGATCAGGCCGTCTTTGAGGCTGCTTGAAGCCTGCCATCCGGCTTTGAAACTCTCCCACAGACCGCCGCGTGCGGCGATAACCGTTCCACCCGCATGAACGAGCCTGGCAATCTCGGGGCCCGTGCTGAGCCGGTATCCGGGCCAGTCTCCGAGGAGAGCCCGCTTGTTCAGCGCGACGTCCAGAAGCCGTTCCCGGGCTTTTGATACGATATCAGCCGTTACACGTGTGAACAGTTCCAGCTTTCCGTAGGCCATCATGGCCGCGAGAAGGCCCATCAGCTCGATTTCAGGCCGCGGCCGCCCGGCGACGAAAAAGCGGCGGGGAAACGATACCGGGTCCAGGGCGGCCCGCTCCGCAGAGGGGGTCTGGGACAGGATCGCTTCCAGCCGCCGCTTCAATGCGGTATCCCCGCGAGGGGAGCCGCTCATCAGTAGTGGAACGAGCTGCCGCCGACAAATTCGCGCAGAATCGAGGTCGGTGGCACTTCTTTCGGGTCAAGAGGCTTGAACAGGGACAGGAGCCGGAGAATGCGGCGGGCTTCGCTGAAGGACGGATTTTCCGGCTGAATGTCGGCATACAGGGGCTCGGCAATCGTCTTCAGCACCGACAGCTCATAAGGAATCGCTGAATTGAAGACCATGTCGGCCTTTTCCTGGAAGGGGAAAATGTTACGTTCTTCGCCGCGCCGCACGGAGGGCCATCTCTGGATGGTATC
>CAZQYQ010000096.1:0-14396 GCA_964597625.1 uncultured bacterium
CCACCAGTTTCAAGCCCGCCGCGCATGCGGCTCTGACAAGACTCGATGGCGGTGCGAACGCCTCGCCGGAGAACGGATACCAGATCGTCCGGAGACCGGGATGCAGCTTCATCAGCAGTTCAATCTGCCGCTGATGGGGTTGTGGAATAACGATATGTACGACCCTGGCATCGTCCGGGAGCTCATCGATAAACATCGCCAGGATCGGCACGTTCCAGGTCATGGTGAGAGCCCTCTTCAGACCCGCCTCTCCGAGTGCGATGGCCATTTTCGGGGAGTGGCTGTCGATAAAGCTCGAACTGGTCTTTTCGACCGGGCAACTCACCAGCTGTCGTTTCAGATGCGTTTCAAGCCGCTCCCTGACGGCGATATAGAGCGGAATATCAGACCTGTAAAACATCCAGATCTCTTTATTGGCCAGGCAGGGACGGCTTGCAGCCAGAGCAAACGCGATCAGCAGAAACAGCGCCGGAACCAGGCGCCACAGGCTGAACCGCATCCTTTTCATGATCTCTCGTGTTCCTGACGTTACAGATCCCAGGACATTTCCAGGCTCATCTGCCTGCCCGGCTGAGGAAACTCATCAAGCATACCATCACCTATATAAATCGGCGACATCGAATACGAGGTATTCAGAATATTCTGAACTCTCAGAATGATCCGGTCAGCCGGTCCGGGAAACCCACGCTTCTGTACCGTCATATTCAGAAGCCCGAGACCGGGGAGGGATTTCCGCGAATCAGCCCAATTTCTCGGCCAACGCGACGTCATCGTACTCCACAGGCAGGTTTCATACGAGTTCACATTGAGGGAATATCCGAGATTGATTTTGTTGTGAGGCAGTTCAGGGGCGATCATGAGTGGAGTCGTCATTTCGCGCAACCGGAACGTGGAAATATTCCCGAAGAGTTCCTGCCCCCGGCTGAATCGTTTGCGGGTTTCGAACTCGAGACCGTCGTATGCCGTGCGACCGATATTGCTGTAGTTCATGCCGTTGGAGCTTTGAATGCGATCGCACACCTGATTAACAAACAGATTGATTTTGGAAAACCATCCGTCAAACGGTTCGCCAAGCAGTTGAACCTCTGTCGTTCTGATCGTTTCGCTCTTCAGATCAGGACTGCCAGCCATTTCGTGGTAGTCCGGATTCCGGTAGGCTTTGCCATACAGGAGCTTGCCGGTCCAGCGGGAGCTGAAACGATATATGAGCCCTGCCCGGGGATTCCAGGTTCCGCCGAAGACGGAATGATCGTCGTACCGGGTTCCGAATACCAGCCGCACTCTTTCTGCCAGGGAAATGTCATCCTGCAGGAAGAATGAATCATTCGTCATACCCTCAGGCTCCGGATATCCTCCGGGCAGGAATGTCAGGCGGCCCGGATCAGCCGGAGAATCGTAGGAGCCATACACGGCCGACTCGGCAAGATCGATGAAGGTCTTTTCGCCGCCGATGGAAAACTTGTGCCGGCCTGTTGGAGCCGCTTTGTACAGAAAATCCAGTCCCCGGACAGAATCACGGGAATGGTCTTCCTCCATCGCCCCAAGCGGGTATGTCACGCCGTTGGTGGCGAAGAGGCCGCCTGGACTCACGGCTTCGGCCCACTCGCTGTCGAGAAACCGGTTGTAGAAGACACGGGTGATGAACTCGGCACTGTTCCTGAATTCTCTCCGATAACTCAGCGTGAGCATATCATTCGAGCGCCGGTAAAAGGTTTTTCCGTTCAGATTGTCGAAATATCCCATGTATCCTTCACGGTGCCCCTCGACATGCTGCGCAAGAAACGTCAGGCCTCTCGGATCCGTGATCTTCAGCATCAGATCTCTTTTTGTATAACCGTCATGCGTCGCGCCGCTCTTCCCGTAGCGGTCTTTCTCGATGAAACGATCCTGGCCATCGGTCGACTCACCGGAAAAATCCAGGTCGATGACGGTCCGGCCGGCGTTCCAGACGTTGCCGAACGCGATTCCACGGCGTTCAAAGGAGCCTATGGTCGTTTTCAGGTACCCGGAACCGACGTCCGAAGAGTCGGTAATACAGTTTATCACTGCCAGAAAGGCATTCGCCCCGTAGATTGACGACCCGGGACCTCGGATGATCTCGATACGCGAAAAACGTGAAAGGTCGAGGAGGTCGTAGACCCAGTAGGGCGAGCCCAGAAACTGGTTATTGATGCTGACTCCATCGATCATGACCATGAAACTTCGATTGGAATCGAGGATGCCGCGGGGACCAGGCCACCAGTCGCCGGCTCCGGAGCGCCACGGGTTGAATCCGGGAACGAACTGCAGCAGCTCGGGAAGGGTGTTCACTCCCAGTGCGCGGATCTGCTGACCGGTGATTACCGACATGATGGCCGGAGACTCAATTGCCGGCTCGGAAAGCCGGGTCGCGGTGACGACGGATTCCGGTTCATAAAGCAGTGACAATGACTCGCGTTCGAGATCGGTTCCATGAACCGGCGGTGCAAACCCGGCAACCAGAACCAGGATGAGAAACCAGCCGCCCAGGATTCGAAAAACGGATACTCCCTGCATGCCCGCATCCTTCCAAGCCAGAATCCCCCGGTTCTCCGGGGATGCTTCAGATTGATCGGGCGGAAAAAGAGAGGAACCGCCGTTCCTGTTGAAATCAGATGTTCCATCCCACCCGGTCATATCGATACGATGATAAATCGGGCAGTATGGAAAATCAAACTTATTCCCGGCGTGAGAGGATCCTGCCGGTAAAGGTCATCAGATCAGGTTTTTCAGGGCCGGTTGAACCTTACTGCGATGACCCCGAGATGCGGAAGCCGGACAAAAGCTTGTCGAAAAATTCAAGCGGAAGCCGGCCTTTGGCTTTTTCCTGCAGAATCGGAATCAGCGAACGGATGTCGGCGATTTTTCCAAGCGCTTCAAGCGCGTTGCGATAGACGACGTCTTCGCGGTCGTCCAGCAGGGCCAGAAGAGCCGGAACAGCCTCGCGATCGCCGATTTCACCAAGGGCGAAGGCCGCGGACGAGCGCAGCCATTTTGTCGCCTCTCTGGTCATGGCCGTCAGCGTTGGCATGACGGTCTGATCACCCATCTTCGAAAGGGCGATTGCCGCATTCACACGAACACGATCGTTCGGATCGCGCAGCAACGGTTCGATGCGCTTCTGCCAGTCTTTGTCGCGCACGCCAAGTCGCAGAAGCCCTTCAACGGCATTTGCCCGCACGCGGGCATCGGCCGAGTTCAGGCCGGACTCGCATACCGGCACCTGATCGGAGCCGCCAAGCCTGCTCAGCACGGACACCAGGGAAGCTTTCACCCACGGATCTTTTTCATGGCCCGCCATATTCATGAAGAGGGGAAGGGCGTCACGGGCACCGAGTTTTGCCATTGCTTCCATGGCGTTCATACGCATCCAGCGTTCTCTGTCGCCTAGATGGGCTTGTACAAGTTTTTTTGCCACTTCGCCGCCGATTCCCCCCGCGACGATCAGCAGCTGCTCCCGCGCAGCCATCGGGAGTTTCGGAAACGCCTTCACGATGCGTTCCATGATCGGTTCACCCATGCCGATGAGCGCGTCAATCGCAATTTCCTTCTGGGCTGGCGATCCGGTGGTAAGCAGTTTGAAGAATTCCGGATAAAGGCCATGCTGCTTTTCAGCGGCAGCAGAGCGCAGGAGAAGAGGCAGAATCGTTTCATCCCGTTCCCGACCCAGCCACTCGGCAAGGATGCGCGCACGGTCGTCACTTTTGAAGAGAGGGAGCCCCGACATTGCAGCCAGGCGCACCTGCGGGTGCGGATCATGGCAGAAAATCTCGTACAGCTCCCGGTCCTCGATCATGGCGTGTTTCGATAATCCCTGCACCAGAGCAAGCCTGATCGGATGAGCCGGCGATTTCGCCAGTCTTTTCAGATGGCCGCGCGCGCCCTCATCGCCAAGCCGTGACAACGCAAGCTGAGCCGCCATGGCGACTTCCCATTGTCCGTTGTTGCCGAGCATTTTCAGGAGCGTGTGACGCTCGGTCGACGGGAACCGCACGAAATACATGGCAGCTTCGACCAGGAGCCCTGTATCCTGCGTCTGTCCGATGATTTCCGTCATGACCGACGCGATGCGCGGATCACGGATATGAGCAACAAGAGCCAGCAGGCGTCGCCGCATCATCGGCGGCTTGTCCGCATCAGCAGTTTTGAGGATCTGATCGAGCACCGGCGTCAGTTCAAAACCGGCAAGCGCATTCAAAGCCCTTTCCGCCAGGTTCGGCTTCGCAGCGCCAATGAACTCGAGCACATACTTGATCGATCTGGGGTTGCCGATCCGGCCGAGCGCATCGAGCGCACTGCCGACAATTTCCTCGTCGGGCGATGCCAGCAGATCTCCCAGCTGATCCGCATGCTCCGGGACTTTGAGGATGCCCAGCGCCAGAATGGCCAGAAGTTTTTCCTCGCGATCTCGGCTCGAAAGCCTGTCAACGATTCCGGCATACCGCCTGGCCTCATGTTGCCTGGTCATCCTCTTACCTCCGATTATTTTCCGTTTCCGTTGTCTTCAACCCGTTCGATCGAGGCGCCAAGCGAGCGTACGCGCCCGACGAGATCCTCGTATCCGCGATCGATATGATACACATTGCTGATCTCCGTCCGGCCTTCGGCCATGACGCCTGCCAGCACGAGAGCCGCGCCTGCGCGCAGATCGGATGCAGCAACCGGCGCGCCGCTGAGCTTGTCGACGCCGTTAACCATGACCGTTCGCTCGCGAATCGTCAGGTTGGCGCCCATGCGCGCCAGTTCCGCAATATGCATGAACCGGTTTTCGAATACCGTTTCCGATATCAGGGATGTTCCGTTGGCCAGGCACATCGCCGCCGTAAACTGCGCCTGCATATCCGTCGGGAAGCCCGGGAACGGAAGCGTTTTCAGTTCAACCGGCTTGAGTCTGCCTTCACAGCTGACCGTGACGCTGTTTTTGCCCACTTCGACCACGGCTCCCATTTCGCGCAGCTTTGCGATGACCGCCTGCTGATGCCCGGGAATGACGTTTTGAACCGTGATCGGGCCACCACACATGGCACCGAGCACCATGAACGTCCCGCCGTCGATGCGGTCCGGAATGACCGGATACGTTGCTGATTTGAGCTTGGCGACGCCTTCGATGCGAATCGTGGGCGAGCCTGCACCCTCGATGTGCGCGCCCATCGAGTTGAGGAAGCCTGCCAGATCATCGATTTCGGGCTCCTGTGCCGCATTTTCGATGCGGGTGACGCCCTCGGCGAAGGTGGCGGCCATCATGAGATTTTCCGTGGCACCCACCGACGGAAAGTCCAGCACGATCCTGGCTCCGACAAGCTTATCCGCAACGGCGACGGCACAGCCGCCCTCGATGGAAACCGTCGCCCCAAGCGCTTCAAAGCCTTTCAAGTGAATGTTAACGGGCCGTGCGCCGATCGCACAGCCGCCCGGCAACGGAACGCGCGCACGCCGCAGCCGGCCGAGAAGCGGTCCCATGACAAAAAAGCTGGCGCGCATGGCTTTCACAAGCTCATACGGCGCCTCGTCCCTGATGCCGGCGCCACTGTCGACGCACAGAGTGCCGCGATCGAGCCACTTGGTGCGGGCACCCAGCGCCTGGAGCACTTTTTCCATGGTGGTGACATCGTTGAGATGTGGTACATTCTGCAGCGTAACGGGTTCGTCGCACAACAGTGTCGCAGCCATGATCGGCAGAGCCGAGTTCTTGGCCCCGCCGATTGATACTGTGCCGCGCAAAGGGCGTCCGCCGTCAATGAGTATCCGAGCCATGATCAGTCGACCCCGATCCTTTCAAGTTTGATGTTGCCTTCCCGAAGCATCTCCAGAGCAAGTTCGTCCGGATAAGAGCCGATGAAGACCACCCGCGTGATTCCTGCGTTGATGAGCATCTTCGCACAGGTCACGCAAGGCTGGTGAGTGACATAGATTTCGCTTCCCTTGAGGGAAACGCCGAATGCTGAAGCCTGGAGGATCGCATTTTGTTCCGCATGCAGACCCCGGCACAGCTCCTGGCGCTGGCCGGACGGAATATGCATCGCTTCCCGCAGACAGCCGCCCGGCAGCTCAAAACAGTGGGGAACCCCGTTCGGCGCGCCATTGTAACCAGTCGCAAGGATACGCTTCTCGCGCACGATGACCGCCCCGACCGTTCGTCGGAGACACGTGGCACGCGTCGCGACGAGCTGGGCAATGCGAAGAAAATACGTGTCCCAGGTGGGGCGCAACGCTCTCTGATGAGGCGCCTGGACAGCCGCAGCCACCACCGGAGCCGCTTTCTTCACGGTCTTTTTCACGGCTCCCGTGTCCTTCGGCGCCTTCACTGATTTTTTATTTTGTGCCATACAGCCTGTCTCCGGCATCGCCCAGCCCCGGCAGGATATACCCATGCTCGTTCAACTTCTCATCGACCGTACAGGTATAAACGTCGACGTCGGGATGCGCCTTCTGCAGGGCCGCAATACCTTCAGGACAAGATACGATGCACATAAAGCGAATCCGTTTCGCGCCCTTCGACTTGACGATATCGATGGCTTTCGCGGTCGACCCGCCGGTCGCCAGCATCGGATCGAGAATGAAGACATCCATATCGGAAATATTCTCCGGCAGCTTGCAGTAATACTCGATCGGCTGAAGCGTCTCGTGATCGCGATACAAGCCGATATGACCGACTTTGGCCATAGGCATGAAGCTGAGCAGACCCTCGACCATGCCGAGTCCTGCACGCAGAATCGGTATCAGCGCGATCAGCTGCCCCGAAATCATATACCCCCTGGCCTTCATCAGCGGCGTTTCACAGTATGTTTCTTCGATCGGAACCGTGCGCGTCGCCTCGTAAGCGAGCAGCATTGAAAGTTCGCGCATCAGTTCCCGGAACATGTGGACATCCGTGAATTTCGAACGCAGGAAGGTCATCTTGTGCTTGATCAGCGGGTGGTCGACGACGACGAGATTGCCCATCCGGGATTCCTTTCTTGTGTCGGCAGGTGAGGGCCTGCGGGCAGAGTTCAAATCATGCATGTTCGATCTTGTCGACGCGACGCGCGTGACGACCGCCTTCGAATGCAGCTTTCAGAAACGTGTTCAGAATATCAATCGCAAGCTCATCCCCGATGATCCGCCCTCCGAGAACCAGCACATTCGCATTATTGTGCTGTCTCGCCAGAGAGGCTTCGAGCGAGTTGTGGCAGAGAGCCGCACGCACGCCGTGATGCCGATTCGCCGCGATCGACATTCCGATACCGGAACCACATGTCAGCAGCCCGAGCGTATCGGCTTCGGCCGCCACTTTTTCCGCGACGGCATGAGCGTAATCGGAATAATCGCAGGAGGCTTCCGAGTCGGTGCCGAGATCGACAACCTCGTGGCCGAGTTTATTCAGATGTTGAATCAATCGGTGTTTCAAGGGAAGTCCGGCGTGATCCGAACCGGCGTATATCTTCACTGATTCCTCCTGTCGATGAGCTGTTCAGCCGCCAATATACATGGCAACGGGCACGGATTCAAGAAACCACTCACCGCCGGAAGGTATCGTACCGCTGAGTCAGCTGATCGTAAGCCGCCAGCTTCGCTTCGAGCCGCTTTGTATCAGCACCGTATCTGAACCGTCCGGTATCTTCGGGGTAAGCCTTCAGATAAAATTCGAGCCAGAATTCCTTGCGCTCCAGATTATATTCGGCACGGGCTTCCCAACAGTGCAGATCGCGGATGATTCCCACCGTGAGAGGGCTGAATTTTTTGACGAGGTGATTGAAGTTTCCGTTCGCCGTCACCTCCCAGAGCGGGCGTATGACGGCCCGGTAATTCATGGAAGTATTCGTGATCCGCCTGTATTCATGCGGGTATGTCACGCTGGTGTCAAACGACCACAAGCTGCTGGCAAGCCTGTAGCGCATGTTCATGTTTCCCGGGGTCAGCTTCGTCATATCCATCCTGCTGAATGAAACCTGGTCGGGCACATAATCGCGGCGCATGAAAAACTCCCAGGTCCTGTAGGCATCCTGCCGTGATCTTCGCGAATAATCCCAGTAGACCTGCTCGAGCCGCTGAGTCACGCGGTTGTAATTGAAGTTGACGGGATTGAGACTCCAGGTGTTTTCGGCAAATCGAAGCCGGCTGGAAAGCAGGTCCGTGCTGGTGAACGAGTCAAACTGGAATGGCGATTTTCCTTTTTGCGTTGAGATGTTGTAATTGAATTCGAGATTCGTGACCTTCGAAAACTTCTGGTTCGCGCGAACCGTCGTGGCGCCGTTTTCACGCTCGACGCCCTCGCTGTACCAGCTTTTATCAAGGTTATAGGAAGGCGTAAAATCGAATCGCCGGTTCACCTGGACGGTTGGAACCGTGAAATTCGACCTGAGCTCTTTCTTGTTGGTGTTCTTCTTGTTATCGAGGTTGCCTTCCTCATATAGCCCATACATCCCGGAAACATTGACGGTAAGAGGCACTCCGGGAGTCGTGTAGGCCGGGAGGGAAAAATTCGCTTCGGGAACGCGATTGAGGATCTGATATCCGGAATCGAGCGTATACTTGTTTCCATCGAGATCGAAGAACTTGCTCGCGGTGATGTTCATGGTCATTCGCTGCATGACCGGCGTCACGTTCATCTGAACATTCATGTCCTGGTTTTCCGCATACCCGGTCACTTTGTCCCCCGTATAGGCAATGCTTGTGGAAACGGTATCGCCCCGGGAAGATCGGTAACTGTGCGACAGGTTCATCTGCGTGTTTGAGTGACCGCGCAGCGTCTCATTGAGGCTGTAGAGCGAAAACGTGCCGTTGCTCTTGGAGCCGGCGCCGAAACTGCCGGTCATGCCCACCCCGTAGCCGCGTTTCTGGAAGTAGTCATACATGAAATTGCCCTTCGATTGCGGCGTCACTTCCAGATTGGTCGCGAATTTGAAATAAACCCCGTCTATCTGCGACATGCCCTGTCGGGTCGTGAAGAACTTCTCGTTCTCGAACAGGTCCGAGCGGTCAACGGCCTTGTGATACAGCGTTCGGCCGCGCCATTTGAAGGCCAGGTCCCGCATCGTCATTTCGTGACCGGGAATGATTTCGATTTCCTTCGCCACAAGCCTGTAATGGGGGTGTTCAACGTCTTCGCACGTCGTCTGTAATATATCATGAGCTATACTGTATGCCGGGCTGAGATACACATCTTTCGCCCTGAAATAGTTTCTGTTCCGCCGGATCTCCGCGTCCCGCATCCAGCCCTTTCCGTTTTTCATGTTGTAAACCATGAAATCGCCGGTCGTGCGGTCATACCCCTTCCAGAAATCGACGCCGCCCTGGGCAAAAATATCCTCGTTCTTCGTATTCGCCTGAATTGTATCAGCCGTTATACGCATATCCTTGAAGGTGATGAACGCCCGCCCCTTCGTGACGACCTGGTTTGCCTTGGACCTGAACTCCAGATAATCACCGTAGACTTCCACGGGAAACTTTTGAGAATCCATTTCAGGAACATCGAAGGCCGACAATGGAAGGCCCATGGTCATGCAGAAAACAAGCAGCGCGACCACCCGCACCAGTCCGATGCGGATGAGCGAGCCGGTTTTCATTCGAACAAACCCTTCAAATGCGCTTCTCCCGTCATTGTGAAGCCGATGCTGAGATATTCCGGCAAACGGATACGGGACCATGCACGTCTCTGGTCCACGTAAAAGATATCGGCTTCTGCCGTGAAAAATCCCAGTGCTGTTCTCTCAAACGGCATGTAATGCCGGATTACGCCATGATCAACGCATCATGAAGCCGACTCATGGCTTCGCCGGCCTGATCTGAATCAACGACAATCGTGAGCCGGCATCCATCATGCTCCACCAGGTGAGGCGTAATTCCGATCTCTTCGAGACGCTGCTTCAATCTGACGACATGACGGTCGTCTTTCACCAGTCCCGTTCCCGAGATCGTGAGGAAAACCACCCGTGCACTGAATCGCACCTCTTCGGCAGAAAGTCTGTCGGCTTCCTGCCACATCCAGGGCACGGCGTTGAACGAATCGGCGGTTTTAAAACCGACCCGCATGCTTCCGCGAATGCCGTCGAAACTATGCCATTCTCTTGCCGTCACGACAAAGCCGTCAGGGCCGGTTCCAAGCCACGACAGTTCACACGGCCCGCGCACCCCTTCCATCATCATGACGGACTGTTTTTTATCGGCAGCCATGCTTTTCAGAGGAATCGAGGGATCGCCGTCTGGGCCGACGACACTGCCTTCATCACGTGAAAAACTGGATCGCACGTGAATGCGGATCGACGATTCCCGGGCATAGGCGATCGAACGCGGATGCAGGATTCCGTTTCCATACCGGGCCAGGGTTTCCATCTCGGTGTAATCCAGGTGCCAGACCTTTCTTGCGGTTGGTATCAACCTTGGATCAGCAGTATAAATTCCATCCTCGTCCGTATACTTTTCACAGACTTTCTGGCCGAGATCACGCGCAAGAGCAACAGCCGTGATGTCGGACCCTCCCCGACCCAGAGTCACGAGATCTCCTTGATCATTGATTCCCTGAAATCCAGCGACGACAGCCACGCACCCGGGTTCAAGAAATCGCGCAAGTTCGGGAAGCCGCCCGAATCTCCCGATTTCTGCGGAACCGAATGTACCGCCGCTCTGAATCTGGAGATTGAATGCATTGTAGGATTTCGCCCGTATTCCAAGCTTCTGGAGCGCGCATGTCGTCATTGAGCAGCTGACGATTTCACCCGTAGCCATCAACTGATCAAGCTCGCGGGGGTCAGGATCGGGGGAAATCTGCCGCAGGAGAGTGATAAGATCATCCGTCGTATCACCCATGGCGGATACAACCACCGCGATGCGCTTTCCGGAACGGGCCTGTTCGGCAATGCGTTCTGCCACACGGATGATGCGTTCGGGGTTGGCCATGGACGAGCCGCCGAACTTCTGAACAAGAACTTCACCTGGCTGGAACATTGTATTTGAGCTCTTTCAGCCTTCGTATCTGAGACAGGCTCTGATTGCGGCCAGTTTTACTTCGGCACGCACCTGTTCCAGCGTTCCATGGAGAACTCCATCGCTGACCGGCGCTGTAAATATGACCAGCTCGGTGTTTCCCGAAACTGTTTCCTGTGAAACAACGCTGCCATCAGGCTGTACAATGTACCGTATCTCGATTCCGGCGGCAGCAAAGACGGTTGTGAGCTGAGCAAGCGTTGACATCGGGTTCATGAGAGTCATGCGCAGGTAGTATCCGGAAACCTGCATATGCGATGGAATCAGCGAACACGGAGCAAACACATTCGAACTTGGCGTACCCTTTTCGATCATCTGCTGGTGATCACGGAGCATGCCTCGAAGTGACACTTCGAAGGAGGTTCCGGGACCGACAAACACATGCGAACTCCCGTCAGAACACTGCATATATGCGGCTTCAGAGCCACCCCGAATCTGTGAAAGAACGTAGCGGGCAGGAAGAAGACACGGCCGCACCCAGGCTTCAAAGCCGTCATCATGGGCTTCAACGACACCGACAAGCCTGATGCTGTAATTCAGAGACTTTGCAACAGCCGCATCCCGCGCTTCGAGCTGGCCGAATCCCTCTGCCAGAATACGTTCCGCGGACAGATTTATGCCGAAAACAGCGGAAGCGAGAAGCGCGAGCCTCTCGCGGGCCGCAAGCGCATGCAGGTGTCTGGTCATGTTTCCGGGCGCAGCATTCTGCCACTGAGCTTCACGCACGGCTTCGTCGAGAGTTTTGCCTGTCTGTTCCATTTCGGTGAGAACAAAGCCGGCAACTCCGTCGGTCATTGCGATAAGTCTGCGCGGTGACGGAAGAAAGAGGCTTTTTCCACAGATATCAAGAAATGGAAATGTTCCGCCGATCGCTCCTCTCAAACCTGTCCGGTCGGCCAGGCCATTTTCCAGCCGGGCGTTGGCAACTCCCGCGTCGGAAGTAATGACCCAGGGGGGCCACTCCGTTGGTGAACGACGTTCAGAAAAGTGAAAGCCCGTGTCAACAGCCGAAAAAAACTCTGACGGATCGAGAGTGACCCAGGGCGGTTCGGCATTTTCACTTCCCAGGACAGGCCGCCTGGCAAGTTCGCTCAGGCCAAGTCTTTCAAGCGCTGATCGCAGGTCGTCCTGCCTGGCTGGGAGGTTGAGAAAACCGACTGTCGGCATGATGGGTATTTCTCAGCCGTGAACGGCTTCTCCGGTGGCTGACGCCAATGCCTCGGCAAATGCTTCGGAAAGCGTCGGATGAGGATGGATGACCATTCTGGCCTCACGGCTCGGTATCTTCAACTCCTTCAACATCGTCGGCTCAATAATCAGATTGCTCGCCTCGGGGCCCCAGATAATCGTGCCGATCAGATGTCCCTGTTCATCCGTCAGTGTTTTTATCTGTCCGTCTGAGTCGCCGGCCGCCACGGCTTTCCCGTTTGCTGAAAAGAGGCTTCTGCCGACATTGACGGTGATGCCTTTTGCCTTGGCGTCATCTTCGGAAAGCCCGACCCAGGCTATTTCGGGGTGAGTATAGACACACGCGGGCACGGAGTTGTAGGTAGGGCGAACGTCACGACCACGCCAGATGTCAGCAAGCGTCATGGCATCATATGTGGCTTTGTGAGCCAGCATCGGTCCCGGAATAGCATCACCGATCGCATACACTCCCGGCTCACTGGTTTCAAATGCGTCGTTCACAGCAATGAATCGGCCTTCCATGTTCAGCGAAACTCCGCCACCCTCCAGAACGGAGAGATTCGGACGCCGCCCCATGGCAAGGAGGGCTTTATCGTAGAAACGCTTCTGTCCCCCGATGGTAGCGACGACCCGGCCGTTTTCCTCACCGAGTGCTTCGACTTTCTGGCCGGTGAATACCTCGAGTCCTGTCTTTTTGAAGACGGGAAGCAGTCGTTTCGCTGTCGCAGAATCAAGACCTGGCAGGATCTGTGGCATCATTTCAACGATCGTGACTTTTGAACCGAAACAGGAGAAAACCTGACCGAATTCGAGTCCGATGACGCCACCGCCGATGATAAGAAGCGATTCTGGAATATGCGTTGCAGAAAGAGCTTCGTCACTCGTCCAGAAAAGATTTCTATCGCCAGGCATTCCGGCCGGTATCGATGGAACGGAGCCCGTAGCGAGGCATATCCGGTCAGCCGAGATTTCAACCTGGTTTTCCACTGATTCCACACGCACGTTCCTGCCGGAAAGAAGTTTTGCGTTTCCCTTGAAAATCGTGACTCCTGCTGCCTGCAGCATCTTTTCGATGCCCTGGCGCAGGGTTTTTATCACCGTTTCCTTGCGATTCATGATCGCCGCCCAGTCAAAGCCGATATGTTCAGCTTTCAGACCCCAGAGGTGTGCATTTTTCAGTTGGTGATACTGTTTTGAGGATGCCAGTAACGTCTTTGTCGGAATGCAGCCCCAGTTCAAACAGGTCCCGCCTGCGGAATCCCGTTCTATAACAGCTACTTTAGAACCGTGCCGGGCCATGGTGCCGGCGAGAGGATATCCGGCCGGACCAGCTCCAATGACGATCAGATCGAAATGATTCATGTTCAGACTCCGATATCGATGTGGAACAAAGGCGTTCCCTTCTCAACGGACTTGCCGTTTTCGACGAGAATATGAACGATTTTTCCAGCTTTGTCGGCCTTGATCTCGTTCATCAGTTTCATAGCTTCAACAATACAGATTGGCTGGCCGGCTTTGATTTCATCGCCGATCTTGACATACAGCGGAGCGGAAGGTGAGGGCGACCGGTAGAACGTGCCCGCCATCGGAGATGCTATTTTATGCCAGGCAGGCTCAACGGCGGCAGATTTTACAGGAAGATTTACCGCTGTCACCTGGGGTGTGTGAACAGAACTTGAAACGGGAAGCTGCTGAACGGGAGATTGTGCTCCTGCCGAAACCAAGAGATTCTGTGCGATGTTTCCCGAATTTGAATTTCCTGGTATTGCATGTGGTGTTATCTGGCGTCGCAGGGCTATTTTCATATCAGGGGTTTCCAGATCAAGCTCAGCCAGACCGGTTTCGCCCATCAGGCGGATAATTCCGGTGACTTGATCGAACACAGCTGGATCTGGACTGGTTGGGCTCGGCTTGGAATCTTTGTCTTGATGTTTTCTGTCTTTTGCCATGATCATGAAACCTCCCGTGAAATCGCCGCAGTATAGCAAACGTTGATTCACCCTGCAATGGCACAATGGGAGTCACCGATGACCTCATCCATGTGTGATTGAAATGTCGGGTGAATGTCGGGTGTCTGTATTTCCGAAAGCCGGGCTTTGAACTGTACACTTGCCTGCAGGTGCTTTTCCGGCTGTGTTTGTATGGCTTCAGAAAGTGTACATCGGCAAACAACTGAAATTGAGCAGATGAGCGACCTTCGCATGATTGACTATGTACTGTTATAGTTC
>CAZQYQ010000097.1:0-14327 GCA_964597625.1 uncultured bacterium
CTGCGAGAAGAGCGTGCGGATCGGAGAAAAGAGGCCGGTATACGTCGAAGGATTCGAACGGGGTGTCCTGCCGATCGGATCCTGATCTATATTTACAACTTTATTAATATATTCAAGGCCCTCGAGACCGAGATGACCGCCCACATCCATGTGTGTCCGAAGGAGCATGTTCGACAGCAGCGGATACAGCGTGTCGTTGACCAGGCTCGATTTGCCGGAGCCCGAGACGCCGGTTATGGCGATCAGCTTTCCGAGGGGAAAAGAGACATCTATATCCTTGAGATTATTATGCCGGGCTCCCTTGAGAGTCAGCGTTTTCCCGTTGCCGGGGCGTTTTTCCTCCGGAACCGGAATGACTTCGAGGCCGGCCAGGAAACGGCCCGTCAGACTTTCGCTCATTTTCGCGACTTCGGCGGGCGCGCCCTCGGCGACAAGCCGGCCACCCAGGGTTCCGGCGCCGGGTCCGAGGTCTATCAGATGATCCGCTTCAAGCATGATGTCGTGATCGTGTTCGACGACAAGCACCGTGTTTCCAAGATTCCGCAGACTCTTGAGCGTATCGATCAGCCGCCGGTTATCGCGCGGATGCAGACCGATGCTGGGTTCATCGAGGACATACGTGATGCCGACAAGCGCGGAACCGATCTGGGTGGCCAGGCGGATACGCTGTGCCTCACCCCCGGAAAGGGTATGCGCGGCGCGGGAAAGGGTCAGATAATCAAGTCCGACATCCTTCAGAAAGCGAAGCCGGCTGCGAATCTGTTCAAGCACTTTCTTGCAGATGAACGCCTGCCGCTCGGTAAGGGTGAGTTTATCGAAAAAAGGCACCAGGCTGCCAACCGAAAGCTGCGTCAGGCCGTGAATGTTGTGGCCTTCCACGGTCACCGCAAGCGCAACCGGCGACAGGCGCTTCCCCGAGCATCCAGGGCACGGCAGCTCCCGCATGAACTTCTCATACCACGCGCGTATCTCTTCTGAGGAGGTTTCGCGATACCGCCGCTCGAGCATCGGGATAATTCCCTCGAAAGGCTTGTTGAATGTCGCCGACATCCGGCGCCCCTCATACATCACTTCGATCTCTTCGCTGCCCGAGCCGTTCAGCAGCACATCGATGACTTTTTTCGGCAGCTTTTCGATCGGCGTTCTGGCGGAGAAGCCGTAATGTTTCGCCAGACTGTTCAGCCAGTGGCCCAGGATCGTCTCTTCGCCGGCATTCATCGACTTGATGCCGCCTTCGGCCGGGGAAAGACTCTTGTCGGGCATGATCAGATCAGGATCGACAATCAGCTGAATGCCGAGTCCCGAACACTGCGGACATGCCCCATACGGCGCGTTGAACGAGAAGAGCCTCGGTTTGATATCCGGCAGACTGATCTCGCACCGCCCGCACCGGAGCCGCTCGCTGAACAGAACTTCCTGGGCTTTCGCCCCGCCCGCGGCACCCGGCGTTTCCAGGACAACAACCAGCTGGCCATCGGCCATTTTGAATGCCAGTTCGACCGCATCGTTCAGTCGGGAAGACTCATCCCGCGTCCCGCCAAGGGAAACGCGATCTATAGCAACGTCTATTGTATGAGCCCGTTTTCCGTCGAGCTGGGGCAACTCATCTTCAAGCAGGCGCAGCTCACCATCGATACGAACCCGCGAAAAACCTTCGCGGCGAAGTTCCTCGAAAACCTTCTGATATTCGCCTTTCCGGCCGCGAACGACCGGTGCCAGCAACGTCAGCCGCGTGCCGGCCGGTCGTCCGAGCAAGGCATCGACAATCTGAGAGGGCGTCGTACTGGTGACTTTCGCGCCACATTTCGGACAGTGGGGTTCCCCAATGGCGGCATACAGAAGCCGGAAATAATCGTAGAGTTCGGTAACCGTGCCGACCGTCGAGCGGGGATTCTTCGACGTTGTTTTCTGCTGAATCGCGATCGTGGGTGAGAGGCCTTCGATGCTCTCCACATCGGGTTTTTCCATCTGCTGCAGAAACAGACGCGCATAGGTGGAGAGCGACTCCATATAGCGCCGCTGCCCCTCGGCATGAATGGTATCGAAAGCCAGCGAGCTCTTGCCCGAACCGGAAACGCCGGTAATGACGGTCAGCGTATTTCGCGGAATTTCCAGGGTGATGTCTTTCAGATTGTGGACGCGGGCTTTGACGATTCGAATCATATGGGCGCGTCAGCGCCAGTCATACTGGATGACGCTTGCCTGGGTGGGATTTCCGAGCTGGTTGCTGTCGAACATGACTTTGTAGAAGCCGGATACCTTCACGCGCTTTGTGGGGTTCTTTTTGCTGTAAACCTCGACGAGGCCATTTTTCACCACGACCTCGCCGGAGCCTTTCGCGTTGTTGTAAAGCACTTTAAAAAGACCTGAGGCGCCTTTGGCAACCACCCCGCCGGATTCAATTTCGAGCATATCGCGACCGTCGAGCGAAATGGCGGCCGTCAGTTCGCCGCGGGCCAGGCTGACATTTTCCTTCACAACACGATTCTCCGTCTCGTGGAGCGTTGCCTTCATCACCGTCATCTCGGACATGGAGGCGAGCTTGACCACATTCTCGAGCTGCAGCTTCACGGACAGGCGACCGTCTTTCTCGACCTTGAACGTGTATTCGTCATCAAAGGAAAAGTCGGATTTCACTTTTTCCCAGTCGCCGATCGACCGGCCAAGAACGGAGCCCTTCACTTCGGAAACACCTACCATGTAGATTTTTGAGCGCTCTTCCTGGTAAGCCTTCAGAGCCGCACGGTTTCTGAGAATCATCAGAAATACAGCAGCACATATAATAACCGCAACGATCGATGCGGCAATGATCATGATCCGCTTTCGATCCGTCTCCTGCTTCTGCTGGACGACCTGTTTTTCACGGTCCTGCTGCAGCTTTTTCAGGGACTTGTGATCAAGTCTTTCGAGTTGATGCCATTGTTTTGCCATGTTTCGTTAACCGATTCCGCGACGTTCTATGGAAGCAGCTCAAGCCCGACATTGGGCGTTGCCATCGTCGAGTTTTCCTTGAATGCTTTCGGATCTTTGGGATAAACGCAGTGTATCGAAATTTTCAACGGCTGGAACTCCGTTGCCATCGATGGCAGCGGGCCCGGAGCCTCGAATTTGACCCATTCAACATCGTGAACGAGAACCTGGCGCCCCGGCGCGCCATCAGCCTGCAGGCTGAGCTGGCCGGATCTGGCGTATTGGTCGGGAGACGTCGTGAATTTCTGAGAAATGATCTCGACAGCCAGATCACCGACATTCGCCAATGTATTTGACCTGCCTTCGAGCCAGAGCCGGCATTCTCTTATTCCTCCCGGCTCGGGTGGTTTCTCGGGCTGGCAGACGAACCAGGTCATCACCTTCGTCTTGGCGCCCGCAGCCGGAGCTTTGATCGGCTGCTGATTCGCCGCTATTTTCACGAAATACGTCCTGGCCACCGAGCCATTGGCATTGTCGGAAGGATCGCAGATCGTGTCGCGAAGCAGGGTTGTCGGGTATGACGTGCTCTTGATTTCCTTGCCCAGGAAGGACGTCGCAATACGGAGTTCATCCACGACCGAGTTTGTCCATTGGGATCTGCCGGCTGTTTTCGAGCCGCCGAGAAAGATCTTGTAGGCAAAAAACACGAATACCGCCAGAATCGATACCGCGATCATGAGCTCAAGAAGGGTGAACCCCCGCCAGGTTCGCCGCGAATTCCTGCTCGGCCATTCTGTGTTTGGCATCGTTTTCATTTTCCGGAGCGGGTTATCTTCTGAATTTTCTTTTGAATCTGCGTGTAGCGCGAACCCTTGAAGTCAATGATGCTGCCCTCGACTTCAATCTCGATCGCCTCTTCGTTGTAGCGACGCAGTTCTTTCATGGCGTGAATGTTCACCTTCGCAACACGATAGCACATCGTGTAGGGAAATCCATCCGATCCTTTTCCAAGGCTCCAGGTTTTTGCCGTCTTGACCGTCGGGCTGATATTCGTCTCAAGTACCGGCTGCAGATGGGTTCCATCTTTGATCATGTTCGTGCAGTCCCGGACATAGTAATCGAGATATTTTCCGGCTTTCCATGTTTTATCCGGTGCGACCGGCTGGGTGTAACGAAGCCTCAAATCGGTCTGGGCCATCCCCGGAGCGAGATACCGGTAATCGGGATTATAGAAGCTTCCCATGCGCATGTAGGTATCGGCCCGACCTTCAAGGGGCATATAGAAAAATTTCGGCCGTTCATTCGCGTCACGTTCCTCGCTCGGCAGCACGCGCACATACACTCCGGGAAAACCCTGCATCGGTTTGAACACCTGCCGGCCCTGGGCATCGGTGCCGAGGATTTCAGAAAAATCGCACAGGGGATTCTTCCCCTGGCTGAATTCAACGGCATCATAAAACTCGGTCGGAAACAGTTTTGCCTTGAGCAGGATATGCTGAATAGCCGCGCGGGCGGCGAAGAAGGCCTGCTGATTCTGCAGATTCAACCTGTTGTGACCGGCCACGTTCCGGTGCTGGAAGAACATCGAAGCGACCATGATCATCAGGCAGAATGCGAAGAACAGTGCAATCACGATGGCCATGCCGCGGCGGTCCTTGAGTCGAGATATTCCGGTCACCGGTTGATATCCCCCTTCAATGTCATCAGATGGATGCGCTGAATATCAGGGCCGTCCGAGTCAGGTTCCTTGTATTTCTTCTTATCCATGTTCCACTGGACTTCGATGATGAGGCGTTTCATGGTACAGAATGCAAACGCATCGTCACTCGTATAATTCACTTTTTCCGTGGCCATGCGCTGGGTGTAGCGGGCAGCCGTGGGATCCATGAACCGGGGAGAATCGTCTCCGGACGAGTATCCTTCATCCCTGTAGATATTCTCTGCCGGCTGGGCCACGCCGATCTTGTCGGGGGACAGTTCGGTTTCCCAGCGCGGAGGCTGAGCCGCGGTCGAGAACGGATTGTATTTCTGAAGCCATTTCGGATCTGAGAGCTTGCCCGGATTCTGCAGGAACGAGAACGACAGCTCGTTGCGCTGTTCGAAACCAGCCGGGGCCGCATCGGGATACGTCGGACCGACTTTTTTCCGGTCCGGTCGGGCATCCGCAGCAGCCGGCGGCGCAGCAAGATCCTCTACGCAGAGGGTGACCAGATAGCTGATGCCACGCGGGTCCGTTATGATGCCCCGGCAGGGATATCCGCGGGTGCCGTCAAGTTCTGACCCCGGGAACAGCATCTGCGCGATTCCCTTGAGCCAGTTGGCATCGAATCTGGCATACTCGGCCGAAGGCAGGCTGGAAATGCTCAGATACCCGGGATTTCCCATGCGGATGGTTTCGAAGGGGATATTGTCGAGCATCGCATTCAGCACATCTGAAGCTTTCGTGATGGCAAACGCCTGGGATGCATTGAGATCGGTGTCTTCGGTGCCTTTATGGATCATGTTGAATATCGGCAGCAGGGCGATCGTAAGGATCGCCATGGCGATGATGATTTCAATGAACGTCAAGGCTCTGCGTCGATGCATGAAGGGCATCGGCGTCGTCAGAAGCGTCGGCCGCGGGCAGAAGTGCCGCATGGCCGTTTCCGCTACCGTCACAGCAGCTCCGAGGCCAGGGCCGAAAGCGACGAGCGTTCGGACTTGTTCAGGATGATGTGTCCGAAGAGGGCGTTATTCTTGAATCGCTCGATCGCGAAGTTCAGGCCGTTGGACGAACTGTCGAGGTAGGGGTTGTCGATCTGATAGGGATCGCCGGTCAGAACGACCTTGGTGCCGTCGCCGGCGCGGCTGATGATCGTCTTGACCTCGTGCGGGGTCAGATTCTGCGCTTCATCGACGATCAGATACTGTTTCGGGATGCTTCGGCCGCGAATATACGTGATCGCCTCGATCTGCACTTTCTGCGACTCGATCAGGAACTTGATCTTTTTGTCGACATCGTCGGAATTATTGTACAGCTTGTCCATGACGAACTCGAGGTTGTCGAAGATCGGCTGCATCCAGTGGCTCAGCTTTTCATCCTTCGAGCCCGGCAGAAAACCGATATCCTTGCCAAGCGGCATGATCGGACGGCTGACCAGCAGTTTCCGGTACACATGCTCGTCGATCGTCTTCTGGAGTCCGCAGGCAAGCGCCAGCAACGTTTTACCGGTTCCGGCGCGGCCGACCAGGGTTACCAGGCTTATCTCGTTACAGAGCAGAAGTTCGATCGCGAATTTCTGCTGAAGATTCGCCCCCTCGACGCCCCAGGGGCGGGCATACTGGTGATAGAGGGGAATGATCTTTTTCGTCTGGCCGCAGAATTTGCCGAGCGCAGTCTTGTTCTCATTTTCGGCGGCTTTGAGCAGCACAAACTCATTGAGATACAGATCATCGCCGGTGTATTCAAGGGTCTTGTTGGCGATAAAGTCTTCAATATCTTTCGCAGGCAGGATCAGCTCTTTCCAGCCGGAATACAGTTCGTCGATATCGACTTTATTGGTCTTGAAATCTTCGGTATCGACGCCAAGCGCATCGGCCTTGATGCGTGCATTGATGTCTTTGCTGACGAAGATGACATGCCGGCCCCCTTTTTTGAGAAAAAGGGCGCAGGCCAGAATGCGGTTGTCGACTTTGCCCTTGTCAAAGCCGTAGGGGATCTCCATTTCGCTGTCGATCAGCACCTGGATACTGCCGCCGGACGGGAGAGGAATCCCCTCATACAGGCGGCCGTTCTGGCGGAGTCCGTCGAGTTCCCGGGCCGCCGATCGGGCTTCACGGCCGCGTTCATCGTTGAATCCCTTGAACCGGTCGAGCTCCTCGATGACTCCGAGGGGAATCACGAGGTCGTTATCCTTGAATGAAAACAGCGCCTGGTGGCTGTGGAGTATGACGTTCGTGTCAATGACAAACGTTTTTTTCACGTGTGGGCCATCCTTTGTCAGAAGGCTGTAGATCCGCCCGCAATCTAACACACGCCCGCGACCGAGTCAAACCGTCCCTGCTCATGGCAAATGGGCTATATGAAATCTCTCAACTTTTCGGTGCAACGCGTCGATGACAGATCTGGATTCTTATCGATCGACGTGTTCCAGCTCTGATGGCAACGCGCCGTTGACAATGCGGAAAGGAACAGTCCTCCATGAAAAACCGCACGTTCAGCCTTCTGCTGCTCTCTGCACTTATCGCCCTGCACTGCCAGACAACACCGCTGGCAGCACAGGAATACCCGGACGTGTCCGATCTCGGCGCCGTCTCAACCGCCCCGCCCGCGCCGGACGTGCCGCTGATAGACCCTTCATCGCTGGGAATCAGCGGCTCAGAACGATCGTCAGACGAATCGATCGCGTTCGTCTCCGGAGATGGCGGCGGCTCTGATCTCTCGATCGAAGCCGACGGCATGGAAGAGGACGCAACGTCCGAAGTGTCTTCCGCTCAGACCGGCGGTTCGCAAAGCTATACGGTCAGAAAAGGCGACACGCTCGGCTCGATCTCGCGCAAGTTTTATGGCAGTACAAAATACTGGAAGAAGATCGCCTCGGCCAATGGCATCAGCAACCCCGCGTCGCTGAAAGTGGGCCGGGTGATCAAAATTCCCTCTGTCGGAAAGGGCGTTACCAAGCGGAAGCGCAAGGCACGAAGCTACAGTGAGCCGGTCATAGATACCGTCACACCGCCCGCTCTGCAGCTGCCGCCTGTCTCGGGTGGCAACGACCAGGTGCTCTACTCCGACAAGGGGCTGCCGCAGGTTATTCTGCCGGGCACCGAGAAGAAGGATGATGATTCACGCCGGATGGTCAATCTCGATGGCATGACGGGCCTCGTGCATACCATGGCGGCGTACCCGCTCGGCAAAGGCAAGTTTTCAACCGCGTTCGGCGCTGTCTGGAACAAGATCGTCAAGCGCGAGGGCACACGCCTGGTGAACGGCGAGGATGGCGACTATTACCAGTTCCCGATCTCTATGACCTACTCGGCGGAGGATTTTGAAGTCGGCTTGTCGCTGCCTTTCGAGTCTTACGACGTCTTCGCGCCCGTGACCTACAACTTCCGCGATGGTACCGACTCGGGAATGGGCGATGCATCGCTGCGCCTGAAGTTCTCATCGCAGAATGAAAACATGGCCTCCTGTCTCGGCTTTGGCGCGATCTTCCCGACAAGCGACCGCAAGATCGGCAATGACGAGAGCGACAATGCCTGGGAACTGTTCGGCGGTGTCTCGACCAAGCGCAAGGAGGGCGGGAATTTCCACCTCAACTGCGGCTATGAGGCCGGTTCCGGAAACACCACGCACGAAGGCGTGTTTGTGAATGTCGGCTTCGAGTATCTGGCGAACGAATCGTTCTCATTCATGGGTGAAGTCAATGCGTATAATCGTGTCAACAACGGCCGCAGCACCGACCTGACGCTCGGTCTGAGGTATTTCGTGAAGCCCGGCATGGCCGTGACCCTGGCAGCGCCCATCGCTCTCAGCAACGACATGTTCTTCGGCTACGACTACCGGCTTGAGGGTCAGCTGCAGTATCACTACTGACGCGGTTTGGTCGGTTTCAGAAACTCACCGGGGGCGGTCCATACGGACCGCCCCCGGTTCTCTTTGCATCAAATGAGGTTTACGCAGACAGCCCTTACTCCGCGGACGCTCGCTTGTGTTTCCGTGAAGTCGCCTCACGCCGTGTTTTCTTCACCTTGGGCGGCTGTATGCCTGCCGATGCGGGACGGGCCTTTTTGCAGAAACCGATCTCCTTCGTAAGCAGCTCTTCAAGGCTCGACGCCTGAAACTTCATTGCCGCGCGTGCTTTTTTGAAATCCATTCCGGTGTAATCAGCATCGTGATCAGCCAGAAGAACGTCGTTCCCGGCAATCTTGTTTTCTTCGGTCATGTTCAGGCAATACACATTACCGTCTTCTGCAACGCCGACAATGCTTAATCCAAGCTGGTACAGCGTCTCACCGAATTCGTCCCAGACGTTGAGGTCGATCAGTTCCTTGAGCGGCAGCAGCCTGAACCGCCCGATTGCAAGCGTGCTGCGCGGATTGTGTTTGTTGTACAATCTCATCAGCCACTTGGGTAGATTCATTGATCGCAGCTCTCTGCGTTCCTCTTCGCTCACCGCCTCGAAGTCATCCGGGAACAGTGCATCCAGTTCCATTACCAGCTCTTCATAGATCATGTCATTTCTCCGTCGTCGCAGGCAGGCTTACGAAGCCGGCCCGCAGGAATAGCTTCGTTCGTTTCCAGTTACAGAATACCACACGCATCCCAGACCCAGCTTGCTTCATCCTGGCCGGCGTTCTCATCCTTCCCGACAGAGAGAAACTCCGGTCCCGGGGGTGTGAACCCTTGGCGGTTCCTGATCTTCCGGCTTGATGCTGAACACGAGCCCGTCACGGTTTTTCCGGCGGTTGCACGAAAGCGGTCACCATCGGCAATGTCCGGGAAGCCGCACGGATTACCGGGCGATTGAGACCGGGACAGTCTCCGAACCGGCCAGAGGGGTTACAGCGACGTCCGGCGCCGTGCGTAACACTCGCGACACCCAGACAAGGCCTATACTTCCGACTGTCAGATCCGTTATCAGGCGGGCTGCAAACACGCCCCTCACGCCCCAGATATAGACTCCGATATACGACAGGGGAATAAGCAGAACCAGAATCCGTATGGCATTCAACGTCGTCGCGGAGGCGGGTCGGTGCATGCCCGTCAGGATAAAGCCGCAATACCGGTGAACCTCCATCATTCCATATCCGAAAGAAACGGTCCGGACATACGCCATCAAAATACCGGCTACGTTCGGGTCATCGGTAAAAATCGCCGCGAGCAGAGGCGCGCCCAGAAAGAACAAAACGGCCATGAAACCGCCATAGATCAGAGCGAAACCGGTAGAGATGGTCTTCGCTTCGCGAATACGGTCCAGACGGCCCGCGCCGAAATTCTGGCTGATGAACGGGGTCATCGAGATGCCAAGCGCCATCGGAATGATGAACGCGAATGACTCGATGCGGCTTGCCGCGCCGCAGGCGGCGACCGCCTCGTTCCCGAACCGGCTGAGAATGCCGGTGATGATCGCGGACGAAATGGGCATCAGCATCATGCTGATGATGCTTGGAACGGCAAATCCCAGAATGCTCCGGCATGAGCCGACAAAGTCGCCGAATCCCCAGTCTTTGAATGCCAGGAGGTGATGCTTCCTGATGAGCAGATAGAAGAGCCAGACCGTTGAAACAGCTTCAGAAAGGACGGTTGCCAATGCCGCGCCAAGCATTCCCAGCGCGGGGAATCCCATAAACCCGAAAATCATGATGGGATCAAGGATCACATTGAGAATGGTTCCCAGCATGATGAAACTGCTTGCGGATTTCGAGTCTCCGACGGAGATCAGGATCCCGTTTCCCAGCATGGGAAGAACCATGAATACGGCACCGAGATACCAGGTGCGCATGTATGCGCCGATGAGAGGCATGGTCGCGGCATCGGCTCCAAGCCACGAAAAGACTGGCGTAATGCTCAGGTATCCCACGATCGACATCAGTTCCGCCACAAGGATCGTAAGCATCACGCCATGAGTGACCAGCCGTGTCGCGGTTTTCTGGTCATGACGGCCGATGGCATGGGAGAACAGCGTCGTAACCCCGGTGCCGATTCCGCCGGCAATGAACGTCAGGAGCATGACGATGGGAAAGGAAAATCCCATTGCCGCCAGGGGCAGGGTTCCCAGCTTCGCGACAAACCAGGTATCAGCGAAGTTGTAGGCGTTCATGGCAAACGTGCCCGCGAGCATGGGGAAGGCCATTCGAAACAACGTGCGCTTTACATTTCCCTGGACAAGGATGGACATCACAGACACACTTTCTACCGGCATGTACCGACCGGTAATCAATAGCACGATCCTTCCAATCCGTAAACAGGCGGTTTTCAGGAAGGTTCCGTTTATTTATCTTTTCCCTCTTCCATTTTGTGTTAATCTTCCCACTGGCCATATCCCCTTCGATGGAGAGAAGATTCAGATCCGCATGGAATCACCTTTTCTGCACAAAACGGAGAGAAAGATTCTCTTCCTCAAACTTCTGATTTTCGTCATTCTGGGGTTTCATTTATCAACTCATCTTCATGACTATTTCTGGCAACCTGATTCCGGAATGCTTGGACAGGTAGCCGAGAGAATCCTGGCGGGAGAGTGGCCACACATCGATTTTGATGATCCATACACAGGGCTGGGCGGTTTTTTGCATGCCGGGAGTTTCAAATTTCTGGGCGTGAAGATGAGTTCCATCCGTTATGTCCATTTATTCTTTTCCCTGCTGGGACTCATCGCGTTCATGGAAATCTGTTTTCTCGGCTCAAACATCCCTCTTTCTATCGCATGCTGCTTATTGGGTTATTCATTCAGTTATCCCGTTGCGTTCGAATCGATGCCCAGCTGGTACATTCTTGATTTCTCGCTTATCTCCGTCGCTCTCCTCCTGCGGTATGAACGGTCCGGTCACCGGGCCCTTCTGTTTCTGGCAGGGTTTTGCATCGGAATTTCCTGTCTGTTCAAGATTACGGGCGTCTACATTTTTGCTGCCGCCCTTCCATGGATCTTGCTTTTCGGGCAGGAGCACATGGCCGTTCCGACCGCACAACAGGGCACATGGCTGGAAAAACCGGCGTGGCGAATCATCCTCCTGATCGGCCCTCCCGCGATCCTTCTCGCAACCATTTTCAAAGTATTCACCCTGAAACATCTTTTTTACTATATAATACCGATCACCCTGCTTCTCTTCGCCGGCATTTCCAAGGCGCTTCACGAGGGGTTTTCCGTGAAGGGCGGGCTCACGAAAATTCTCCTGTTCAGCCTGGGATTTTCCATTCCCCTCGTTATCTATGCTTCCCTGTATGCCGCTCATGGAGGGCTGTCCGACCTTCTTACAGGCATCTGGATCTCGCCGCAGCAGCGGTTCACCTTCTACTATGAACCCCTGGGATCATGGACGGAACTGGCGTTGGGCATCGTCCCCGCCGTGCTGCTGATTCCAGCTCCCGCACGAAACAAGAATCTCAACGTTTTTTTGATGCTTTTCATCGGCATTGCAGTGGTTCTGCTGGGAATGGGCTGCAAGTCCATCCCCAACAGGCTGGTTGTCTGGGAAACCCTCGCCTACAGTATTCCCTGGTTCGCCATGGTGATCGCGGTCTTTCTTCTTTCCGGCAGGATCTCCTCGCGAAACACATCCAGGGTATTTCTCCTCTCTTCCATGACCTGTTTTCAATCCCTGATCCAGTATCCTTTTTCGGTAAGCAGCATCTACTTCATGTATGTCTCCCCCCTCCTTGCACTGAGCCTGGTCTTTCTTCTGGAAAAGGTCTCCTGGGACACATTTCCTTTGGATGCGGCGAAATTCCTGGCGATCATCCTGGGATATGTCGTGTTTGCCTGGTGGAACCTGGGAAACTTCTGGTTCGTGACCGACAGAGCGGAAAGCCTGCATGGAGTGCGGCTTTCTGATCGGTGCGATCTGACCGTGAGCCCCAGGAGTTTTCAGCGGTTTGCCAGCCTGAAGCGGGAAGTCCAGAAGCATTTGAATGGTCATTCCCTTTGTGCCTGGCCCTATGCGCCTGATGTTTACTTCATTCTGGGAGAAAAAAACCGTACCCGGCAACTGTATGAGGGGCTTTCTCCATCTTCTGAATATGACCATGTTCTGCAGCTCATCAGAACCGGAGAAATCAGTGTCGTCGTGATCAACCACCGCGAGGGGAAGATCGACTATCCGGCAACGTATTTCGGGCAGCGCATGTGCAAAGAGTTACCCCTGATGACGCAAATCGATGAATTTTCGATTTTCTGGAGAAAATGATGATCGCTCGACTGCTTGAAACTCCCCATGCATACAATCTCTGGCAACGTTTTTTTGCCAGAACGAAAATAGAGGCCCTTGAGCCGATCCCCCCCTTCCTGCATGTTCTGGATATCGGATGCGGGCCGGGAACCAATTCCGCTCACTTTGCCAAAAATCAGTATACCGGCATCGATATCAATCCCCGGTACATCGAGTTTGCCCGGAAAAGGCACCGGGGGAATTTTATCGTCGGGGATGTCACTCACTATGACTTCAGCAAAATCGGCACATTCGAAGTGATTTTACTGAACAGTTTTCTCCATCACATCAGTGACGATTCTCTCAATCCACTCCTTCACAGGGCAAAACAATTGTTGTCCGAGAAAGGCCATGTCTACATCATTGATATGTTCCTCCCCGATCGGTTTGGACCAGCGTATGTTTTGTCCAGACTCGACCGGGGCGCCTACGTCAGAAGGCCGGATCACTGGAAAGCTCTCCTGGGAAAACACTTCTCATGCCAGGATTTCCGTGAATTCAACTTGTCCCTCGGTCCTGTACCATTGTGGAAAATGTTTTATTTCAAAGGAAGCTGACATGAGGAAGCTGGACTCCATTTCCCTGGTCATTCCCGTCTATAATGAAGAACAGGTGATCCCAACCCTTGTATCACGGCTGCACGAAGTCTTGGACGGAATTTCCATCAAGAAGGAAATCATTTTCGTCAACGACGGCAGTGACGATGCAACCCTGGATCTTCTTTCGCAGGTATCCTTTCCGGGTAACGACACCGTCATCCTCAGTTTTTCGAGAAACTTCGGCCATCAGCTGGCTATCACGGCGGGAATCGACCGTGCCGGCGGGGATGCCATCATCATCATGGATGCAGACCTGCAGGATCCGCCCGAAATCATTCCCACGTTCATCGGGCAGTTTCAAAATGGGTATGACGTCGTGTATGGGGAAAGGGCGCAACGCAAAGCCGTCTGGTATTTACGTTTTTTATATCGTTCATTCTATAAAATCATCAGCTGGCTATCGGATTTGAATCTTCCGCAGAATGCCGGTGACTTTTCCCTGATCTCCAGGCGGGTTGCCGATGTCATCAGAAATTCTCCCGAACAATACCGCTATGTCCGGGGTTTGCGTTTCTGGGCAGGATTCCGGCAGATCGGGGGTCCCATCATCAGACCGGAGCGGGATCTGGGAACCACCAAATATTCGTTTCGAAAGCTCCTGGGGCTTGCCACCGCGGGAATCTTTTCTTTTTCCGACCTCCCGTTGCGGTTAAGCTCGCTTCTGGGATTCACGACCATCGGTGTTTCGATGCTTTTCCTGGTGTATTCTCTCTGGGCCAAATTTTCCGGCAATTCCCCTCAGGGGTTTACCGCAACGATCGCCATCATCATCTTCATGGGCGGAATCCAGCTGCTGACCATCGGCATCGTCGGCGAATACATCGGCCGTATCTACCATGAAGTCAAAAAACGGCCTCTCTATGTCATCTCGGATGAGATAAAAAAATGATCAGGGTCTGGTCAGGTGAAAAGCCTCTT
>CAZQYQ010000098.1:0-14308 GCA_964597625.1 uncultured bacterium
CATCGACCTGGCTTCCGCCTCTGCAGCACGCTGTTCACGGCGGCTTTGCAGACGAGCCAGAACATTCTGCATGTGATCACTCACAGACACAGCCTGAGCGGGCGCATCTTCTACCGTGATACTCTCGGAGGCTGGTTTCACTTCGGATCCAACCACCTCATCCACCTTCATGCTTTCAGCGGCATCAGGGGTGATTTCAGGAGCTTTCTCAGTCGTATCTCCGGCCTCAGGGCTGACGGATTCGTCTTCTGAGTTGGTCGCAATGGAGATCTTTCCGCTTTTCATCTCGAGATGCATGGGCTTGTTGAACCAATTCCATTCAGGAGGGATCTGAGTTTCATCCACTGCCGCCACAATTGCCTTGCGAGGCTTTCTAGCCTTTTTGGCTTTCTTCGTAACTTCGTGCTGCGAACCAGCGGAGATAGCCTGTATCACAGCCACAGACTTCTTTTCCACCTTTGGAGCCACCACGGGCGCGACAGAAACAGGCTTAACAGCAACAGCCTTTTTCGCGACCGGCGTTGTCTCAATTTTTTTGGCCTGGGGAGCGGAACTTTCGACAGGGGAAGCCGCCGGGGACTTGGCAGTAATCTGCTCCGTAGCGGGCTTTTTTTCAGCAACCACGGGTTTGGGCTCTGCTGGAACTTCTGATGTCGCTGCCGGTTTCGTCGCCTCTGTTGGTTTTTCGTGTGCCGGGGGAGCAGAAGACCCCCCCGAAAGGGACGGGGGTACAACCGGCGCCTCGAGAGCAGCCGCCGAACCTTGATAGCCCGGGCCTTCCCATGCCAAGTAGGCAAGGAAACTACTCGAAAACAAGAGTAGAAACCCGAGTGTCAACAGGAAAGGAATCCCGTTAACCTGATGAACTTTCATCAAACAGCATCCCCCGTGACCAAATTTTGACAGGATATCGTAAGTAGGGAGATATATTCGATTTCACGGCTTCGTCAAGAGCAATCGCCGCTGAAACGCGGACTATTATCAGCTATTTAGTAACTCGTTCAAGATAATCACCTGTCCGCGTGTCGACACGAACCTTGTCGCCAGCTTCAACAAAGAACGGAACGGTAACAACGAGCCCACCCTCGAGTGTAGCCGGCTTGCCACCCCCACTGGCCGTGTTTCCACGCATGTTCGGAGCGGCTTCAATGACTTTCAATTCAACGGATGCGGGAAGCTCAAGACCGATCGGGCGACCATCATACATCTTCACGATCACTTCCATCTGCTCAATCAGAAACTTTTTCGCATCGCCTACAAAATCATCATTCATTTCTATCTGTTCATAATTCACGATATCCATGAATGTATGAAGGTGCTCGGTAGAATACAGATACTGCATTGTTCTGGTATCGACCTGCGCATCGTCGATTTTTTCCGTCGTCGAGAAGCGCTGCTGAAAAATAGCCCCCGTCTTGATGCTCCGCAGTTTGGTCTGAGCCATTGCGCGCCAGTTGCCGGGTCGGACAAACTCGACTTCTACCACCTGGCACAGCTCATTATTGAAATGTATGATCATTCCTCTGCGGAGGTCGTTGGCAATGATTGGCATAAAGAGGTCAGCTCCTTAAAGATGAGTATAGAATCGGCAGAGTATACCATATTCCTTATATAAAGGTCAAAGAATCTCTCATCAAATAGATCACAATAATGATAATAAGATAAAGATTAATAATATTCATAAAGTAATAACAATATCATAATAATGGCTATTGGTTGTGTGTGTTTTCTCCTTTCCTTTCGGAAGACCAATGCCGATATACATACGAGAAAGATTTCAGTTCTTCTTCGGAGGCATTCATGTTCGAGGGTATTTTGCTTGGTGTTATTCAGGGACTGACGGAGTTTCTTCCGGTTTCCAGCTCCGGACATCTGACCATATTCCAAGCGTTACTCGGAATGAAGAATCCGGACGCCAATCTGGCGTTAAGCATCATTCTTCACACTGGAACGCTCCTCGCCGTCATCCTGTATTTCCGTGCCGATCTTGCCCCCTATTTTTCCGCCAGGGGTTGGCAACCAGGGCCGCAACGCCGAATAGCAGAGTTGGTCATTGCTGGAAGCATCCCAACCGCATTGATCGGACTTGGGTTCAAAGACTCTTTTGAGAAGCTGTTTGCTTCACCGCAAATTGTCTGTATTGCATTCCTGATTACCGCTGCACTTCTCTTTGCAGCAGACCGTCGCACGCCAAATCAGACATCCGGACACGGCGAGGTTCAATCAGTGAGTGAACTGACAATGGATACGATCTCGTTTGCTTCTGCCATCATCATTGGTATCGCTCAAGGCCTCGCCATTACTCCCGGCATTTCACGGTCAGGCTCAACCATTGCCGTCGCAATGCTCCTTGGAGTGGCAGGCCCCGAAGCAGCGAAATTCTCCTTTTTCCTTATGATGCCGGCAGTTGGAGGAGCAACTCTTCTTGAACTGAGAAAGCTTCTGAAATCAGGCATTCCGGCTGATCTTGACATCACCGGGGCAGCCGTCGGAGGCATGTTCAGCTTCATCACGGGCCTTTTCGCTCTCGGCCTGCTGATGTATATCCTTAAACAACAGAAACTGCGCTACTTCTCGTATTATCTGGTCGTCTTCTCCCTGGCGGCCTTTACTATTCTCCGCCTGACCGGAGCGGCGTCATGAAAGAAAAGAAAATTCTGATTCCCGACGGACGTGTCAATGCCAGAAAGCCTTCGTCTGGCCGCAAACAGTTTTCTCATGGGGGCAAGCCGCAAATCGTCATCTCCTCACGGCAGAGGAACGAAGCAGTAGGCCTTGTCCTGCTCGGATGCAGCGCATTTTCGCTTTCCCTTCTGCATTATCTGAACACATCCAAAGCCGTGAGTGCCATTTCAACGCTCTCCGTCTATCTCGGCGTCGGCATCTACATCATTCCGTTATTTATCGGAATCTGGGGCGTGCAGCGGTTTCTCGACCGCACATTCGAGAATCTGAATCTTCGCATTGCCGGCTGCAGCGCGAGTCTCGTTTTCGGACTCGGCCTGCTCGGACTCGAAGGCGGTAAACTTGGTACTCTCGCGTATGGAAGCGTTGCAAAACAGTTCGGGACGTTTCCGACAACGATTCTCTTCTCCTTTTTCTTTATGGCTTCCGTCATCTTCGCGCTTGATATTGTCTACAAAGATCTTCTGATGGCCGCAGTCATTGTCGGCCAGATCATTTTCAAGGGTCTTGCCGCCCTGTGGGAGGGCCTGCTTGCGGTCCTCGGCATGGCGATTGATGCGGTTCGCAGCACAGCCACGGTGATTGCTCTTGCATCGCGATCAATCATCACCATGATCAAACCGCCGCCGCTAGAAGAAACCCGGGAAGCCCTCGGGAAATTTCTGACGTTTGCGCAGGATATGGTTCCCGCAACTTCGGCCGGGAACAATCAGCACCTCGGTATTGAGCTTGAACCTGAAGCCGTTGAACCGGCCCAGATCTCCACGGTATGTGCGAATGCGACAAGTCCGGCAGTCGCCAAAGCTGCATCTCCCAACCCCGTTCCCGTCACGCCGCCCCCCTCCCCTACCCTGCCGCCCATTCCAACGATCGATCCTGCCAGTCAGGCTGAAAGCCATGACGAAGAGATGATCGTCGCAGTTCCCGCAGCAAGTCCGATTCAAATTCATCTCCAGGATCTTTCAACCGGAATATGCATGCCGACTCCGCGCGCAACTCCGATTCAGCAGACCGAACCGGCCGTTGAACCAGTCGAAGAGACATCTTCCCCCGCGCATCTGACAGCCGAAGTCGGATCTCTTTCCGCTTCAATGGAGGGTTCTGATGTTTCAGAAATCTTTCAGGCAACGGAACAACCAGTGGCAGTGGCCGGGGAGCATTCTTCCGAAGAGATCTCATCCGACACGCCGGTTTCTCTCGACACGCACCCGATCGATCGTGATCTGAAAGATGTGTCCGAAATGGCCACGCCAGCTTCGGAAACGCATACGGAAGTCGAACTGCCCCCGCTCGAGCTTCTCAACGTTCCGTTGGCACGCACTCCAGAACCTCCGGCAGACCTGATCCGACGTTCCGAACAGCTTCTGACAAAACTCGCCGAGTTCGGCATCAAGGCGGAAGTCATCGATGTCGTCGAAGGTCCGGCCGTTTCCCGGTTCGAACTCAAGCCTGGTCCCGGAGTGAAGTCGGCAAGGATCCTTTCGCTGGCGAACGACATCTCGATGTCACTTGCCGCGCCGATCCGCATTGAAGCGCCGATTCCCGGCAGAAGCGCAATGGGAATCGAGATCCCCAATGCAAAGCCGACTCCGGTGTTCTTCTATGATCTCGTAAAAAACGAGAACTTCCGGACAACCCAGACGATTCTCAATCTGGCTCTTGGAATGACAATCAGCAACCGGCCAGTATTCGCGAACCTGGTCGACATGCCACATCTTCTGATTGCCGGTGCAACCGGTGCGGGAAAATCCGTCTGCATCAATACGATCATTGCCAGCATTCTGTTCCAGGCGCGGCCTGACCAGGTCAAAATGGTCATGATCGACCCCAAGCGCGTTGAGCTTTCGACGTATAACGGCATCCCACACCTGATCGCCCCGGTCGTCACGGACCCGAAAAAAGCCTCTGCCGCACTTCTCTGGGCCATTGAAGAGATGATGCGGAGATACGAGCTGATGGAAACCTGCGGCGTCAGAAATATCGCCGGCTATAATGACGAACTTCCCCGTCTGAGGAAGGAATTAGACAGTTCACTTGAACCGATGCCGTATCTCCTGATCATCATCGATGAGCTTGCCGACCTGATGATGACCGCTTCCGCCGAGGTCGAAGGATCGATCTGCCGTCTGGCCCAGATGGCCCGCGCCGTCGGCATTCATCTGATCATCGCGACCCAGCGCCCCTCGGTCGATGTCCTGACCGGCATCATCAAGGCGAACCTGCCGACCAGAATTGCCTTCTACGTCGCATCACAGATCGATTCCAGAACAATTCTTGACGGGAAGGGTGCCGAGTGTCTGCTGGGAAAAGGTGATATGCTGATCGCGTTCAAGGGACAGAAACCTCTTCGTTTACAGGGTGCATTCATCTCAGACCGTGAGCTTCAGGCCCTGACGGATTTTGTTCGCGGTCAGGGGGCACCGGAATACATTGATATCACGCCGACAAAATCTGACGAGGACGGGGATGAGGAGGATTCATCTTCCGACGAGTCGGAATCTGACGGAGACAGCGCCCTGATGGCACAGATCAAAAATTATCTGGCGACCCAGGATAAAACCTCAACCAGTATGCTGCAACGCAAGTTCAAGATCGGATATAATAGGGCCGCTCGAATCATGGATACACTTGAAGAAAAAGGCCTGGTAAGCCCGCTGGATGGCTCCAATAAACGCCGGGTGTTACGGAAGGAGTAGTTCTCGATCATGAGCAAGATCGTCTGCCCATTTCTCGGATTCGCAACCGATGCCGACCGAGGCGAAAAACCCTGCCTGCTCGAGAAGTGCACGTTCTACAACACTTCCGAAGCCTGCTGCACGTTCCACGAGATCGGAAAGGCATCTCGCGAATACCTCACGTCGCTGAAGCAACTCGCCGAACAGAACGAACTGATCCTGCTCCGCGACCGGTGCGCAGCATTCACACCCGACGAAAAGACCGAGCGCATGCAGCTTTACATGTCGCAGGGATCGCTGTCGATGGCAAAGGGCGATCACGAGCGCGCCACGCTTGATTTCAAGAAGGCCCTCATCCTTGATCCGTTGAACCCCAAGGCACACCAGGGCCTGGGCGACATTTACTCGCTCCAGGGCATTTTCGATGAAGCTATTTCTTCCTATAAAAGCGTTCTGCGCGCGGATCCTGAAAGCGGCGAAACCTGGATCAAGCTGATCCTGCAGTATCGCGCCATGTTTTCCCACCTCCCCCATCGCGAAACGCTGTATGCCGAAGTCACCGAAAAGCTCCGTGACGAACTCAGAGCCCTCGAGAGCCAGTCGATGGCGAACTGCATCATGGGCTTCATCATGCTCATTCTCCATTCGGCGGATTCCGATATGTTCAAAACCCAGCGGGATGAAGCCCGTGCCCTCATGGAACGCGCTCTCGAGCTCAATCAGAGCAACATGTGGGCGTATCTGGGCATGAAGGATATTCTTTTTTACGAGCATGCCTACGACGCGGCAACAGAGCAGCTCACTCAGGCAATCCAGGTGATTCCGGAAAATCCGCGCCTGTATTTCGAACTCGGCGAATGCCATCTGCTCTCGCAGGCTGAGCGGCCCATGATTCTTCAGACCGCGCTGCAGAGCGCCTACGATTCTTACAAACAGGCGATGCGGCTCGATCCGACCTATGCCCCGGCATATTTCCGGGTCGCGTTCGTCAGCGAACAGCGGGCTGCATACGAACAGGCGATCGAGCTTTACCAGCAGGGGCTCGCGCTGAATCCGACCAATATTTTCGCCCACTTCCGTCTCGGCCGGATCTACTCCCTCAACGGCATGCTCGATCTGGCGGCAACCAGATTCCGCGATGTGATCTCCCTTTCTTCCCGGCACAGAATCGAGAATTATCAGGAAGGGTATATTTTCAACAAGCTCCGCTTCTTCAAGGAAGCGAATGCCCTGGGTGCCTGGATCGAACTCGGGAATATCCTCACCAAACGCCGCCAGTATTCCGAAGCCCTCGAAGCGTATCAGAAGGCGCTGACGATCGATCGCAACAGCCCGCTCGCGGTCGTGAACCAGATCAACCTGTACAAGATCCAGAGCCAGGACAACCGCGATCCCGAAACGCTCTTCGACCGCTATATCGATCAGTTCAAAAATTCGGCAATGGTCGATTCCCAGAGCCCGATCGTGCATTATGCCCTGGCCTATGCATGCCAGGCCCTCCCCTCGAGAATCCCGGAAAAGCAGGAAGAGCGGCTTGAGCAGGCTCTCAACGGGTATCAGCTCGCGATCAATCTCGACCCGACGTTCAAATGGGCCTACTGGGGCCTCAAGGATGCCTATCTGACCCCGATCGAAGGCGGCACAGCTCTTTACGAAGAAGCTGTCGAGGCTTGCAGAAGCGTCGTCGCGATGGATTCCGAAGACCCGCGCGGGTATTTCGAACTTGGTGATGTCTACCGCCGCATGGGCCAGCTCGAACAGGCTCAGGAAAACTTCAACCTCGCGGTTCAGCACGACATGATGTATATTCCAGCGTATTTCAGCATGGCTGAAATCAGATTCGGAGCGGGGCAGTTTGACGAAGCGATCAAGCTGTATCAGCGCGTCATCCGCATCAATCCGAATTATGCACGGGGATATTTCGAGCTCGGCCTGGTCTACAAGGAAATAGCACAGAATGAGAAAGCCCTCAGCAACCTGCGCAAGGCGATCGAGCTTGATCTCGACTACCTTGATGCGCATTTTGCGATCGGCGAGATCAGCTTTGCCGAAGGAAATGACGAGAATGCCCTGATGCGGTTTCGCAGAGTCCTGGAACTCGATCCCCGGCATGCCATCGCTCATCACCGGCTGGCTCAGATTCAGCACAGAAAAGGCCAGCGGGAAGAAGCCATTACCGAATACAAGGCAGCGATCGAACTGGCGGCAGACCCGACGGAATCGCAGTTCGATCTCGCACGGTTGTATGGCGAAATGGGCAACTGGACAGAGACCCGGGCCATTCTTGAAATCGTCCTCAAGGCAGACCCGAAACATGTCGAAGCAACGATTGCCCATGCCGAATCTCTTGAAAAACTCGGCAATACCGAGCAGGCTGAACGGCAGTATCTCAAGGCCATCGAAATTTCGGCAGACAGCCTTCTTGCCCATGAACGTCTCGCGCTTCTCTACGAGCGGACCGCCCAGATCTACAAGGCGGAAGACGAGTTCTCCAAGGTCGTCAAGCTTGATCCGCACCACGTGGACGCCCAGATGTCTCTTGCCCAGATTTTCATCACCCGCGACCTTCTCGACAAGGCTCTCGATGCACTGCACTGTGTCGTCGACATAGAACCGAAACATCTGCAGGCACATCTCGAGCTTGCCCGCATCTATGCGCTCAAGAGCTTCGCGGACAAAGCGGTCGTCGAGTATAAAGCAGCTCTCGATATCGATCCGAAGTGCATTCCGGCCCACATGCGGCTGGCGGAAGTGTACATGGCTGAAGAGAAAAACATGGAAGCCATGAGCCAGTACAAAGCAGCCCTCGATCTCGATCCGAACATACAGGATGCGCTTTCCGCTCTCGGCGAACTGTATTACAACACCGAACTGTATGACCAGGCCGGCTTCTGCTACAGACGGCTGGTCGAGCTTGATCCGCAGAACCACTCGGCCAGATTCCTGCTCGCGGAGAGCTATTACCACCTTGGTGATCTCGAAAAGGCTCTCGACGAGTACCTCAAGGTGACAGAAATCAACGAAGAGCGCGTCGATGCCTTTATCCGCCTCGGCAAGATCTACTCCTCACTCGAAAAGTGGCAGGAAGCAGCGAAGTTCTACAAGCGCGTCTTCAATACCGATGCGCAGAACGCGACGATTCATTTCGAGCTCGGCAAAGTCTACGATCATCTGAACATGCTCTCAGACGCCCTTACCGAGTTTGAAACAGCACTTGCCTCCGACCAGAACAACGCGGAAATCGTCACCAGAATGGGTCTGATTCACCGCAAACAGGGCAATCTCGATATGGCGGTCGAGCGGTTCCTGGCCTCCATCGATCTTGATCCGAAAAACCCTGTTCCCCACCAGGAGCTTGGCAAGGCCTATATCAACAAGGGCCGCGTCGACAAAGCCATCTCGGAGTTCAAGGAAGCAGTCAGGCTGGCGCCTGACGATCTGAACGTGAATATCGAGCTCGCCAAGGCATACGCAAGTCAGGGAATTCTCGATGAAGCGATCGAGTGCTACCGCAAGGTGATCAGGATCGATACGAACAATGCCACGGCGCATTTCGAACTCGGCATCCTCTATGCCACGCAGGGAAGTATAGATGACGCTATAGCAGAATATCGTTCGACGATCTCGCTTGCCCCGGGGAATTCGAGAGCGCATCTCGAGCTCGGTCGCCACCTGCGGGATAAGGGCGCTTCCGCGGAATCGATCGCGGAGTTTCTCAAATCGATCGACCTCGACCGCAACAATGCCGTCATCCATTACGAACTGGGTGACGTGTATTACCGGGAAGGCGAGTTCAACTCGGCGCTCGAGATGTTCAACAAGGCATTGCTGCTGCAGAGCGATTATGTCGATGCCTATCAGAAGCTGGGAATCATTTACGCCCACCTCGAAGACTGGACAAAGGCCCGTGAGTTTTTCAAGAAGGCGATCGAGCTCGAAGCCGACAACTACTCGGTTTACAGTGAGCTGGGCGAGGCGTGTGACAAGCTCGAAGATACCGATGGCGCGATTTCTGCGTTTGAAAAAGCCCTTCAGTTCAAGCCGGGCAATGTGAACATCATTTACCGGCTCGGGGCAAAGTACAAACTCAAGGGCGATTTCCAGAAAATGCAGGATCTGTATGGGAAAGCCGTCGAACTGGCTCCCCGCAATGCGCTTTTCCACTTCGAACTCGGTGAAGCGCTGCGCAATCTCGGCCAGCTTGACGAAGCCATGGAAAAATACGAGGAAGCTCTTTCCCTCAACGCCGATCTGCTCGAATGCATCTACGCGCTCGGCGGCATTTACTGGGAAAAGAAGTATTACGACAAGATGGTTACCCTGTATAAAAAAGCCATCAGTCTCTATCCGACGAACAGCCGCGCACACTTTGAACTCGGCAAGGCGTATCGGAGGAAATTCAAGATCTCCGAGGCGATCGACGAGCTCAAGAAGGTCATCAATCTCGACTCGAACCATCCGGAAGTGCATTTCGAGCTGGGCAGCCTCTACAACGAAAACGGCATGACCAGGGAAGCCATCGAATGTCTGAACAAGGCCACGATGCTCGATCCGAAAAATGGCGAGGCGTTCTTCCTGCTCGGCAAGTGTTATGAAGACACCGGTGATCGCGAAAAGGCCACAGCAACGTTTGAAAAGGCAAAATCGATGATGACCGGAAATATCGAGATTCTCGTCCGGCTCGGGACGGATTATCTCGAAAAGGGCAAGTTCGAGGAGGCCCTGATCGAGCTGAAGAAGGCTGCCGCCATGGAAAAACCCACGAGCGAGGTGTATTATCTCATGGGCAAGGTTTACAGGAATCTTGGGAACAGCGAAGAGGCAATCAGGGCGTTTGAAAAAGCCGACGAACTGCAGCCGGCCGCGACCTGAGCCTGGTGTTGGATACAGACGCAGCATGAAAGACAGAACCACGAGGAGCGCAGACAGATGATCAGCCGCTGGGAAATCCTTCTCGAGAAGGGGCAGGCATACTACGATCTCAAGCAGTATGAGAAGGCGGTTCAGACCTTTACGCAGGTGTTGAATGACAATCCCGACCATGCGCCCACGCTGAAAATGAAAGCCGAGTGCCATCAGGCGCTTGGGCAGAACGATCAGGCCATCAAGGCATTCGAAGCCCTTGCGGAAAAAGACCCGACTAACCCGACCCTGCTTCGTCCGCTGGGCCGGCTTCTCCTTGCTGTCGGCAACGTCGACAGGGCCGTGGAACTTTTCGGTCAGGCGCTTCGAAGCCAGCCCGGCGATGCCAAGCTTCAGCTCGAAATGGGAAAGCTGCAGCTGAGCCGCGGAAACTACGAACAGGCGGAAGAACATTTTCACTCTGCCTATGAAACGGATGCTTCGTGTGTAGAGGCAGCTATTGAACTCGCCCGGCTTGCCATCACCCGCGACAATGTCACGGGTGCCATCGATCTGTATGCGCGTGCCATCGAAGGCTCCCCCGATAACGCCCTGCTGCATTTTGAGCTGGGTGAGGCCTACAATCTGAACGGGCAGTATAACGACGCTTTGATGGAATACAAGAAGGCGGAGTATCTCGATCCGAATAATCCCGATGTGCATTTCCGCATCGGAAAAGATCTCGAATCGAAGGGCAAGCTCGAGGAAGCCCTCGAAAAATACCAGTCGGTCAAAGAGCTCACGAAAGACAACCTGGAGGTGTTTTACCGCTGCGGCAAGCTCTGGCAACGCCTTGAGAACGCGGACAAAGCGATCGCCGAGTTCCTTGAGATCGTCAGAATCAAACCGGACTGGCTCGAGATCCGTTACGAGCTGGCCCAGCTGTACGGGCAAAAAGGCGCGTATGACGAGCAGATCAGGCAGTTCGAAGCCATCGCCGAACTCGATTCAGGCTCGGCCGAGGTCATGCTGCATCTTGCGACCTCCTACGAGTCGGCCGGCCAGCTGGACAAAGCGATTGACGCCTATCACAAGGCATTCCACGCCGACCCGGAAAACATCGGTATTGCTGAAAAAATATATGAGCTGGTATTGTCAGGCGCCCACCCCGAGCCTGTCATGGATACTCTTGAAGCACTTTCCGTGCATCGGCCCGATGACAGCAATCTGTTCCTCCTGCTCGCCCGCGCCTACAGTACCCGCGGAATGATGGACGAAGCAAACGCCTACTATACGCGTGTTCTCGAGCTTGAGCCGGATCGCGCGGAAATCAAGGGCGAACTCAGAGCTATTTACCGCTCGAAGGGCATGGCTGCAGAAGAGATCGATGCCATCACCCAGCTGCTCGAGGCCGACCCCGACAACCTTCAGCTCTGGATCGATCTTGAAACCCTCCAGAGCCAGGCAGGCCGCAAGAAAGACCAGGTCGCGACCCTCCGTTCCCTGATGCGGCTCAGCCCATCGGTGGCCTGGACGGTCAAACTCGGGAAAATCTACCAGGAACTCGGCCAGAACGACGAAGCGATCACTTCATTCAAGAAGGCCCTGGAACTCGATCCGCAGGACCCATCGCCGCACTATGCCCTGGTTGACCTGTACAAGGAAAAAGGCCTCAATGAGAAGGTCATCGAGTCATATCAGGCGATCATCCTGGTCGATCCCAATAATCTGCAGGCCCATCTCGAACTCGGCGCGCTCTACAAACAGCTCGGCCGCAGCCAAGACCAGATCGCATCGTTGAAACGCGCCATCGATCTCAGTGCGCGTGAGCCGATGCTGTTTCTCGAACTCGGTGCGCTTCTGCAGCAGAACAACCAGATGGAAGAGGCCGGGCAGGCTCTCCAGCAGGCGAAAGAACTCGCCCCCGAGGACGAGCGCATCACCGACCGGCTCATCCAGATTTATCTCGCAGCCGGCAACCACCAGGCCGCCATAACGGAACTGGAAGCCCTCCGCCAGCGCGATCCTGAAAAAATTGACATCTATATTAAACTTTCCAAAATTTATCTCGGCCGCAACCAGTTTGATGAGACACTGGAAATTCTGAATCAGGCCAGAACCGTTTCACCGCAGAACATTGATGTGGCGATCGAACTGGGCAAACTTTACATCGCACGAGAGCAATATTCCGAAGCGGTGCAGCTGATGAAGGAAATCAGAAGCCTCGCACCCGGCGAGAGCCGGATCACCGCCCTCCTCTCCGAGGCATATACCAAATCGGGCGAACAGGAGATGGCGATCCTCGAACTCAAACAACTCATCTCGCTCGATCCGTCGAACATCGAGGCCCGCGTACAGCTCGGAAGGGTGTATGCGTTTACGAAGATGTTCGACCAGGCCACGATGGCCTTCAAGGAAGTCATCAGGGAAGCGCCGCAGGATCCGACCGGCCACATTGAACTCGGCCGCATCTATATCATGATGGGCCATGAATTCAATGACGAAGCCATGATCGATAACGGCGTCACTGAACTTCAGGAGGCCGTCAAGGTCAACCCTGATTCAGCGGAGGCCCATTACCAGATGGGCGTCGCCCTGAAGGACAAAAATCGCATCGAGGAAGCGTTCGCAGAGTTCGAAGCAGTTCTGCGGCTCGATCCGCTGCATGCAGAAGGCAAGGAAATGCATGACCAGATGTCACGGGTCAAGCTTTCGAACCAGGCCTCCGAAGGTCTGAACCAGGCACGTATTTTCAATGACCGCGGCATGTGCAAGAATGCGATCCTCGAGTATGAGAATGTCCTTCGGCTCTCCCCGAACAACGAGATCGGCTGGTATGAACTCGGCCTCGTGCATCTCGAGCTGAACCAGACAGACAAGGCAATCGAAAGTCTGAGCAAGGCCAAAGAACTCAAACCGGAGTATCTTGAAGTCTATGTGGCCATGGCCAGGGCTTATCTCAAGATAGAACAGCCCGATAATGCATCCATGGAACTCCAGGAGCTCCTCGGCGTCGAGCCAAACCATTACGACGGGCTCGTGATGCTCGGTCAGATTTTCCAGCAAAAAGGCTGGGCAGATGAGGCCATCGAGCGGTTCGAGGCCGCCGTGCAGATCGACCCGAACAAGCTGGATCCGGTTCTACAGCTTGCCCTGTTATATAAAGAAAAAAATGAGCTCGATACCGCGAAAAAATGGTTCCAGAACGTCATCGATATCGATGCAGGGAACTCGGTCGCAACAGACTTTTTCGCGAATCTCAGTGCGTCTCAGCGTTCGCATGAAATCGATGATGCCATGCAGCGAGCTCAGGATGCTGAAAAATCGGGCGACATCGATGCGGCAATCATGCATTACGACAGCATTATCGATCTCGACACCCGCAACCTCGAAGCCCGGTATCATCTCGGCAGGCTGTATGAATCGAAAAACATGTTCGATGAAGCCACGTTCGAGTATGAGCAGGCGATCTCCTACGATCAGGAAAACAGGTTCAAGGATATCCCGGTCAGGCTTGGCGATCTGTATACGAGAAAAGGCAAGATCGTCGAGGCGGTCGAAGTGCTTCACAAGGCAAAAAGCAATTATCCGACCAATCTGAACGTGCGCATTCAGCTGATTACGCAGCTCAAATTCAAGGTCATGAACAATTTCCATACCCCGGAAGAGCTTGCGGAGCTGAATACCCAGATTCGGGAATCGGCGAACAAGAACCAGACTCCGCAGGACTGGCTCGAGCTCGGCCTGTTCGTTTCCAAGGGATTGGACACTTCGATTTCTGAGGAAGAGGCTATTTCGCAGTCGATCGAGTGTTTTGAAAAAGTTCTGCAGCTCGATGCGAACAACGCGTTTGCGATGGTCGAGCTTGCGAAGGTTTATTACCGGAAAAATCTGTTCGAACAGGTTGAGGCCACCTACAAAAAGGTTCTCGAACTCGATCCGGAAAACATTGGAGTGCACAGAAGAATCGCGGATCTGTATTCGCAGCAGCACCGCTTCCAGGAAGCCATTTCAGAATACCGCCAGCTCATCGAACTCGAACCGGCCAACGGTGAGTATCACATGCATATCATCGACCTGCACAAGGAAACGCATGCCAAGGATGA
>CAZQYQ010000099.1:0-14218 GCA_964597625.1 uncultured bacterium
AGAAGCGGTTGCAGCCAGTCTGGAACGGCTTTCCCGAAAGAAACAGGTCGTTCTGGTCACGCACCTGCACCAGATCGCGAAAGAAGCAGACAGACATTTCACCGTGACGAAAGAAGTTATTCATGGTGAAACCGTTGTCAGAATCGGAGAAGTCAAGAAAAGCGAACGTGAAGCCGAGATTGCACGCATGCTCGGCCGGACCGGTGCGGAAGGAATCGCTTTCGCGAAACTGCTCCTTCGCCGAGAACGCTCTCCCAAAGCCGTTATCAGACCATCGTAATTTCGGAAAGCCGATTTTACGGCATTTTTTTTGGCTTTTCACTTGCGGGATCGATAGAAAATATGTTACAAGAATAGCACCATCACATCATCTGATCGAGGAGGTTCACCCAGTGAACAAGCAGGATCTCTTGAAGACCGTCGCAAAAAAGGCCGCCATTACTAACGTCGAATCCGAAGCCGTTCTTAAGGCTTTTGTAGAGTCCGTAAAAGACTCCCTCAAGAAGGGTGACAAGGTTCAGCTGGTCGGCTTCGGTTCTTTCCTGACCGTGAAGCGCGCGGCCCGCAAGGGTGTCAACCCCAAAACCAAGAAATCCATCCAGATCCCGGCCAAGCGCGTTGCCAAGTTCGTTCCCGGCAAAGAGCTGAAGGACCAGGTCAACAAGGGTAAGTAATCTTTCCCGAACAACCAAGGGCGCCTCTCGAGGCGCCCTTCTTATTTTTCCTTTTATATTTTATTTTTATATTTTATTGGAAATTCCTGTAAGGAATCCCGCCCGTCGACTCTTCCTGACTCGAAGAACGGATTTCGAGCCCCTCCGGAGCATACCGCACGGACCAGTCCCCTTTGCCGGTCATGGGATCATCATAGATTCTCCGCAGGAACCGCTGCCCTTTTTCATCCCGGCACAACTCATCGAGAGAAAGAGGATGGCGGCCGTTTCTGAAGGAAAACTTTTCAGAGGCCCGTCTGAATTCACCGAGAATGAAACGGAGTTCATCCTCTTTCGCACGTTTCACGTCCAGATTCGCCCGCGGCAGTATCACCGAAAGAGAAAAGCCCATGATCAGCAGGAGAATCGTGAGCGCAAGCAGCGCGGCTCCCGATGCTGCGCGGAAACGGCCGGAATCACCAGGAACCATACGAGGTGCCGTCAATGCCTTGCCCGGCGGCTCCGGAACGAATATCGAAGACATCGGCATGCCCATCGTCCGAGGGAATGGTGTGCCACGTGTCAGACCTGCCGGTCATCGGATCTGCGGGAATAACCCGCAGATACCCGTCGCGAACAAGACCATCCAGATCCTCGGGCCACTTCTGACGGTCCTTGAAATACTGGTCGAGCACTTTTCGCATGACCTGCAGATCTTCTTTCAGCGCCGTTTCCCTGGCTCTGATGATCGTCGTGCCGTACATGGGAGCAACCGTGAAATACAGAATGCCTATGATGGCGACGACGACACTCATCTCGATCAACGTGAAACCACGGTCAGATCGTGCCGTTATGTTCATCATGCACTCTTGATCCCTCGGTACATCGATATGAACGCATCGATGACATCTTTTGGAACGCCCTCTCGAATCATCCGACCGGCGCTCTGTTCGAACGTGATGCTTCCTTCGCCTGCACTCCGCATGTTCGGTTCAATCTGATTCGCACGCCCCTTCTGCAGAATTCCACTGATGGTGCTGTTCGAGATGAGCACTTCGTGAATCGGCCGGAGGCGCTTTTCTCCGGGATGCAGCAGCAACGCCTGTGAACAGATGCCGAGCAGGCAGGTTGCAAGAACATTTCCGATGTAGGTCCGGTCATTTTCGGGAAAGGCGAAGAGAATCTTTTCGAGCGTGTTCTGAATGCCGAGCGTCTGCATCGTCAGAACAACCAGATGACCGCCGGCAACGTATTCGAGAATGCTGCGGAACGGCAGTTCGCGTTTGAGATCGCCGATGACAAGGACATCCACGTCCATGCGTTTCGCGAAATTGATTCCGGCCTCGATCGAGATCACATCCGTTTTGAACTGGCGCTGAGAAATGCGTGATTTTTTCGGTTCGAAGGAAAACTCGATCGGATCCTCAAACAGGAGGATATGCGCTGCCCGGTTTTGATTGACTCTCTCGACGAAAGCCGCCAGGGAAGTGGATATCCCTGACCTGCACGGCCCGGCAATGATGACCAGGCCTGCTTTTGCCTGGGTCAGCGAGTCCATTGCCGTCGGGAACGAGATTTCCGCGAAGTTCGGAACGGCTTTTCTGATCAGCCGGATGATCGCCATCGTCTCCGACTGCGCCTGGAAAAGGTTCAGCCGGTAATTGCAGGGGGGGGCGCCGAAGAAATTGCCTTCAAAGGATCTCTGCTGGCTGAATTTGGCCAGGTCGGCCGGAGAAAGAGCCTGCTTGATGATTCCCTCGATATCACCTGCCTGAATGGCCGGCAGAGAAAGCCTTCGCAGAAACTTATTCTGCCTGACAAGCGGCGGGGAACCGATTTTCAGGTGAATCTCAGTGCCGCCCTGTTCCAGGACCGCTGAAATCAGCTGTTTCAGATCCATCGCAGCCTCACTTCCGGGTGAACCGGCCCGACATTTCGTGCGGATCGTCTGCATAGGCGATCGCCGTCTGGGCCGTAATCACTGTTTTCTGAACCATCGAAGCCAGGTGCCGGTCAAACGTCTGCATGCCCGAGGCGTGATCCTGTTCCTGAATGGTTCGCAGCATCACGAGATTCTCATTCCTGATGAGGGTCTTCACCTGTGATGTATTCACCAGAACATCGAAAACGGCGATCCGGCCGAAGTTATCGGAACGCTGCACAAGTTTCTGACCGATGATCATCGAGACATGCGTCGCGAGCTTTCCCTTCAGAGAGTCGCGATCTTCCGCCTCCCGCGAATAAATCAGGCGTTCGATGATCTGCGCGCAGCTTCCACCGTCGGTTGCACCGATCACGGTGCAGCCGGATTCGCACAGAAACAGCGCTTCATCGAGCGCGTCACGATAATTCAGGGAATCGGTGACGACCACATCGGGGTCAAGCCTGTAGGCTTCATTCAGACCGCTATAGAAATTCGCCACATCGAGGGGAATCGCCCGCTGGATGAATGTCGAACGGTCGTCCTTGAATTTGATCTCGACGGGGTTTTCGACGGTAATAATATTTTTTTCGAAATGCGTGTTGATGAAATCGAGCAGCGCCGCAATCGTCGTCGTTTTTCCATGCCCGGACGGACTGCCGACGATGATCAGACCGGAAGATTTCGCGAGCGTTTTTTTGATCGGCTCCGGCAGGCCGAGATCACCGAATTTCGGCGGCACGACCGGAATGACGCGGATCGCAATCCCGAACTTGCCTCGGTCAAAAAACACGGAAAACCTGTAGCGGCCCTCCGTGCCTCGATCCCAGGAGTAGTTGACCTGGCGCTGCTTGCCGAGGATTGCTCTCGCCCTGGGCGAGCTCGTTCCAAGGATGATCTTCTTGACGTCGTCCTCGCTGAAGGCCATTCCCGGCAGCTGCTGCAAAACACCGTTCACCCGGATGAAGGGATTTTCACCGGGATATATATGCAGGTCTGACGCTCGGGCTCTGGCAACCTCTCCCAGGACCTTGAACAGCACATCCATGCCTGTGGCCTCGCTCAATCGAATGTCGAATCAGTCGTCACTCGTTATCGGCAGGAAGCAATGAAAAGTTGCATGTTCATTTCACGTTAATCCTCGAGTTTCTGAAGCAGCTCCTCGACATTCCTAAACACCCTGCTGTCAGGCGGGAGGCTCTTTTTCAGCCCCTTGAGCAGCTTGAGGGCTGAACCGTGCTCCTTGATCGCATAATACGACAGGGCGAGATGGTAACAGGAGGAAAGGTCGCGTGCATTCTCCTGGATCGCCTGATTGAGCACCTCGATCGCCTTCTGATACCGCTTGAGATGAAAATATGCCAGCCCGAGAGCCCCATGAACCTGACCCAGAGTCTTTTTGTCATCCGCGGCAATATATTTCCGGATCTGTTCGTACAGCTCCAGGAGAGACGTCCATTGTTTCTTCTTGAAATGGATCTGCCCAAGCATCAGCCCCCCCGCGACATGCGACGGGGCCTTTTCCATCAGGCTCATCAGATACGGCTGGGCCTTCTCGGGTTCGTTGCGTTTGAACTGAATCAGGGCGAGGTTGTAAAGCGCATCGGGATGGTGCGGAAACGCTCTGATGAACCGTTCGAAAAAGCTCAGCGCCTCATCCGTTTTTCCGGCTTCGATCAGAGCAATGCCCTGAGGAAGCGAGTCTATCGACGGCTGAACGGGCATCACCGCGGCCTGGGTATCCAGTCCCGCGACTCCCTCCATGTCTTTTTTGACTTCGACGGAAAGAGCTTCCGTGAGACGCCGTGAATACTCCTCCGTATTTTTGAGAAACCCTCCCACTTCGCCGGCCACACGAATGACCGTCATAAGATCTTCTTCGCGGGTCTTTTCCCGGAGCAGCGTCGCGAGTTCCATGAAAACGCTCATCTCGCCGTGCAGGAGGAGCGCGATATAGAATTCGCGCATGGTTTCATCACTGGCCGTGCCGATAAACCGCTTCGCTTCGGCAACGGCTTCGCGCGCATCGAGATGGCCGAGGGCGGAGATGAGCCGCGGCAGGCCTTCTTCCGGTTCGGATTTGATTTTCTGCATGATGAAGGGAACGCAGGAGTCGACACGCCGTTCGACAAAGAATGCCAGCAGACTTTCCCAGACCGACGGGGAGGACTCCTCCCTGAAGGCTTCCAAGACGGGCTGAACGGGAAACCCCGGGACTTTTCTGGCGCAGTCCACGGCCTCCCGCCGGACCCATTGGTTCGGGTCACGCAGCAGCGGGATGATTCTGGCCTGGCCCACCTCTGTTTCAAGGGCCAGAACGGCTTTCAGGGCCATTTTGCGAACGACATACGCCTCGTCCGCAAGCAGCCGGTCGATCAAAGCGTCACGGCCGCGGATCTGAACTCTCGATAGCACATACCCGGCCGAGCGGCGCGTCGGAATATCGGGACTGGCGAGCATCGCGTCGATCTCTTCGATGACCTTTCCCTCGTCGGCTTTCGCGAGCGCGATGCAGACATTGGCACGGACGCGGTTATTCGGATGCGTGAAGAATTTTTTCAATTTGCGCCGCATTTCGAGTGCCGGAATTTTCAGCAGCGCGATGGCCTCGACGGCATTCGCCTGAATGCGCGGGTCAAAGGATTCAAGACCCTTTTCGAAAATGTGCAGCAGCTGCGGCTCGGCGAAGGTGGCCAGGGATGAGATCATGATCGCCTTCAGGCGTGGATCACGGGCAATTTCAAACTGGCCGACCAGCGCGGGAATCGCATCGGCTTCTTTGAGGCGCGACAGGATTTCCAGGACATTGATGACGATCCACTCGTCGGAATCCGCGAGAAGCCGGCACAGGCTCTGGGCGACATCCCGGCCGCCGATTTTGTACAGCGCCCATGCGGCCTCGTAGCGCACCATGCGGTCCTGGTCCCGGAGCAGCTCCATGAGTTTTTTCCCGGCCATGGGATCGCCGATCACGCCCAGCACACGCACGATCTCTTCCTTGAACGGATGTTCCGGGTCGTCGAGCAGCTCGAGAAGACGCGGGACAGGCGAACTGTCGCGCAGATACCCGATCGCGGTAATGGGCTCGATTCTGTCCGGCCAGCCGTCGAGGGCGTTGCGCATGATTCCCAGTGCCGCCGGGTCCCCAATTTTTCCCATGGCGAGAAGCGCTTCCGTCTTCACTTCCTCTGAAGCGTCCGCATTCTGAACGATCGCCGACAGCCGGTCGGTCGCAGGCCGCATCAGTCTGCGCGCAGCCTTGATAAAGCGAAAAGGTTCGATCTCGTGAAGGTCGGCATCCGTCATTCCACGATCTCCTTGAGAATAGCATTGACGAGTTTGCCGTCGACCCGTTCGTCCCGCATGAGTTCGGTGAGATTGTCGCGAAGAGTCACGCAGCCCTCCTTGCGCGCAAGCATGAGCGTCGAACGAAGCTGGTTCGTTTTTTTCTCGCGTATCAGGTTGCGCATCGCCGGGTTGAGAATCATCAGTTCATACGCCATGATCCGTTCATTCTTGTTGCGGCCCGGCATGAGAATCTGCGAAATCAGCCCCAGCAGCGACAACGAGAGCTGGGTGCGGATCTCATCGTGGCGGTGACCCGGAAACATGTTGATGATGCGGTCGATCGTCTGGACAGCTCCGACGGTGTGGAGCGTGGAAAGCACGAGATGGCCGGTCTCGGCGGCGGTCAGCACCATCTCGACCGTATCGACGTCGCGCATCTCCCCGACAAGCATCACATCAGGGTCTTCGCGAAGCGCATGCATCAGCGCCGTCTGGTAGCCCGCCGTCATCGAGCCGATTTCGCGCTGCGTGAAAATCGAGCGTCGCGGCGCATGAATGAACTCGATCGGGTCCTCGATCGTGATGATATGACGTGAACTACCCTTGTTGATTTCATGAACCATCGCGGCCAGGGTATGTGTTTTGCCCGAGTTGGCCGGGCCGGTGACGAGGAAGAGGCCGCGCGGCCTCTGAGCCATTTCCTTGAGTTTTACCGGCAGTTTGAGGCCGTCGATGCTCGGCACGCGGGTCGGAATGAACCTGAAAGCCCCGGAAAGGCAGCCCCGCTGCCTGTAAATGCAGACGCGCACCCGAACCCGATCGCGGTAGGCGACCATGAAGTTCGCTTCCATCGTCTCGCGCAGCGATTCCTGCTGCCGCGTATCCATCAACGGCAGAAAGATATTCGGCATCTCCTGATACGCGAGCGGCTCCTCGGAAAGGGGAATCAGTCTGCCGCCAATGCGCAGCACGGGAGGGCTGCCCGCCTTGAGATGCAGATCGGAAGAGTTCCGCGCGAGAGCAAGGTCGAAATACCTGTGTATTCGCAGCATCGCGCCGTTACTCCTTTCCGCCGAGCAGTTTGCGCAGAGCCGCCGGTTGCGGGGCAGCCATCAGAGCATCTTCGGCCCGGACTTTCCCCTGTTTGACCAGCGCCGCGAGCGACATTTCCATGGTTGTCATGCCGAACTCGGAGCCGGTTTCCAAAAACGAGGGAATGAGATGGATCTTCCCCTCGCCGATCAGCGCGCGTACCGCCGAGGTATTGATCAGCACCTCGAATGCGGCAATACGGCCGCCATCGATTCTTGGCAGGAGCGTCTGCGAGACGACCCCGCGAAGAACCGTCGAAAGCTGATGCAGAATCTGGCGGTGCTGGTTTTCGGGGAACACGTTGACGATGCGTTCGGCGGTCTGAACCGCCGAAGTCGTATGAAGCGTCGCCAGAACCAGTTTTCCGGTTTCGGCCGCATTCAGCGTCAAAGCGATGGTTTTCGGCTCACGCATTTCACCCACCACGACGACATCGGGATCCTGGCGAAGAACCGTCAGCAGTCCCTCGTAAAATCCCCTGCAGTCGCTTCCGACCTGGCGCTGGTTGATGATCGACATGATGTCTTCGAACTGGTATTCGATCGGATCTTCAATGGTCACGATGTGCCTGCGCGCCTGGGCATTCACGTAGCTGATAAAACTCGCGAGCGTCGAGGTCTTGCCGGCGCCGGTCGGGCCTGTGATGAGAATCAGACCATTCGGCTGCTCGATGAGTTTCTGAGCGGCGACCGGGAGACCGATCTCGTCAAAGCTCATCACCTTGAACGGAATCACGCGAAAAACGGCGCCCGGTCCATTGATATCGCGATACAGGTTGACTCTGAACCGGCAGACGCCTTCGAGCGAGTAGGCAAAATCAAGCTCGTTTGATCCCTCGAACTGTTTCGCCTGCTCCGTGGTGAGAATCGCTTCCAGGACACGCGCGAACTCATTCCTGGAAAAGCGCACCCTGTCGAGATGCTCGATGACACCATCGACGCGAATTGCCGGGGCCTGGCCGACCTTCAGGTGCAGATCGGAGCCGCGACGGTCGAATGTAAGTTTCAGAAGTTCATACAGGCTTGTTCCGCCACTCATGTGAAGAATTATAGCATGAGCAGAACTCTGTCTTTCCAGTTATCGAACGCCGTGATAAACTTCTTTTCACACTCCTTACCTCTTCAGATTCCAGGGTGGTGCTGATGCCCATGCCGTCCGTAGAAAACCTGCTCAACAAGCTTCGACCGTTGCTCGCTTCGCTGATCGCCGGCTTCAGAACCGGTGATTATCACCAGCGCCGTGAAGCTGCCATCGCCCTGTCCAAATTCAAATGCGAGCAGGCGACCGCTTTTCTGCTCGAAAATTTCGAAAGCGACAACATCCAGGACTTCATGGCCCTTGCCCTCGGGAACATTGAAAGTTCGCGTGCCATATCCCTTCTGGTGCAGGCGTTGAACGACTCGCAGCAGGAAGTCCGCTTCAATGCAGCCCAGGCGCTCGGCATGATTAAAAATCAGGAGGCATTCAACGTTCTGATGGAATCGCTGAACGAGTATGCCGACACGAATGTTGCGGGCGGCACGGCCGGAAGCGGAGGCGGGAAGATCTTCTTCGAAGAGGAAGCGATCATCTCGGCCATCAACGCGCTCGGCAAAATCAAGAATCACCTTTCCATCCCCCTCCTGAAGCGGATTCTTGCGCAGGAAAAAAGCCCGCGCATCCGGGCTTCGATCATCATGGCCCTGGGCCTGATGTCGAACGAGCGCATGCTGCCGATTTTCCAGGCCGCGCTGCGCGATGAGGACCCTCGCGTCCGGGCAAATGCGATCGAAGCCATCGAAGGCATCAAATCGAGTTCTATTGTTGGCATTATACAACCCTATCTGGATGACCCGAACAACCGTGTGCGGGCGAATGTCGCCAAAGCGATCTGGAAGTATGGTGATTTCGATGTTTCGGATACGATCACCCAGATGATTTCTCATACCGACAAGTTGTACCGCGCCTCGGCAGCGTATGCGATGGGCGAGATCCATGACGTCCGGTTCATTCCCAAGCTCGCCGCCGCGCTGCGTGATGATGACGCCGATGTTCGGCGCAATGCGGCGAACGCGCTCAAAAAGCTCCAGTCGCCCGACGCTGTCAAGCTTCTGACACCGCTTCTCGACGATCCGAACTACGATGTCCGGGTTCAGGTCGTGCAGGCAATTGCCCGCTGCGCGCCCGATTCCATCAGCGAACTGCTGGCGCCGCGTCTCGATACCGATGACAACCCGATCGTCAGGGCCACTCTGATCAGCAGCCTCGGAGAAACGGCGAATGCCGCCTATCGTGAAAAACTGCTCACCTACCTCGATGATGCCGACAGCCGTGTCGTTTCGAATACGATTGAGGCCCTTCAGAAGCTCAGCAGGACCGCACCGCCCCCGCCCATCATTGCAGCGCTCAAGCGCCTGCTGGCACACGATGACAACCGGATCAAGAGCAATGCGATCAGAGCCCTCTGGTCATGGAACGAATACACGGTTCTCGACAATCTTCACCAGCTGATCAGCCATACCGAGAAGAGGCATCGCCAGTCAGCCACCTATGTCCTCGGTGAAATCGGCACGGCCATCAGTATCGATCCGAAGCTGAATACCGAAGTGAACTCGCTGATCGCCAGCCTCCTCGAGCCAGGCGCGGCGGAGGCCGCCGCTTCGATTCCGCCGGCCGGGGTCGTGGATACGCCCGTTTCGGATGTTCCGCAGGCAGTATCGCAGGCCCGGATGCCGCCTCCGTCAGAGAAGCCCTTTCCCCCGCAGTCTGCAGAAGCCGAAACGCAGACGCCGCAACCGGCTCCTTCCGAACCCGTACCGGAAAGCTTCGAGCAGGAACTGGAAATGGCCGCCAACGCTGTCAATGCGCGTGAATTCCAGCAGGCTCAGGTTCTCTACAACTCCATCATCGAGGCGCAGCCGGACAATTTCAAGGCAATCCTGGGCCTGGCGAACCTTCAGTACATTCAGAAAAACTTCGCCGATGCCGCGCCGCTGTATGAAAAAGCTCTTACCCAGCAGCCCAACCTGGTCAAAGCGCATTACAATCTCGGCACAATCGCCTATTTTCAGAAAGATTTTCAGAAGGCCCGAGACCATCTTGTCAAGGCCTTGAGCCTTTATCCGAAGCTTCTCGGCGCGTATCTCATTCTCGCCCAGATTTTCCAGTTCGGCGGCCGCACGGGCGAGAGCATTCAGCTCCTGACCCGCGCCGTTGAGCTTTCACCGAGAAACCCGGTACTGTTCCAGAAACTGGCCATGCTTCACCTGCATGCGCACAGTTATGACCAGGCGGTCGAAGTGTTGATGCGCGCCATATCGCTCTCGCCGCTTGATGTCGAGTCACACCTGCTGCTCGCCTACTGCCTCCAGGCCACCGCGCGCCCGGCCGAGGCATTCACGGCATTCGACGCAACCCTCAAAGCCTGCGCTCAGTCGCCGAATCCCGATGAATCACTCAAGGCTCTGATGCAGAGCTATCTGTTCGTCAAATCAACCCTCACCGAGGCTTGATCATCGTAAGGAGATCGTTGTATGCCGCTCGTCAAAGCCAACCGTTTCTGGAACTACAAGACCTTTGATCTTCGCGAAATGCAGGGCCCCGATTTCATCGAAAAACTCGGCGCGCTGCTCGATGAAGCCGGGAAGAACGGCTGGGAGCTCGCCTATATGTGCAGCGACTTCATGATTCTCAAGCAGCTCTTCGAGCAGCATCCCTGATCAAGTCCCGGCCGCGTTCGATTTCATGCAGAGCGGTTCCGGCGGGAAGAGGAACCGTGACGGATGCCCTCGTCCTGGCGTTGCGGGGAGCTCCATCGAGTCCGGAGCAATTCTATCTCTAACGAAATATTTTCACTCCAGCTTCTGCAGCAGAGGGTTTGAAATACGGACATCTCACTCTAACCCGTCATATTATACTATTTGTTATTATTTTTGTATTTTTCTCACGGCACTCTCTTTGGCTCGCATGGGCAACCGGTGGACAGCCGCGGAACGAATTGAGGCAGGAATCACCGCATACGCAGATGGCAAAACACTCTTCAGACATACCGGCAATCACTCTCCATACCCCTCTTGAGCAGCTTCGCGGCATCGGACCGAAACGAGCCGACGCCCTCCGGCATGCCGGGCTTCTGACGGTTACGGATCTCCTGCGTCTGCAGCCACGGAGATACGAGGATCGTACAACCCTCCACACGCTCCGGGAGCTGAAACCGGAGCACACCCTGCAGGGTCCGTTTCTGGCCGTTCTCAAATCCGTCAAGGGAAGCCGGCCCCACGCGGGATTATCCATCGTCTGGGCGGAGTTCGACGACGGAACGGCCGTCGTCAGAGCCAGATGGTTCAATCAGCCGTATCTCGTCAAATCGCTTGTCATCGGCGGCTCCTATTATCTGTTCAGTGCCGCCGTCGAGATGAAAGGCGCTCCTGTTCTCGACAATCCAGAGCATGAACGGGAGGATTCGACGGAACCACCTCCGGTTCAGGGGAGTCTCACTCCCGTCTATTCAGGCGGCAAAGCCCTTTCGGAAGCCAGGCTTTCAGCCAGGCAGATCAGACAGCTGATCGCCCGCGCACTCATCTCGATCGACTGGACATCGAGCTTCCCGAATCTGAATGAAGCGGGACCGTTTCCCCGGCTGAGACAGGCGTTTTTCGATTTTCACTGGCCCAGAACGCCGGAGATCGCCGCACGTGCGCGGCACACCATGGCTTTTTTCGACCAGGTTCTGTTTCAAATGGGAGTCTGGGAGAGACGTCGGCGGATCACCGGCAGACTTGGTCCTGACCCGATTGCAGAACGCCCGATTCCGCCTGCTGAGCCCGGGTATCCGATCCCGTTCAAGCTCACCCATGACCAGAGCCTCGTTCTCGGCAGGCTCCTGGAAGGTCTGCGGCCGGCTCCCGATGCTTCCCCGCTGAATCTCCTGCTTCAGGGCGACGTTGGTTCGGGCAAGACGCTCGTTGCATTTCTTGCAATGCGTCATCATGCCGAGCGATACGAGCCCGGCACGACAAGTGTGTTCATGGCGCCGACCGAAATCCTTGCAAGACAGCACCTGGAGCGTTTCTGCGCATTTTTTCCCGATGCGGCTGAATCGGCAGGGCTCCTTATCGGAGGTCTGCGCCCGGCTGAGCGCAGGCTTGTCCTGGAGAAGCTGACAGCCGGAAAGCTCAGGTATTTTTTCGGCACCCATGCGCTTTTTCAGGAATCGATTGCGGTACCGCATCTGGCATTCTGCGTTATCGATGAACAGCAGCGTTTCGGGGTCGACCACCGCCGAGCTCTCCTCGCCAAGGCTGGTTCGCGCACGCCCCATCTGCTTCTGATGTCGGCAACGCCGATTCCAAGAACGCTTTCTCTGACGATTTACGGGGACCTCGACGTCGGCATCCTCCGCGAGATGCCGCCGGGCCGAAGGCCGGTCACCACACGTCTTCTGACCGACCGGAACGAAGCCATCCCTCCGATCCGGGAAGCAATCGCCCGACGGGAGCAGGTTTATTACGTCTGCCCGCTGATCGAAACCTCGAAAAAGCTTGCGGCAACCTCGGTTCGGGAAGCGGTTTCCCATCTCGAGAACGCGCTTCCAGGCGCCGTTATTTCAGTCGTAACCGGCAATCTTCCTTCGGAGCGGCGCCAGGCGGCCATGGAAGAGTTTCATGCAGGCGCTACGGATATTCTTGTCGCCACCACGGTTATCGAAGTCGGAGTTGATTCGCCGGCTGCGACCCTGATGGTCGTTGAAAATGCCGAGCGGTTCGGGCTTTCACAGCTGCACCAGCTTCGTGGCCGGGTCGGTCGCGGGGAGCGGCAGTCCGCATGCCTCCTTGTAAGTTCGGACGGCGAGGCGAACGAGCGGTTGCGGCTGGTGGCCGGTACAAACGACGGATTTGAGCTGGCCGCCGAGGATCTTCGCCTGCGAGGTCCGGGTGATCTGGCCGGAACGCGCCAGAGTGGAATCGCGCATCCTGCGTTTTCACATCGGATGACTCCGGAACATATCGAAAAGGCACGTCGACGTGCCCTGGAACTGCTCACCGTCGAGCCTGCCGAAACACGCGACTGGTTTGTATACCGCATGCGCGAGAGTTTCGGCGACCGGCTCGAGACATTCATGGAAGGAGGCTGACCCAGGATGCGCATCATCTCAGGCTCAGCAAAAGGCCGACAACTGAAAATGCCCAAAGGGGGCAAAACCCGTCCGGCAATGGACCGCGTCAAGAGTTCGCTGTTCTCGATTCTTGCGGCGCGGATTCCGGACTGCCGTTTTCTGGATCTGTTTGCAGGGTCAGGCAGTCTCGGCATCGAAGCTCTTTCACGAGGCGCGGCATTTGCCGCATTCGTCGACCTGTCGAACGACTGCATCGTCGCGATCCGCGAAAATCTCGAAATGACCCGGCTTGCGGACCGTGGCCGCACGTTCCGGATGGACTGCATGTCCTTTCTGCGCGGCAAACCGCTCGAACCGTTCGATATCGTCTGTATCGACCCGCCATATCTGAAGGGGCTGCTGGAGCCTGTTTTGAACGAACTGCCGGTCTGCCCGATGTTTCATGCAAAGACGATCTTCATCATCGAACGGCAGAAAAGGGACAACCTCGGTTTCGAGACAAAACCCGCTCTCGAGCAGACCGATGAGCGTCTTTTCGGCGACACCGTCCTGACATTTTTCAGGCTGCGCCCGGGAGAACCGGCCCCGGCTTGTTCCGGAAAACTCTGAACGAAGAATTCACGAAAAAACAGCCGGCGCCCCGGATTTCCGGGGCGCCGGCCTTTGTATGTTCGGGGGGGATTTCGATTATTTCATATTTTCCGTCTGCTTGAGCTGGATGTAATCCTGGTAGGCGGTCCGATACTCATTGAGAGCGGCCTTGACCTCAGTCGCGCTGCCGCCGGCCGTCGTCACGAGCTGTGTGTATTTGTTGTATGCGGCGATATAGCGGGCGTGGGCATCCTTCACCGTTGTGCTCGTAGTCGTTGTTGTTGTGGTGGTGGTGGTGGTCGTCGTCGGAGTGACGGTCGCGGCCGGCTGAACTGCCGTGGTCGTATCGGCGGCAGCGGGCGTGGTCGTCGTGGGCACAGAAGTCGTGACCTGAGCGTTGGTGCCGGAGATGACAACCGCATCCTGGTCGCCGATGGTAACGGCACCGGTCTGGTTCATCGGAGGAATAACCGGATTCATGTCGTAATCAGAAGGAGTGACCTGGATATCCCCGCTGTTGGGCAGGACTTCCTGGGCCGACTGGGCCTTTTTGTGGCGGCGATACAGATAGACGCCGAT
>CAZQYQ010000100.1:0-14101 GCA_964597625.1 uncultured bacterium
CAGAGGACTTGCACCTCCTAGGAAGTGCGCCCTGCCGGGCGCACGCATAAAAAAACCCCGGCTCTTCAGCCGGGGTTTTCAAAAGATCGACGTCAGCGACTTTGATTCTTCAACGCATTGAATGTCGCCTTGGCCGCATTATAGTCAGACAAAGCTTTGCTTACTGCCGCCGCATCGCCACCGGTGCTGCAAAGATTTTTATAAACATCAAATGCAGCTTTCATCGAAGCTTCCGCGGTTTTGATATCTCCCGAAACCTGGACAGGCGCCTGGTCAGCCAGAAGAGAAGCCGACTGTTGGGGTTCGGAGGGGGCCTGGGCTGCCTCGGATGGGGCGGATGCCCCAAGCGCAGCGGCAGCCTGGGTCACCAGCTGAGGTTCGGTCAGATTGAAGTTCTCAACCGTGTATGTGATCTTTCCCTGAGCGCCATTCACAACCGGACTGAACCGATTGGCCGAAGACTGAAGCCTCGAGTAGAAATATGATGAATTGCTTTCGACACCATCCGGATCTGCAGCGGTTGCATACGGTCCGGCAACCATCAGGAACGAATCGAGAGAGGTGGAGAAAGAGCGATACTCATCTTTCACGGAACTGATATTTGAAACCTGATCAGCAGTGGTCGAATAGAGCAGCTGTTCGAACTCCTGCCTTCTTGCCAACAGCGTATTGTATGAAGATCTCATCCATGTATCGCTGGGCGTCGCGGACTTGGCGACAGTCGCCGACTTGGCAACCGTTGGAGTCCTGGAATTGTAAGGATCCGTCGAGCTCCCGCCGGAATAGGGATCGGTATTGCCGCTGCCACCGGAATAGGGGTCAGTGTTGCCACTTCCACCGGAATAGGGATCGGTGTTTCCGCTGCCACCAGAGTAAGGATCGGTGTTTCCACTGCCACTGTCGTATGGATCCGTATCGGTTTCAGGTGGGCGGGTCGCTTCGTAAATATAATCTTCCTGCTGCGATCGATAGCTTCGGACTGCCTGCATCATACTGTCATAACTGGCTCTCAGCAGAGCAGCCTGGTCATGAGGAGTCCGGATCTGGTATTTGCTGACATCGACGACTTTGCTGTAATAAAGATTGGCTTCAGCCGTGTTGCCCAGGTTTTTCTGGCATTCTGCGGCATAGTAGTAGTCGTGAATCGCCTGGTTGCCGCTTTTCTGCCGACTCTGGATGTCATACGCGGTTGCGTTGGCCTTCTCGGTTTTCAGGGCAGCCTCATTCGTTCCACCGCGCTTCACGAATTCGGTATAAGCTTCGGCATACTTCCCATCTTTGAACAGGGTATCCGGATTGTTGCCGCAGCCAGTAAGGCCAATAGAAATCATAAGAGACATAACAAGAAAAAGAACGGTTCTTCTCATCATCAGCATTTCCCCCCCTCAAAAGTAAAACCTTAATAAATTGTAATTACAATTATAAAACCTGTCAATGTACCCGCCCTGCGGGCCTGACAGTTTGTCGCGCAAAAGGCGTCCGGATGAGGGAATCAGGGAATAAAAAAATTTAACGCCCACTGAATTTCCGAAAAGAGGGAAGCGGAGATCATGAAATGTTGTCACTTTCTGCCCATTCCGGTTGTTTTTACCATATTGGGTGGGAACTTGTCAGAGGCCTGCAAAACGGATAGAAAATAAAGAGCTGTTCCGACCTTCCAGGGGTGTCAAGATACGAACATCATCAAAAGAAGTCGAGGAATGAGAAATGTCGAAATTCTTTGATTCGTGGGTCCTGTTCCTGTTTCTGATCATTTCCCGTGTTGCTCTGGTGCCTTGTCTGGCACAGCCTCAATATCCGCAGACGGATCTGATCTCGCGGTATGACGCTCTGGAAAACGCTTCCATCAGGGCGATTGGTCAGAAGAATGATGGTGGAACCACAGACAAGGATTTCGAGTCGCAGACACAGCAGCTTTTCCTGATTTTGATCCGGGGTCTGAAAAAGGATACTCCCGAGGGAATTGCCAACTTCCATGAATTCATCGCCCGCGTGAAAGCGAAACGCGCACCAGAAGTTCTGGCATATTCGAAACTCACAGCATACCTTTCAGACAAACTGAAAATGGATCTCGCCGTTTGCCGAACCATTGGCAAACCAGAGGAAATCCAGGCCAAAATTGATGGGTATCTTGGAGAAACCACTTCGCTCGAAGTATGGATAAACGCGCAGAATGCAGCATTGAAGAGTGATGGTATTTCCAAACAGTCCGTGCGGACTCAGCGACAGGGCATTCAAAGAACAAGCCATACCACCATGGACAGGGTCAAAGGGTTCTTCGATACGCTGAAGGCAGCCCTGGGGCACAAGAAGGAACCACCGAAGGTTTATTCCACGTCTGATGGCGCCAAAACCGTTTTTGAGGGCATTTCAGCAATGATTGCCGACGAATACGTTCCCCTCGACGAGGGGCATGGGAATCGAGGTGCGAAGCAGCATCCTTCCCTGACCAGAGATTCGATGCCAAACGAATTCGAGCCTTCAACGAACAACACCACCGATCAATTTGCACAAGGCGCTTCCTTTGCCAAGCTCAAAGAACTTATTGTCCGAACCCGGGAAAACCGGAAAACCGGGATGACCCGAGGGGTGTTCATTCTCATTCATAATTTCATTCTTTCCGGGGAAGAAACAGCCCAGAAAATGGCCGACCTTCTTATCTCAGCCAGGCAGGCCGGTGTTCCAGTGCTTCTGAGTTTCGACCAGTTCGGTTCCACCGTTTACGCCAAGGGCTCCAAGCCCATCATCGAGCGGATGGCAAAAAGCGGCATGGGGGTGGTTTGTACAAAGCCTTTTTCCGGCGACCGAATGGATCATCGAAAGATTTACTTTTTTGGAACGGGCGACGGCCACGTGATTGCCCTGACCGGCGGCCAGGGGTGGTGCGACAAGTATGCAGGCCCTGACTGGGACAACCTGACCCCCGTTTCCGAAAAAGACGGGAGCGTGCTGTATCCCGCTGGGAAAGAACCCTGGGCCGATCACATGAGGCTTTTGGATGGAGAAGGCGCTCTTCAGGGCGCCATCAGCTTTTTGGGCCGATACTCCACGTATGCCAACAAGGGAATTCTGAAAAATGGTCTTGGCATCACCGATTTGAGTGAGCGAAAAGAGATTTGTTCCCGGTTATGGGAGATGTTCTATCCCGAATTAAAGCCCGTTGGCAATTTGACAGCCTTTATTTCCACCAACATCTCCTGGGACCAGAGGCCGCTCACCGAGGAATGGTACAGAAATTTGTCCGACCCGGACGTCCGGAATATCCGGATCGCACAGCCCTATATCACGGACCCGGTCGTCAGAACCAAGTTGAAACAAGCGGTAGAAGCAGGGAAAGATATCAAAATTCTGATTCCAGGGCAAAGTGACAGCTTTGTATCCCAGTACGCGACCAAGTTTCTTTTCGCGGACATGGCAAAGATCCATGATGTTCTCCGTAGCTCCGGCCGGCCGGTCGGAACATTGGAATTCAGACAGTGGCAGGCTGCTGATAAGAGCCCCCAGATGCTTCACATGAAGTATGGAATTTTCATCCATACGAACGAACCCCAAAAAGATACGGTCATTGATGGCAGTTACAACACGACCGCCGTGGAGGCCCGTTCCGGCGAGGTCAATTCCGACATCATCCTGCTCGACCACCGAGCCGCCGTCGAGGCGGCCACGATCTTCGATGATTATTTCAATCGCGCGAAACCCGTTGATTGTTCATCCCTGGACAAGCTGAAAGGCGCCGCCGCCGCAGTCATCCTTCGGCCATTCATGTAAGGCCACGCAAGACGGGATTTTTCAGGGAAACGGACCGCGGGACCGCGGGCACCCCCTCTTTTTCACGAGAGAGATCAGGATGGCAGGGGTTCGGAACCGGCAGGCCGCGAGGCATCCGTCAAGGGCGGGCCCGGCCAGAAGCGGCGGCGGATCAGCACGATCAGCCAGGCGACAACCATGCCGAGCAGCCATCCGGCCATGACGTCGAACGGATAATGGACGCCTATATATATTCGCGAATATCCGACAACAAACGACAGCAGGGCCAGAACGGCACCAGCGGCGGGCCCTGCTTCAAGCCAGACAACGGCAGCGGCAGCGGCGGTATTTGCCGCATGCGATGACGGGAACGACTTGCTGGCTTTGCAGGGAACGAGCAGCCGCGCGCCGGGTTCGACGCAGCACGGGCGTTTTCTGGCCACGGCTTTCTTCACGACGGTCGAGCTGACCTGGTCGGTTGCGCCGGTCGCGACGATGAGCAGCAGGGCGAGCGCCCGGCGTCTGCCGTTCCCGCCGAACAGCAGCCAGAGCCAAAAGGCGATCAGGAGGGGTGCCCAGAGTTTGGCATCTGTAACGACCGGCATCACGACATCGAGAATATCAGACGTCCAGACTCCATTCAGCAGATGGAACAGGGTGCGATCGACGTGCAACAGATATTCCATGATATGCCAATTATTCGCCAGGATATTCTTCGGTCAGCATCGTTTCGAGGTTGTCAAACCGGGCGAACTGCGGGAAAAACGCCATTCGGCAGGCGCCGACCGGGCCATTTCGCTGTTTGGCGATGATGACCTCCGCCTCGTTTTTGACTTCTTCCCTCTTTGTATAATAGTAATCACGATAGAGAAACACGACGACGTCGGCATCCTGTTCGATTGCGCCGGATTCGCGAAGATCTGAAAGCATGGGCCGTTTATCGGGGCGGGATTCGACGGCACGGGAAAGCTGCGAAAGGCAGATGACCGGAACTCCCAGCTCGCGGGCGATTCCCTTCAGGCCGCGCGATATCGCCGAGACTTCCTGAACGCGGTTGTCCTGGCTGCCGCCGCCGCTCTGAAGACTCATCATCTGCAGATAATCGATGACGATCATGCCAATTTTTTCCTGGGCTTTGGCGCGACGTGCCTTGCTGCGCACTTCCATGAGGGTCGCATTCGGCGAGTCATCGATGAAGATGGGCGTATCCTCGAGCACGCCAGCGGTCATGGTCAGTTTGGCCCAGTCTTCTTCGGCAAGAAAACCGTTGCGGATTTTCTGACCGTCGATGCGCGCTTCGGAAACGAGAAGTCGCTGCATCAGCTGGTTGCGCGACATTTCAAGCGAAAAGACCAGTACCGGCACGCCGTTGACGCCAGCCACATGCTGGGCAATATTCAGGCAGAAGGCTGTTTTTCCCATGGACGGGCGGGCCGCGACGATGATCAGATCAGACGGCTGGAAGCCGGACGTCATTTCATCGAGTTTTGTAAAGCCTGTTGCCACGCCGGTTACAGACTGTTTGTGTTCATAGAGACGTTCGAGCTGATTGAACGTTTCGGCAACCAGATCACGAATGCGGACATACGACTGCGTCCGCCGGAACTGGCTGAGCTGAAGGACCTTCTGCTCCGCTTCGTCGAGAAGTGTTTCGGCACTGACCTGAGGTTCATACGCCGTTCTGGCGATATCACCGGTGACCCCGATCAACTGGCGGAGCAGGGATTTTTCCTTCACGATCGTCGCGTAATGCGTGACATTCGCAGCCGTCGGAACGGCATTCAGGAGTTGCGAAAGATAGCTGGCGCCACCGATTTCCGACAGCGTGTTCTGCGTGCGGAGCTCTTCCTGCAGGGTGACCATGTCGCAGGGCTTGTTCGCCTGATACAGGTTCACCAGGGCCTGATAAATACCCCGATGGGATGCCTGATAAAAATCGTCGGCAACGATGCTCTCCATAGCCCTCACGACGGCTTCGACATCCATCATCATCGAGCCGAGCAACGCCTGCTCCGCATCGAGATTCTGCGGCGGAACGCGCTGGAACGTATCGCTCATCTGTTTCCCCCGAATCGTACGAGTGACGGGTCACCGATCTGAAAAAAGGGACCCGAAGAAGGCGGACCTTCTCCGGATCCCCCGTTTGGCTGATACGCAGGACAGGGCGATCAGGCGGTTACTTCAGCGCTTTCCTCGGGAAGGACGATGACCTTCACGGTTGCCTTGACATCCGTGAAGAGCTTGACGGTGACTTCGTGCTCGCCGAGCTCCTTGATGTGCTCAACGACGACGCTGCGCTTGTCGATCTGGATGTCGGTCTTCTTGCAGATCAGTTCGGCAATCTCGGTGTTGGTGACGGAGCCGAACAGGCGGCCCTTATCACCGGACTTGCGGATGATCTTGATGGTGAGACCGTCGATCTTGGAGGCGAGAGCCTTGGCTTCTTCCTTTTCCTTCACTTCCTGGCGGGTCCAGGATTTCTTGAGCATCTCGAGATTCTTCAGCGTTCCGGGCGTGACGGGCACGGCCATATTGCGCGGGAACAAAAAGTTGCGGGCATACCCTTCGGCGACGCGCTTGGTTTCGCCACGCTTGCCGACATTTCCTACGTTCTGGATCAAAAGGACTTGCATTGGTATTCCTCCTCAGAATTGATCAAAAAATGACGACTCATCGTCGTCGCGATTCACTTTTTGCGTGGGTGGAGCTCTGAAATCAAGCCACACATCAGCAATGCCGGCCCAGATGAGCAGCTGCGTCATCAGCAGGGCCAGCACCGACAGCCCGAAACGGTTCGGGGTGCTGATTTCATTTTTTTCAAAGAAGTAGAACAGCAGGGACATCCCGATGATGAAATACAGAATTTTACTGATAGCCAGGAAGTTCGCGCCGATCACCCGGGCCAGATGGCGAAGTTCACCCGACGCGATGTTATCCGCGCCGTTATAGAGCAGCCAGCCGGCCAGGAACAACCAGACCAGCTGCCAGGAAAACCGCCAGCTCGAGAATACGGGAAGCGGCTGCACGCTCAGGCCGTGTTTCGGTGCCAGCATGATCATTCCGAGATACATGATCGAAAGCGAGATCAAATGCCACACGAAGAGGAACGTGAGCGGCACCAGCAGAGCAACGAACTCCATCCATTCACGGAACTGCTGCATCACAATTTCCGTTGCTTCGGCGGATTCGGCGGATTCGCCCGACCCTGTAGCAACGGCTACGGGAAGGGGGGATCCTGATTGAGCAGAAGCAACCGCAGCGAGGGGTGACGCCTGTTTTTCGGCGTTCTTCGCAGCGCTGTCCGGTGATTCGGCAGTTTTCGCAGAGGCGTTCTGCGCATTGAGCTTTCGGATCTGGCCTTCAACGATCGTTGCCTGATGCTCGAACACGCTTCTGAGCTGCCATATACGGATTCCCGCATCCCCGAATAACGGGGCCACAGTCCAGAGACCGAACGAGAACAGCGTTGCGCCCGCCAGCGAAAGCCCGATCGCTTTCAATCCGGGGATCCCTGACGATATTGCATAAGCCAGCAGCCCAGCCGGGAGCAGCAGGGAAGGCACAAACAGGAATGCAGCGGCAGAACCACCGTAGGCGGCCGTGCCGGCAATCGTCAGACCGCCATACAGCGCGAACCAGGGGGCGCCCCATGCAAGGCTGACAAATACGGCCGGCAGACCGGCCAGCGCCATCAGCAACGTTCCAAACAGCGGGGTGTCCAACGCGACGAACAGCGCCACCAGCGTGAAAGCCGCCATCAGGGCGGTTCCAGCGGGGCGCTGTCCGAGTGTCTGTTTCATCTTCACGGCTCTGTCGGGCATCAGCGGCGAGAGGAAGCGTGCCTCTCGCCGCCGCCCGGCAATCAGGCGGCCAGGAAGGGCAGCAGAGCGATGTTGCGGGCGCGCTTGATGGCGCCGGTCAGCATGCGCTGATGCTCGCTGCAGGTGCCGGTCGTCCGGCGGCTGACGATCTTGCCGCGATCGTTGATGAAGCGGCGAAGGCGGTTGGCATCTTTATAATCGATGTAGGTCGTCTTGTCCTTGCAGAACTGGCACACCTTCCGGTGGCGGGGACGACGCATTTCGCGGGGTGAATCATTCTCGGCCATGGATACTTATTTCCTCCAGATTTTTTCAGACAGACCGGGCCATATGCCCGGCACGAAATTCGAATCGGATCAGAAGGGCACTTCGTCTCCGCCGGGAGCCGGATAATCGGCATCGCCGCCACCGTAGTCAGGAGCGGCATCACCGCCCTCTTCGGCACTGCGGCCCGGACCACCAGGGCCACCGGCTCCACCGCCGCCAAGGAACTGAACGCTGTCGGCGATGATTTCGGTAACGGTACGCTTCTGTTTGTCCTGGGTTTCGTAGGTGCGGTTCTGCAGGCGGCCCTCAATAAAGGCCGGACGGCCTTTTGTGAGGTATTTGCTGCAGTTCTCGCCCGACTTTCCCCACACGACGATATTGAAGAAATTGACTTCTTTCTTCATTTCACCGTCTCCGCCCTTGAACTGGCGGTTCACGGCTATCGAGAATTTTGCGACGGCCGTTCCCTGAGGGGTGTATTTCAACTCGGGGTCACGAGTGAGATTTCCCATCAGGAAAACTTTGTTCAGATTCGCGGCCATGCGCTCTGCCTCTCGATTACTGCGGGCGTGTGGTGGTCATGAAGCGCAGGATGTTCTGATTGATCAGATAGAAGCGCTCCAGTTCACGAAGAACGTCGCCGGTGCCTTGAAAATCGATGAGAACATAATAGCCCTCACTATGTTTCTCGACATGATAAGCCAGCGTGCGCTTGCCCCAGCGGTTCACTTTTTCGACCTGGCCACCATAGCGGGTGATAGCACCATCTATTTTGGCAACAACGGCGTCGACGGCCTCTTCGGTGATGTTTGGTTCGGTGAAAAACAGGGTTTCGTAAGGTTTCACAGGGTCTTAACGACCTCCCTTCGGATGAATAAACATTCAGCCCCCGTCTCGACCCGAATGCGGGAGCAGGGAATGGTACCCCGTAGGGTAGCACAAACATGACATCGATTCAAGTGATTTTCCTCGTTGATTCAGCGCAAACGCAAACCGATCGCTTCCCAGAAGGAGCTCCTTCCTCCGGGGAAAACCCAGAATTCAGCCAAAAAGAATCGCAGCCCATGTTTCAGGACCGCGACAAAAACGGGTATGAAGGATTACGTTGACGAAAAAACTGAAACCGCCAGAACCCCCGTTGTGACCTGACCGGCGAATGCCACTGCCGGCACTCCGATCAACGCCATCGAAAAAAAAGCGTTTCACAGGGGATCCTGAAATTCACATTTCAATGTTTTCCGCTACCTGCATTAACCAGCGGATTTGCCAAAAGGTGACAAAAAAAACGGGAAGTTTCTCAGTCAAGCGGGCTCAAGGGCTTGAGTGGAGTTCCATCACTCCATGCGCCCATTTCCCGGGACCCGGGAGTTCGCAGAAGCGCCTCATCACGGCTTCCCCCATGAAATGCAGCATCAATGAGCCTGTCGAGACATCGCCACGAACCCCACCAGTCAAGGGCATTCGGCGGCAGCATCGCCCGTTCAGCCATTGCCGGCACGCCAAGCAACCTTGAAAAGGCTTTTCCAACGAGCTTTTGCAGCTTCGGGAAGCGGGGCTGCGGAGTCGGTTGCCCGGTTTTGCCGTTTATGTCATACGAAGCATCGAATGCCGACGGAAAAAAATGGTCGGCAATCATGGGCGGTTCTCCGTGCCGATCCGACGATACCAGGGCGATCACGTTATCGGCAGATGCCACGGCGGTCGCGCGATCATGGAAAACCCTGCCGCGTTCAAGCGTCACTCGCTCGTCGTCCTCCCCGATCAGCGTCAACAGCATCGTCCCGGAAGGAATCCGGGACAGATCCTCGATGATGCTCTTCGGATTGAGGTGCAGCCGCTGCGCCGACTCGCTGCCCCGGGCATCTCCGCCCTCGACGCTCAGGACGGCAAGAGGCCGCGGAAGCGCATTCCGGGCCGCCACCGCTGCCAGATTCATCGCCATGCAGCCGCCGAGGGAATGGCCGGCCAGCACCATTCCCTCCGGTCGCGGCTTCACGCGGCCTGGTTTTTCGAGCTCGGCCAGGGCCTGCTTGAGAGCGGCAACGGCGTGCGACACCGGTTCCCGCACCTGCATCCGGCCCGTCTGATATACGAGCCAGACAACGATATTTCCACGGCGCGCCAGATGTTCGATCCAGGCGCCCTGCCCATTCGGGTTGATTCCAAGCCAGCCATGGAGAAGAACGACCAGCGGCGCGGAAGCAGGCGCCGGATCGGCGGGCATTGCGATGAGAAAAGCCTCTTCTCCTTTTCCCTGCCAGATGCGCTCCGTCCGACCATGCGGATAGACGGGCGCACCAGGCCCCAGAGCCGGTGGCCCCGGAGGCGTCGGTAATGCGCCTGCCACCTTCGCGTTTTCAGCCGCGCAGAGGATTGCCAGCAGGCAGAATGCGACAACGAGAACACGTCGCGCCAGGTGTCCGCCAAACACGTTCCTGGACCGATCATTCCCCAAACACGCATGCGGAGACAAAACCTTCGCATCTTTCATGCAGAACATCTCTCTTTTCCGACTGCTCTTCGGTCCCGGGTGGGTGCGACTGGGTTTACAGCCGTTTCGGACAGCGGTCACTCAATTCGCAATTCGCGCAGTCAGGTTTTCTGGCCGGGCAGTGCGCGCGGCCATGCAGGATGAGCGCATGCGAAAACGCGATCCATCGATCTTTGGGAACAAGCTTCATCAGGTCGAGTTCGATTTTCTCGGCATCCGTTTCATTGGTGAGGCCGAGTCGCCATGAAAGCCTTGTCACATGGGTATCGACAACAATACCTTCAGCTATTCCAAATGCCGTTCCAAGAATGACGTTCGCCGTCTTCCGTCCGACACCCGGCAGGGCGACGAGCTCAACCATGGTGCGGGGAACAGTTCCACCGTGTTTTTCAACGAGGGCCTTCGCGCAGCATATAATATTCTTTGCTTTATTTCTAAAAAAGCCCGTCGGGCGGATGTCGTTTTCGAACTCCGCCTGGTCGGCTTTGGCAAAATCAGCAACGACACGGTATTTTCCGAACAGGTCTTTCGTGACCAGATTGACCCGCTCATCGGTGCACTGGGCGGACAGGATCGTTGAAACAAGCAACTGAAGCGGGTTTTCATGTCTCAGGGCACAGCGCGGCTCGGGATATGCTCCGAACAGGGCATTCAGCAGGGATGTCATGCGGGCGGGCGCGGTTATTACCGGATCACCGCCCGCGGCCGGTTGAATCGGCTTGTTCTTTCCCACGGATGCGGTCTTCATTTTTTTCGTCACGAGAGCTGTCACGTTAACGACCTTTCCTCCCGCTTCTGCTTTCGCGGAACCAGGAAATCAATTCTTCCCCGCTCATGCCGTTTAACAGATGCCGAGCTTCCAGTGCGCCTTTCCGGGCAATACCGAGACCAAATCGCACGAAGGCAAGGCTTTCCGGGTCGTGTGCATCCGGGCCGATGACGAACATCAGTCCTCGGTCACGCCAGGCCCGTATCCGCCGCCAGTCAAGATCCATACGCTGAGGCTGTGCATTGACTTCGACCGCAACACGATTCACCACGCATGCTTCGAGAACCCGGTCCAGGTCTATTTCATACCCTTCCCGTGCAAGCAAAAGACGGCCTTGAGGATGGCCCAGAACGGATGTGAAGGGATTTTCGATGGCCCGGATAACGCGCCGGGTCATCTCTTCGCACGGCATCGTGAACCCCGAATGAATGGAGGCAATGATGAAATCGAATCCTTCGAGGATCTCCGGCGGATAATCAAGCGAGCCATCGGGTCGGATATCGCTCTCAATCCCCTTCAGCACGCGCAGACAGTCCGCGGAATGCGCGCGATTCCATGCATCGATTTCCTTCCACTGGGCTCTGACCGCCGAAACATCGAGTCCGCGCGCATAATGCGCCGAAACCGAGTGATCACTTATTCCAAACCACTTCCAGCCGAGAGCCGCCGCTCCATCCGCCATTTCGGCAAGACCGGCGTCCCCGTCGGAAGCCGTCGTATGGGCATGGATCGCCCCTTTCAGATCTCCCGCCGTGACGAGTCGGGGCAGTTTTCCCCCTCCGGCCCAGTCGATTTCGCCCATTCCCTCACGGAGCTCGGGAGCCACCCACTCCAGACCCAGCGCTTCGAACACGTCCTGCTCGGTCGCCATGGGCGGTGCCGTTTCACCCGCTCCGGACGCACCGTAAAGTCCGTATTCATTCAGTTTCAATCCTTTGGAAAGGGCCAGCGAGCGCATCTGTGTATTGTGTTCTTTCGAGCCGGTGAAATAGCACAACGCCGGCCCCAGTGATTCGGGGGGCACGACCCGAAGGTCGACCTGCATGCCGTTTTCAAGCAGAATGGACGATTTCGTCTCCCCCGCAGCGATCACCTTTCGAACTCCGGGAAATCGCAGAAAGGCGGTCATCACAGCCGGGCCGCCATCCGTCGCGGCCAGGATATCGAGATCCCGGACCGTCTCTTTGCACCGGCGAAAGCTGCCCGCGACATGATACCCGCCCCCCGGCGCTTCCCGACGGAGCCAGGAAACCAGCTGTTCCGCAGGCTGTTCAGCCGCCGAGAAAAGGAACTGGCCGCTGAACTTCTTCATTAGTTCAATACCATCAGTTATATTTTCAACGCTCTTTTTCCCGAAACCCTTCAATGCAAGGATTCTTCCGTCAGCGCAGGCGGCCTCGAGTTTCGCGAGATCGTCGATATCGAGCTGATCGCGCAGCACGCAGACTTTTTTGGGCCCAAGGCCGGGAACGCGAAGCATCTCGAACAATCCCGGCGGGAAGGAGGCTTTCAGCTGCTCCATTTCCGAAAATACGCCCGTGGCGATGAACTCGCGGACATGGGCGCACATCGACTCTCCAAATCCTTTCGGAGGCGAATCGAGAAGCTGATTCAGCGGCATCGCATGCGCCTGAAGGGTTCTCGCCGCCGCGCGATACGCGCGCACCTTGAAAGGGTTCGCTCCTGAAAGTTCCAGCAGTTCAGCCATCTCTTCGAACAATTGCGACAACCTCTCACGCGATTCCATCGTTTTTCGATTTCCTCTCGGATTCCTATCTCCAGGGAACGGTAGCGCAAAAAACAAAAGCAGGTCAAGTGTGCCCTCTGCGGATAATTTCGTGCTCATCGTGTGAGCGCAGGGGATCGGGCACCACCACGAATATTGCAAATCACTCTTGCGTTTTGAAGGAAACTGCGGCAAAATTCATATCAGTTGGAATGACCGGGCTCATGCAAAAAGTAAGACCCGGTTGAATCGTGAAAGGAGCTTTGCTCACATGAAAAAACTGTCCCTCTTCCTTGTTCTCCTGGCCGCGTTCCTTGTCATGACCGTGTCGGCAGATGCCGGAAGCTACACGAAGCAGAATCACTCGCTGTATCTCGACGGTAAGGTTCTGATCCGCTTCGATCAGCTTCTCCTCGGCTGGACGCGCGAACAGAAGGAAATCGATCGCATCCGCTTCAAGATGACCTGTCTCAAGGGCGGTGCCGTGTTAAATAACATCGAGTATATGGATACGGCCGTCGACGGAAAGGAAACCGTCCGCTGGACCAAGTCCCAGAATCCGATGAATATCGATTTTTCGGCCAAACTCGGCCACCTAGATCGCGCCCACCGGATCTCGATCGCCCAGACCAACGAGATCAAGATCGCCCCCTATGATCTCAAGACCGCGAAGGTCTGCTTCCACATCCAGGCTTCGGGCCGCAACTACAAGGTCACCTGGATTCCGCTGACCGGCGAGGTCCACGCGATCTGGTAATCTGATTTTATACCCTACCAAATTTCAGCCCCGACCGGCAGCGCCGGCCGGGGCTTTTTCATGTTCATGCCGGCCATCCCGTCAGGAACGCATGTGCCGTCTTCTGTTCCGAACCTCTTCAACGCGTTGGCGCAGCTCATCGAATTTTTCCTGCGCCTTCTTCATCGCGCCGATTTCGTCATAGATCCGAAAGGGCTGAAATACGGCGATGCCCAGAAGCGCCGCCAGCAGAGTGACCATGAGATTCGACAGTTCAACCAGAAGCCCGTGCAGACCCAGCATCGAAAAAACACTCCAGCTCACCCCCCAGGCAACCGTGCATCCCAGGAATGTAAAAGCAAGCGTGCAGAGCACTCTCACAAAAACCGGTCCCACGAAGTCTTCTCTGCGAACATCGAGCCGGCGCCTGATGAGGGCTTCTATGATGGGGTCCGGGTGACGGCCGTTCTGGAGCCTGAGAATGACAGCTCTGCGCCAGTCAAAAGCCTCAAGGCGCAGCAGGTCGTCATCAGCCGATGGTTCC
>CAZQYQ010000101.1:0-14086 GCA_964597625.1 uncultured bacterium
TTTAATATATAAATTGTCTGCTTTCGGGGCGAAGGGCCAAATGCGCAAGAACGGTCAGGTATTCCGGCGTGCGAACGGGTAAATTGAACCCATGACGAACGCGGGAAGGAGATCCTCGACCATCGAGCAGTATCGGGAGCGGGTGCAGAACGTCCTGGACCATATCCAGGCCGATCTCGACCAGGTGCATTCCCTCGATGAGTTGGCGCAGCTGGCCTGCTTTTCCCCCTTCCAGTTCCATCGGGTGTTTCGGGGGATGGTGGGCGAGCCGGTGGCAGAATACATCCGCCGGCTGCGCCTCGAACGGGCCGGACTGCGCCTCCTGCAGAGCAGGCGGACGGTCACGGATATCGCATTCGAGGCGGGGTATCAGAACCTGGAATCCTTCATTCGCGCGTTCAGACAGCGCTTCGGCCAGCCGCCGTCCCGATTTCGGCGGCTGCGCGAAGAGCAGGCCTGCCGTCTGTTCGCCCGGGATTCGCTGCCGGGCTCATCTCACTTTTCTTCAGGAGGAAACATGGACGTCCAGATCATTCACCAGGCACCCCGGACCGTTGCGAGCGTGAGATATATCGGACCGTATAAAAACTGCGGGAAAGCCTGGGAGGCTCTGTGCAACTGGGCTGGCCAGCTTGGTCTGATCGGGCCGGATACACAGTTCATCGGCCTCTGCTACGACGACCCCGATGTGACGCCGGCCGACAAGATCCGCTACGACGCCTGCATCACCCTCGACCGGCCGGTGACACCGGGGAAGGGCGTCACGGTCCAGGAGATCCCGGGCGGCGCTTTCGCGAAGACTCTCCACCTCGGTCCGATGGAGAAACTGTCCGAAACATACGTGAAACTCTGTGGAAAGTGGCTTCCCCAGAGCGGCCGCGAGATGAAGCATGCGCCGAACCTCGAAATCTATCTCAACGACCCGGACAAGACGCCCCCCGAAGAACTTCGGATCGAAATCCAGCTCCCCTTGGAAGACGCCTGACCATCGTTCGGCAGATAACCGGGGCCGGTCATGCGGTGGCGATCATTGCACTGCATGAAGCCGGCCCCGGCGTTTTCCGGCGGGATGCCGATCATCGGTCAGGGATCGGAGAGGCATGGAAGACAGCGTCGGAGCTGGTCGGTGTCATTTTTGCCGCTGACAACTCCCTTTCCGTAAGCCCTTTGTTCTGGCGAATTCTGTATTCATGCTGGTTTTGCATGTTTCCTCAGAAGAAGGGACATAATATATCAGAATTATGATAAATATTCCCCCGGTTCGGGGCACCATGTCTCTCCTTGCTGAATCTGGAAAAGCGGCATGAATGCAACCGGCAAACCCCTTGAATCAGGCTTGTCTGGTGCATGTGGGGATGCGAAAAGGGGTACAAAATCTTTCTGTGGAAAAAGTGGATAACCATGGGGATAAGCTGTTCATGCGGTACGGTGGGGTGGAAAAGATATTTTCTGTGCCCTCTTGACAAACGCTTGGCAGGCCGAAGGGAAGGGCGGGTGACCCCGGAATGTGCCTCAAACGTGCATGAATGCAGAGGTAAACTGCTTTTTTTCATCTGTCACCCCTGAATTAAAGGAAAACTTTCTGGAAGGCGGCTTGTCGATGCTGAATGCATCAGAGGGCAGCTCCCAGAACGGAGAGTTCCCCTCCGGGGTTTCGCGGGAGCTTTGCTCTCATTCACGAGTTTTCCCGGAGGGGAACTGATGCTGCGCCAGCTGTGCAAATCAGACAAACAGATTGATCGTCGAATCGGCGGCTGAATCAAGATAGGCCGCCACACCGCCTTCCGTGACCCCATCAATGAATTCAGATTTTTTGAGGCCCATGACATCCATGCTCATTGAACAGGCAATCAGTTTCACGCCAGCTGTTTTTGCCGTGGCAATCAGCTCAGGAAGCGGCGCAACTTTTTTTTGATCCATGACATGCTTCATCATGGCGGTTCCCAGGCCTGCAAAGTGCATCTTCGAAAGACCGAGCGCTTCGGCTCCTTGCGGCATCATCATTCCGAACATCGATTCAATGGTGCTTTTTCCAACAGCCGGGGCGTCTTTCCGGCGAAGAATGTTAAGCCCCCAGAACGTGAAGAACAGAGTCACTTCAAGCCCCATCGCCGCCGCGCCATTTGCGATGATGAATGTCGCGTAAGCTCTGTCGAGATCGCCGCTGAAGACGACCATTGTCAGCTTCTTCTTTCCCTGCAGGCCTGCTGCAAGCTGCGTCGGGCAGGAAATGGCCGGCGAGAGCCCTGACGCGGTTTTCTCAATCAGGGCTGAGTAGCGGCCTTTTTCTCCGCTGGTTTGAACCAGTTTGTTGCCGGAGCGCCTGCACCATGCTTCAACATCCGGCGGAAAACCCGGATCGGTGGCTGTTACCTTCAGATACTGGCCGGCTTTCAGCTGTTCCATGCGATCGCGCATCTTCATCAGCGGACCGGGACACTGGAGCCCGCACGCGTCGAGCTCGAAGGTTTCCCCACCGGATGTTGGAGGGGCAACAGGGCTGCTGCAGAAGGTTTCCTGGATGGGTCTGGGTGCCGGAGAGGCCCTCAGGGCTTCTTCATGATACAGCGTCCATGTTTTGTAGCCGCCTACGAGGTTTCGTGCATTGAAGTCTTTCTGGGTGAGAATGCGCTGAGCGAAGTAGCCACGCAGGGCAACCTGGCAATAAACGATGATTTCCCTGTCGCGGGGAAGTTCATCGAGCCGATCGCGGAGAGAATCCACCGGAATCAGGATCGAACCGGGAATGTGCCCCGCCTCGTGCTCGCCTGGCGTGCGTACGTCGAGCAGGATATGCTTCTGGGGATCGAGTGCCGGCAGTTCGTCTACATGAATTGGCCGATAGAGGCCTTTTCGCATGTTTTCCGCCACCATTCCGATCATGTTCACGGGATCCTTGGCCGAACCATAAGGCGGTGCATAAGCAAGCTCCAGATGCACGAGATCCTCGACCGACATCTTTGCCGCCATGGCCGTCGCCAGCACGTCGATGCGCTTGTCTACCCCATCACTGCCGATGATCTGAGCACCGAGAATCCTGCCGTCGTCCGGGGAATACAGCAGTTTGATCGACATGGGAACGGCATTCGGATAATAGCCTGCATGGCTTGCCGGATGGGTGTAGGCCTTCTGATACGGTTTTCCGATTCGGTTGAGCTGCTTTTCGGACAGACCTGTCTGGGCGGCAGTCATGTCGAAGAGCTTTACGATCCAGGTACCGAGCGTGCCGCGATACTCGACGGGGAACGCTCCCATGGCGTTGTCTGCAGCGATGCGGCCCTGTCTGTTGGCTGGTCCTGCCAGCGGAACGTTTGAGGGGTCGCCCGTGACCCGATCGAACGACTCGACCGCATCACCGACGGCGAAGATGTCTGGGTCCGATGTGCGCATCTGCCTGTCAACCGCAATGGCGCCCCGTGTATTCACCGTGAGGCCGGCATCGCGGGCCAGCTTCGATTCGGGGCGCACACCGATCGAAAGGATGATCATGTCGGTTTCGACCGGTGAGCCTTCAGAAAATTGCAGAGCCAGCCTGCCGCCGGCGTCGGCTATTCCAGAAACCTGACTTCCGAGACGGAGATCAACCCCCTGAAATCGCAAATGCTGATGCAGCGGTGTCGTCATCTCGGCGTCAAGGGGGGGCATGACCTGCTTTTCGCGTTCGACGAGAGTAACGGCAAGACCGCGGTGGCGAAGGTTTTCAGCTGCTTCAATGCCGATAAATCCGCCGCCGATGACGGTTGCGTGGCGCACCGGGTTCTTTTCAAGATGCGCGATGATTGCATCCATATCGGGAATGGTTTTCAGGGTGAAAACCCTCGGCGAATCGATACCGGGAAGGGGTGGTTTGAAGGCTTCGGCACCGGGAGCGAGAATCAATTTATCGTACGTGAGCGTATACTCACGCTTTGCCTGGATATCCCGGACTGTGACTTCCTTTTTCCCTGGAGTGATTGTAACGGCCTCATGAAGAGTCCGAACATCGAGTCCGAGGCGCTTTTTCAAGGATGCAGGGGTCTGCAGAATCAGATCATCACGGTCTTTGATGATGTTCCCTATGTGATAGGGAAGTCCGCAGTTTGCAAAACTGACAAATGAACCGCGTTCCAGGACGATAATCTCGGCATTCTCGTCGAGGCGCCTTGCCCGGGCTGCCGCTGAAGCTCCGCCGGCGACACCGCCGATGACCACAAGTCGTTTCGCCATTTTCAGATTCTCCTTATTCCGGTCTTTCAGTATCGTTGCTGTGTGTTTCGGTCTGAACCGGGATGAGACAATGTTCCTGGCAATTTTCAAGGCACGCCAGGAGCTGGATCAGGCCTTCGTGAGCAAGTGAATACAGGGAATTGGTGCGATACCGCCTCTGGCAGACGACTCCGCAGCTGCGCATGATGCGCAGCTGCTGTGAAACAATTGCCTGAGGTATATCGAGAAGCTCTGCCAGTCTGCCAACGGATTTTTCCCCATCCGCCAGAGCTTCCAGAAGTCTGAGCCGTTGAGGGTGCCCGAGAGCTTTCAGCGTGTCAGCAATATGAGGAAGGGCCGCAGCGGAAAGTTTAAAAAAAGAATTATTCATATATAGATATATAACTATATTCTGCTGAAATAGCAACGAAAAAGATATACATCAGGCATCATCCTTTTCTCGTGCATTTTCAGCGGATCTTGGAGTGATACGTATCTGGATGTCGGATCTCATGCAGAACCTCAGAGTTGGAGGGATATGGAATGTTGGAATGCGTACAGAGATATTTTGAAAACCAAAGCGTTTTTTTTGAGTATACTTAGCAGGTAGCTATGCTTCCCGGAGGTGGCAACCTGATGAAACGAGTTCTGATCATGGCGGCGTTAACGGCCTGCGGAGGTTTTTGTGCAGTCGGCTCCGTTTTGGCATCGGTGACGCATTATCCGTTTCCCGCGAATATCGCTCTGGAACTCCGCCAGAGTGACACGGATCATGTGGAGGCGGTCATAGAGGCCCGAACCGGCTCGCCTGCAGAAGTGCAGTTGTTTTTTGAAAGTTCTGACAATATCCGGGTGGCACCTGCTTCGGCGAGCATTGATCGGCTGACCGCCGTTGCACCGGGCAAATTCCGGCTGCTCATCGGGCATACCGGCAAACCGACGGATGCCAGCGGATCCTGGGTCAGACTTCGGGCTGTCTATAAGCCCGATTACGACAGTCTGGCATCGGCCGTGTCGGACATGACAAAATATCCGGATGAAAACGAGCGGCAGAGGCTGCTCGACATCATTGCGCGTAACAAGGCCGCAGCTGCAGTTCAAACCGATGCTGCAAGACTTGATATGAAAGAAAATCCCGGCAGAGGCCAGTGAGCTTTCGCCAGAAACCCATGGAGGGAAAAATGATCAGATTTCGCATATCGCAGGTGAAATGGTTTCTTCCTCTTGTGATGGCGTTGCTTGTCACCGGTGCTGCCGTGGCGGCTGAGCCTGAGTTCAATTTCGTCTACCAGAAAGTCACTTCCGTTGAATTCAAGGATGAGACGGCGAAGCCGACAAAATGGTGGGAAAAGGCCATCGATTTCGGCAAAAGCGTCATCGATCGTGGCAAAATGGTCATTGATCAGGCCAAAATGCGCTTTTTCCCCGGTGACTATTCCGGCACCGTCCGCTCAACGCAGACGGACAAGGTTTCTTACAAGGTCGAACGGGTAAAAGTGCGCGACGAAGCTCATCTGCTCGAACTCATGGGCGTGAAGAACGGTGATTTGTCGACGCTCACGAATGGTCAGCGCGGTCTGCTCGAATCCTATCGGTTTGCAAAATCCCAGGCCGTGAAAGAGCGCGCACCCTATGGGTATCGCAAAAAGACCGACGTTCTCCTCACCGATCTGACTGCGGGTGAGAAAATTCTGGCCGGTCTCGATTCACAAAAGAAATCCCTCGCTTCGTCAGCCATGGAAAAAGATTTCTGGCCGATGTCGCTTGGTTCGATCCAGCTCAACTCGCAGTTCTACAATGGCAGTGACTGGCAGAAAAACGCGCAGGGTACCTTCATGCACGAATACAGCCATACGCTTGATCGTGCTATTCCAGCCGGTCTGCTTGACGAGGGCGTCAAGACCTATGTCAAACAGGGCGGTTTCCTGTATGGAAAAGATGGAAACCATTACAACAATGAGCGCACAAGCGCACGTGTTGCCTACATGGAAGGCTGGGCTGAATTCAATGAGATCTCCATCACGGGAGAAGCAGAAAGCTACAGACGGGACATTCAGACGGTCAAAGTCGAAGACCGCAATGGCAAATACACCAATTATCCGGCGACTTCCCTGACGGGGAAAGACCTCCTTGCCGTCGAAGGCATCAATGCCTTGATTCTCTACGACATCGCGGCGACTGTTCCGGGTGGCAAGGAAAAGGTTTTCAAGGCGTTTGCCAACTCCAATAATCCGTTCCATTCGCTGAAGAACCTGACGTGCGAGTTCGTGAAGCAGAACCCGGATCAGACTGCTGCCGTGGCGGCTGCAATCGATAAGAATACATTCGGAAAGCTCAGCAATGACGAACTCAAGAACCTGTTGGGTTCCGGAAAGGCTGTCGACGCCTATCTTGCTGCCCGTGGCAAGGCCGCCGCGCAGAGCGCCGTGGAGTCCACGAGTGATACGTCCGCCGATCAGAGCGTCACGGTCAACGGAACCAGCGGCAATCCATTCGTCATCACGAAATGATCGCTGTGAAAGTCTCAACACCGGCACATGGAGGAACAAGTATGCCCCTGAACATGCGAAGAGTCTGGATGGCCCTGTTTGCGGTCGTGCTGGTGATCGGCCTGTTGAAGCCGCCTGCCGTGCAGGCGACGGAAAGTGAATTCGAGTTTTATTACCAGCGCATCGAAGCGGTCGAGCAGATCAACAACCCCGAGCCCAAGGGGTGGTGGGAAAAGACGAAATCCTTTGTGAAGGGGATCGGGAACACGATTGCCGGCGGGTTCGAGAAGTTGTCGCGCACGTATTTCCCGGGCGAAGGCGAGAAACGCTGGTATTCGGAAAAAGACAAGACAATCGCCTACAAGCTGCAGCGTACGAAGGTTCGTGACGAGGCTCATCTGTTTGAACTCATGGGCGTGAAAAACGGCGATCTGTCGAAGCTTACGGATGGTCAGAAGGCTTTGCTGGCGGTCTACAGGCATTCTCAGTCACAGTCGGTAAAAGACCGGATGTCCGTTTCCTATCGTTCCAAAATCGCCGTCACCCTGTCTGACACCACCGGCTTTGATGATGCATCGAAATATCCGCAGGTCGAGAATGATTTCTGGCCATGCTCGACGGGGCGCATGATCCAGATGAGTTCAAACTTCTTCAATTATTACGGAAGCGATGAAGACGCCAAGTCAACGTTCGTTCACGAGTTCTCGCACTCGTGCGACCGCACCATCAAAGAGTTCATCAAACCCTATGGCAAGGATGGCCGCCACTCGTGCAACGAACTCACGCACCCCCGTTCGGCTTTCGTCGAGGGCTGGGCTGAATTCAACGAGATGCTCGACTCGAAGAGTGAATGCGATCGCATGAAAAATGCTGTTAAGACCGTCAAGCTCGAGAACGGCACGGGATCAGACGGCGACAATTACACGAAAGTTCCTGCAACGGATCCTTCCCTGACCGGGAGAGACCTGATGTCCGTCGAAGGGGTTGTGGCAATGGTTTTTTACCGGATGTCGAGCGAGCTGCCTGACGGACGTACCAAGGTATTCAACTCGTTCAAGAATACGGACATCTACTGGCGAACCACCAGGTCGATGCTCAAGGATTTCACATCGAAGAATGCGGGTGATGCGAAGGCTTTGGCCGCGATTCTCAATGAAGAGACCCATGGGAAGCTCAGCGATGCCGATCTGATCTACTATCTTGGAAACGGTGCGGGCGTAAAAGAGTTCATCGAGGCTCGCAAGAAGCCTTTGGCAAAAATGGAACTTCCTGATGGTAAGCCCGGAACTGTCAGCGATGACGATGCCGGTGTAATCGTGAGCGGAACGGCAAGCGGGCTGGTTAATCCGTTTACGGCCGGCGGCACAAGATAATCTTCGGATCTGAACCAGGAACCAGAAAAGAGAAACCGCCCCGGCCATACGGCCCCGGGGCGGTTTCTTTTATGAGCGTCAGATGCCTTTTTTATAGATGCGAATATATTCTAGTAAGAATATATCCTTGACGAATTCTCCCGGCTCGGGGCGCAGATTGCCTGGCGCATCGTGCACGGGGATCCAGGGACGGTCACAGGAAGAGAATATCAGCTGAAATCCTTCAGCAGGGCTTCCAGTTCCGGATCACTGAACTCTTCTTCGGAGCTGTTTTTGACCATGAAGATCAGCTTCTTCAGGTCCAGTTCCGAGAGGGGTTTTCCCTTGGAGTGGGCCAGTTCTGCCTCATCGCTGAGGAATTTGCGCAGGAACTTTTCGCGGGTTTTCTTGTCGGTCATTACCTCCAGCAGACGATCGGCGAGGATGGCGGGATCGACCATCTTGTAGGTGCCGTCGCGAATCTGGCGGGTAATTTCTTCAAGTCGCTGCATTCTGACAAGTTTTGCCTGGTCCAGCAGTGCCGGGGATTGTGTTTCGGTCAGGCCGGCGGGGCGGGACGAGGTAAAGCTGTCAGATATCGATTTTGACTTGAGGGTTTTGTCGAAGGATTCGTCTCTGGGCTTGTCGACGGCTTCCTTCGGCTTGGAATGCGTGATGATGATGGTCTTACCACCTGGACCCTTGATCGAGTCGACCATAGCAAAACTCCCTTGTACATCCATGTCATCTGGGCATTTTTTGCCCTATCTACTAAAAGTATCGACCGATCCAGTGAAAAAGTTGAGAGGAAAAGTGCAGACCCTGGAGAATTACCAGGGGAAATCCATCGTGGGCGAGGAAATCTGGATCGTTGGATGCAGGTCGAAGCCCTGCCTGGTGAAAATCGAACTGACGGGATCGGTCTGGACGCGAAGGAAGTTCGGGTGTTGTAACAGGGCCTCGTAAAGAGGCCCGTGGGATTCAACCAAAACGGCATCAGGCTTCAGGGCGATGACCGGCTCGAGATTTCCGGAGAATACTGCCTTGGTTTGCTCGACGACAAAATGGATGGGGTAGACCGTTGTATTGCGTCCATCAAGTGAGACTCGAACATGGTCTGAAAGGTGAAACAGCACGATTCCGCCCCATCCGAGAGGGCACCAGAGGCGGCAGCGGGCGTTGGATTCCCGGAGAAACCGGACTGACGCGATGGGGTAGCGTTTTGCATCGATTGCCACTCTTCCCGGCCGCCCAATAAAAGGGAGTTGAAATGCCAGCAGGGATATCACGAGAACGAGGAGTGCAGGAAGCCTTTCATCCCACCTGGGAACGGCAGATTGCTGGGGCTGGCCCTGACGATGGCCGAGAGCGGTGGCAAGAGTGATCGAAGAGAACATGACAGCGAATATGATGAACCGTGCACCGCGAAGTGTCATGAAAACTGAGCAGACCAACCCGAACCACTCTTCGAATCTCAAGGGGGCCCGGCGTTTCCAGGCGGCGATTGCAGGAAGGATGATTGTGCCGAGAGTGATGAAGAGAAGAATTCCTTCCGGTGGATTCCATTCCGGCAGATCGATGTGAGGAGCCCCGAATTCCTTGAAAATATACTGCCAGAGATTTATTCCATAAGGATTCAGCAGTGTCAGCATGCCGGGCAGAAGGAGAAGCGCGAGAGTCCGTGGCTTATTCAATGTACCGCGAACAGAGAGTGCGAACACACCCGCGCCCATGATGCCGAGACCAAAGGGAAAACCGGCGTGCATGTTTGCCCAGAGGGGAAACAGCAGAAATAAAGCCAGCAGTGGCCAGGTGCGTTCCCGGCGAATGCTTGTCAGGATCCCTATCACCAGGGCAACGCCCAGATAGGAGATTCCCTGAGGGCGGAGATTGATCAGGCGGGAGTAGATGCCAAAAGGGAACACCACCAGGAGAGTGCTCCAGAACGGACTTGGGCAGCGCTTCCAGATCGCTGCCCCCATTGTTCCTGCCGTGACTGCGAGGACTATACCTCTGAAGACCAGCAGGCCCGCATTGCCACCGTGCTGCCAGACCCATGCCAGAAGCACCTGGGTGAGCCACTGGTGATTCATCCAGAGGTTGCCGGCCGCGGTGAAAGACCATTGATCCGTTGGCGGTATCGCGCCTTCGGCGAGGATATGGAGACCTGTCAGAACGTGAAAGAACAAATCGGCATCGGCACCTGTCGACCATAAAAGCGGAACGAGAAATGCCAGCCAGAGCAGTTTCAGATGGAGCGGCTGGGGAGGTGAAACCGGCACATCGTCACAAACAGGCATGTGGAGAGATTATATAGTGGCGAAAAGGCTGTTTGTCAAGGAACAGGAGCCTGTCCGGCCCTTCCCTCTCAGGACCTGACGGCCGCCTGCCGATATACAGGGAGAATAGAATACTTGCGGTTTATGGAGGCAATTGATGTCCAGGCGATTCTGGTCCATGCTGGTTATGATAGGCGGATTCAGCATATTCCTTGGCATATCGGACTCATTTTTGAGTTCCGTTTCAGCGGCCGGTGGCCGTGATATCAGGGAAGCCTATCTTGAACAGTTTCAGGCCGGTGAATCAGCCATGTCTGCGCGCCAGTACGACATTGCAATCGCCTGTTTTCAAGCGGCACTCACGATCAAAGGCGACCAGATGCGCCCTAGGTTTCGGCTTGCCCAGGCACTCGTAGAGTCGGGACGTCCCGGTGAAAGCCTGCCTCATTTTCAGTATCTCCTGGAAAAAGCGCCCCAGAACATTCCGGCCCGTGTACTCTTGTCGCGGGCGCTGATCAGTTGCGGGCGCGGCGAGGAAGCGAAACGTCATCTCGAATGGATTCTCCAGGTTCAGCCGGGACACCAGGAAGCGGTCACTCTGCTGTCGGCATGCAGCGATAAGAGTGGCAGTATGGCTTTCGCGGGCAACACCGCCGCACCACGTGCGGCAGTTGCCGGCAGTGTCGATGCCGACGCTGCGTATCCCGCGGTTACCGTAGCAGCAGGCATTGAGCGTGGTACGGCGGCATCGGCGGCTCGACCGGCCCGATCCCGCGCTTCCGCCCAGCCGCAACCGCAGAATCAGGTGGTTGCGGTACCGGAGCGGGAATTCGTTCCGGCAGGGTTTGAACCGCTTCCGGTACAGGCGGCGCCGAATGTGGCGGTCTCCGGTGCGGGTGTTCAGGCGTCTCGTGGGCCTGCAAACGATGTTCCGTCAGGTGCCTCCGGATTGAACGGATGGCGGGTATCTGATTTCATGCAGGCTGCCAGTGATTCGCTGCCTGTCGTACTGAGTTTCGCGACGTATTGTCTCGAAAAGGACGAGTTGAAAAAAGCCGCTGAGTATCTGGATCGTGCCGAAGGGTTCGCGGTCGAGTCCCGACAGACGAAACGGTTCCTTGAAGTGCAGATCCACAAAAGTCTTTTAAGCCTGTATCAGGCTGACATCCACGCTTTCGGCAAACAACTGATCAAGGTGAAGCCGTTGCTCTCGAAGCAGACATATCTGTCGTTTCTCGATATCTACAACAAAACCCAGAATGCGACCGGGCCGGTTGATGTGGCCCGCATCGTGGCGGGTGTAGCCATGGGCGCCGAGCATTATGCCGTTGCATCGAGAATTCTTTCGGAAGTCGTGCAGGCAATGCCTGATGATCTGCTCGCCGCAAGACTTCTTTCCGAGGCACAGCTTGAAAACCGCGATTTTGCCGGTGCGGAGCGGACACTGATCGGAATAACACGGCGTTTTCCCAACGATGCCGAAGCTCATTTCAATCTTGCACGATTTTATCTGACAGCCCGGTTCACCCCCGAAGCGGCGAAGGCCTGCCTGGAAACGTCAGCCCGGCTTCGAAGCGGGGACTCGCGCGTGGCGATCGTTTCGGCGCTGGTCGATTATGCCCAGGGTGATCTGCGGGGCGGCCTGACCAGGCTGAAAAAGCAGCTTCCAGGAATCAAGGATTCTTCGATGCGGGCAATATGCCAGCGAATCATTGCTGACGGCGAAGCGGCGGCCCGTCCGGGCGGACCTGCGATCGATTTCGCCGGGCTGCTTGCGTTGCCGGGAAGCCCGGCAGCTACTCCGGAGGCGGTCAATCTGATCGGCGAGCAGTATCTGAAACGGGGGTCATTTTTCGCGGCCCTGAGGTGTTACATGGAAAGCCGTGACCTTGCCGAAATCGGCCGCGCCTACCTTGCCATTGCCTCCTATCTTGCTGCAGCCGGGGAAAAGAAAGCTTCCGCCGCTGCCGCCGGGTTCGGTCTGAATGCGATTCAGGAAGATTTAAAACGGAATCCACAGTCGGCCCGTGCGCATCTGTATCTCGCCCTGTATCATTTTGAGCGTCGCGATGTCGTTTCCGCACGATCGGAAGCGCGAGCGGGTCTTGAAACCGGCGTTGCCGGCGATACCCGGCGGCACCTGAAGGCATTGCTGGACAGCATGCGGGGCTGATACGACTCTCGAGCAGATCGTCAGGCTCTGCGGCTCCTTCCAAAGCGAAGTTGCATTTTACAGGCTGCTCTCGCTATAATCTTCCGGAATGTCATGACCGTAATTTATCCGGAGGACTCCTGGAATGTCCAAAACAATTCTGGTGGCTGAAGACTCCCTTATGCTCCGCAAGGTGGCATGTTTCCCCTTGGAAAAGGCCGGCTATAAAGTGCTCGAGGCCAACAACGGGATCGAGGCCATCGAGGCCATGTCGAAGGCTGAAATCGACCTGCTTATCACCGACCTCAACATGCCCGGCATGGATGGCTTCGAACTGATCACGCAGGTAAAAGAGAATGATAAGTTCAAGCACATCCCGATCATTATTCTGACGACGGAAGGCAAGAAGGACATGGTCATGAAGGGGCTCACCCTCGGTGCCAACTCGTTCCTGCAGAAACCGATCAAACCCGACCTGATGCTGCAGGAGGTCGATCGCCTCATCAACAAGAAGGCCGGCACTCCTGGAAAGGGGGACAAGTAAATGAGCAGCCCCTCATCCGCGATTCTTGAAAAGCTGCATGATTCCGATGCAGGCATTCGGCGCCGTGCCGTTCGTGATCTGCGTCCCTACCCCGAAAAAGAAGTCGTCGAAGCGCTGAGCGAAGCTCTCGGCGATTCGAACAAGGGCGTTCAGAATACGGCCATGGAAGTCCTTTCCTCGATGCGGCACCCGGCCGTCATCCAGGCGCTCCTGCCCGTCATTCGGGGCTCGGATCTGAATACGCGCAATGCCGGCATGTCTATTCTGAAGAATTTCGGGCCGATGGCCGTGCCGCACCTGATCAAGGCGATCGAAGCCGCATCGGACATCGACGAAGTCATTCAGATTCTGGTCGTGTTCGGCAATCTGGCTTCACCGGCAAGCACCGATACGGTTTTGAAATACGTAACGCACGATGACGACAACGTGAAGACCACCGCCGTTGAGGCTCTCGGGAAGATCCAGGATCCGAAGGCCGTCAAGATGCTGGTCAACACGTATCATCAGACGGATATTCTCAAGTATTCCATCGTTGAAGCTCTCGGCAATATCGCCGTGAAAGATGTGCTGCCCGTTGTGAGCGGATCAATCGAGTCGGAAGATGTGCTCGAATACTTTTCCGGGATCGGCGCCATGGGTGCCATGGAGGATCCTGGCTGTGTCGAGCCTCTTTTCAAGAAGCTTTTGAAGGAAGAGGACGCCGGAACCCGCCGTCTGATTCTCAAATCGCTTTCCCAGATTGAGGAAGCCAATCCGGGGTGTGTGGCAAAGATCGACAGAAAGGCTCTTCAGCCGATTCTTCTCGGTCTTCTTGAGAGCCACGACACGGCTGAATACGGTCATCTGGTGAAAATTGCCGCGGCAATGAAGGACTCAGCCTACATCCGGGAGTTGCTCGCGGCTCTCGAGAGCACGGAAGCCGAGGTTGTTGAAACCGCTTTCCGCGGGTTGCTGGTGCTCGGCAAAGAAGCGATACGGCCCGCTCTCGATGTGGTCGGCCGGGTGGCGCCGCCCGTCATCATCAGGATCATGGAGCTTCTCGAGCATGTCCCGTCTCCGGAGACGCCCAAAGCGCTGATGTTGTT
>CAZQYQ010000102.1:0-14083 GCA_964597625.1 uncultured bacterium
TCCGTGCTATAGAAGCGAGGTCGTGGTTCCATGAATATCGCATCGATCTGCATCAGACGGCCTGTGTTTACCGTCATGCTGGCTCTTGCCCTCGTCGTGCTGGGCTGGCTGTCATACCGCGAGCTCGGCGTCGATCTGTTTCCGAAGATGGACTATCCGAACGTCCGGATCGAAGCGAGCTTCTCCGGAGCGAATCCCGAAGAGATGGAGCTCGAAGTCGCGCGCCCGATCGAAGAGGCCGTGAACAGCATCGGCGGCATCGACTCGATTTCCTCGAGCTGCTCGTTCGGGAAGGCGAACGTCATGGTCAAATTCGATCTCGAAAAAGACATCGACATTGCCGCGCAGGAGGTGCGTGACAAGGTTGCGCGGATCACCCGCGACCTGCCCCAGGAAATGGACCCGCCGACCGTCCAGAAAATGGATCCCGACTCGAAGCCGGTCATCACGTTCATCGTGTCGTCAGGCATGTCGATGCGCGATCTGACGTTCTTCACGCGGAAGCGGCTCATCGAGCCTCTGGAAGCGATCGACGGGGTTGGCTCGATTCAGCTCGTCGGCGAGCGCAATCGCGAGATCCAGGTCGTGCTCGATGCCAAGAAAATGTGCGCCGTCAATACCTCCGTCACGCAGGTGAAACAGGCGCTCAAGGCCCAGAACATGGAAGTTCCGGGCGGGAACGTCACCAGCGGCGACCGCGAATTCGTGCTCCGCAACATGGGGCGGATCAAGGACCCGCGCAAGTTCGGCGAGATCCTGGTATCGCCGCCGGGCGCTCTTCCCGTGCGCATCTCGGATATCGGCGAAGTCGTCGACGGCGAGGCCGAACCACGGTCGCTCGCGCGTCTCGACGGCAAAACCTGTCTTTCCATCACGGTGCAGAAACAGTCCGGCGTCAACACGCTCGACGTGGTGAACAGCGTCAAGGAGCGGGTTGAGCAGCTGAAAGAGAACTTCCCCGCCGGCATGGAGATCGTTTCGATCCGCGATCAGTCGACGTTCATCGAAGCTTCGCTGCACGAACTCAACATGCATCTCATCATGGGCTCGCTGTTCGCCTCGCTCTCCGTCCTGCTGTTCATGCGAAACATCGTTTCGACCGTCATTGCATCGCTGGCGATCCCGGTATCGATCATTGCCAGCTTCCTGTTCATGAAGATCATGGGCTTTTCGCTGAACAACATGACGATGCTCGGTCTGACCCTTGCCATCGGTATCGTCATCGATGATGCCATCGTCGTGCTTGAAAATATATTCAGACATATGGAAGAACTCGGCTCCGACTCGATGAAAGCCGCCGAAGAGGCCACCTCGGAAATTTATCTCGCCGTCATGGCGACGACCCTGTCACTGGCCGTCATCTTCATTCCGGTGGCATTCGTCTACGGCATCATCGGAAGTCTGCTGAACAACTTTGGTCTGACCATGGCGTTCTCGATCATGATCTCGCTGTTCGTTTCCTTCACGCTGACGCCGATGCTGTGTTCGCGTCTGTTCCGCTACTCGTGGGCGCGCAACGCCGACGGGCACAGCAAAGAATCATGGTTCTACGGGATGGTCGATCGAACCTATGGAAGCCTGCTGCGGTTCTCTCTGGCCCGGCGCTGGGTTATTCTGCTGGTTGCCGGTCTGTGCGTCTTTGCGGTGTACCCGATGTCGAAATTCATCCGAGCCGACTTTCTGCCGGCTGACGATACCGGTGAATATACCGTCAGTTTCCGGACCGGTGAAGGCTACTCCATAAACGGGACGGACAAGGTTCTGCGCGAAGTCGAAGAAAAGCTGAAACGTCTTTCCGGCGTGGTTCACATGTACAGCACGATCGGCGAAGGCGGCGATTCCGGCGTCAATCAGGGCTCGGTTTTCATTCAGCTCGAGGATCTGGCGAAGCGCACGTTTTCCCAGTTCGACTCGGTCGATGACAGCCGCAAAATCATGAAATCGTATAAGGATTTCCAGCCTTCGGTGCAGAATGCCGGCGTTCAGATCATGGGCGGCGGCCGCTCGGATCTGCAGTTTTACATCAAAGGCCCGGATCTCGATCAGATCAATTCCTACGCGAATATTCTCGTGAACAGACTCAGGGAAAGCCCGATCATCGGAAATGCCAACTCGTCGTTCATCGAGCGCAAGCCCGAGATTCATGTGGAAGTCGACAGGGACCGCTCGTTTCGAGCCGGCGTGCCTGTCGATTCCGTCTATGCCGCCATTCGGACACTGGTCGGCGGCGAGGATCAGATCGGGTATTACCAGGAGGGCGACGAAATGTATGATGTCAAAATGCGGCTGCGCCCGGAAGATCGGGCCGATCTCGCGGCCGTCTCGTCGCTGTTTCTCCAGTCGACCAATGGAACGATGGTCAGGCTCGATGCCATCGCTTCGCTTTCCTACGGCTTCGGCCCCGCCAAGATCAACCGTCAGGATCGTCAGCGCAGCATCAGCATCTCGGCAACCCTGGCAAAAAATCGCGGACTCGGCGAAGCCAACGCCCTTATCCGCCAGGCTATTCGCGAACTGCATCTGCCGCCGGAATACACGTTCGGGTTCAGCGGAAAATCGCTCGAAATGGAACGCACCACGCGCGGGTTCATCGTCGCATTCATGTTGAGCGCGGTGTTCATGTACATGATTCTGGCATCCCAGTTCGAAAGTTTTTTGCATCCGCTCACGATCATGCTTTCGCTGCCGCTTTCGATTCCGTTCGCGCTGCTGTCTCTTCTGGTGACCAACAATTCGCTGAACGTCTACTCGGCGCTTGGCGTGTTCATGCTGTTCGGCATCGTCAAGAAAAACGCGATTCTGCAGATCGACTATACGAACACCCTGCGCAGTCGCGGCATCGCATGCCGGAAAGCCGTCCTGGAAGCGAACCGGGCCCGTCTGCGGCCGATTCTCATGACGACCATGACGCTGGTTGCCGGGATGCTGCCGATGGCCCTCGGGTCCGGCCCGGGCGCCGCCACCCGCTCCTCGATGGCTCTCGTCATCATTGGCGGTCAGAGCTTGTGCCTTCTGATCACCCTTCTGCTGACACCGGTTGCCTATACCCTGTTCGATGATCTGCTCGCGGACATCAAGCGGCGGTTCCCAGGCATCTATGCCCAGACACCGGTTTCTGCGGCTACACCTATGCAGGCGGAGAAAGAGAAATGATAAAAAAGATAGGGATTGTGCTGCTGGCGATCGCTCTGGCTGGATTCACCGGTTGTTCGAGTGATGCGTCAGCCCTCGAGCAGGGCGGTGGCGGCGATGTTGGAAAGAAACCACGCCGAAGGCAGGCGCCGGAAGCTGCAGCGCCCGTATCGTCCGCAGCGGCCTCCGCTTCCGGCGTTGCACAACTGGTTCCGGACGTGCTTCCGGAAGAGCCCAACCCCGAACTCGTCGGTGAAATGACCCCGATCCGGAGTGTCCAGCTCGGAACGAAAGTGCCGGGCCGGTTGAAGTTTGTTCCCTTGTTCGTCGGCGATGCGGCATCCGCCGGCGCGGAAATCGCCTCGCTCGAAAAGCGCGAGTATGAACTGGCGGTCGAGCAGGCGGAAGCGACGATGGCAGGAACGGAAGCCAGATTGAAACTCATGGAGGTCGGCGCCCGGCCCCAGGAAAAGCAACAGGCCGTCGAGCAGATGAAGCAGGCCCAGGCGAATATGGATAACGCAAAGAGCGATTTACGACGGCTTGTCGATCTGTTCGCGAAAGGCGCCGTTTCCAAAAGCTCTCTGGATGAGGCCGAGACCAGAGTAAAGGTCACGGAGGCCCAGTATATGAGCTCGAAACAACAGCATGAGATCGTGCTTCAGGGCTCGCGCGCCGAAGAGCGCGAAGCGATGCGGGCGCAGCTGCGCCAGCAGAATGCCGCGCTCGAACTGGCCAAAATGCAGCTCGATTACGCCGTCCTTCGGGCCCCCTTCGACGGGGTCGTCGCCGCTCGTCATGCCGATGAAGGCGCATACGTGACGAACACTTCCCCCGTCTACACGTTCGTACAGCTCGATCCGATTTTCGCTGTCGTCGACTGCCCCGAACGCTACCTGCCGCAGATGAAGGCAGGCCTGAAAGCGACATTCAGGGTGGACGCGCTTCCCGGAAAAAGCTTCACCGGCACGCTGGAACGAATCCCCGTCACTGTCGATTCCCGCTCCCGCACCGCGCGTGCGGAATTTTCTCTGGCCAACCCCTCCCTGGAACTCAGACCGGGCATGTTCGTCCGCGCCACGCTGCTCCTCGCAAAGTGAAACAGCCGAAAAGCCCAACGAACCACAGCGATCCGCCTCTCTTCCGGGGTGCGGTGTGGAAAATCTGAATTCAGGCGTTTGCCCCCTGAGGCGGTCTTGAATTTTCCTGGCAGGACGTCTATACTGTGCCCCACGTTTCGGACCTTGAAGAGGAGCCCCTCATGCCGATCAAGAAAGAACTTCTGGACATTCTCGCCTGCCCGGCGTGCCACGGGGAGATCGTTCATGATGATGCGAATGACACGTTGAACTGCAAATCCTGCCATCGTCGGTATCCGATCAGGGATGACATTCCCGTCATGCTCGTGGATGAAGCGACCATGCCGGAAGAAGGCGAGACTCGGACGAAATGACACTACCCACTCTGTATGTAAATCTATCGTATCGTCACATGAAGGCCGAAGAACTCGACTTTCTGGCCATTCAGGGGCTGCAGCCCGAACTGTATTTCTCGGGTGACGATATCGACACGACGGCTCCCGAAGCTTTCGATACGCTTCGCTCCGACATCGAAGCCCGGAAATTCACCCCCATCTGGCATGCGCCGTTTTTCGATCTCAATGTCGGGGCCCATGATCCAAAAATTCGCTCGATAAGCCTCGAAAGGCTCATCTGGTCAATCGATACCGCGAAGCGGTTCGGTGCAGACCAGATTGTCGTCCACCCGGGATTTGGCCCCTACATTCTCGGGAAAAATTTTTCGCACTGGTTTGAACGTGCGCGACCATCCCTCGATCAGTTGATCGAACATGCCCAGAAAGCAGAGATGCGCATCGCCTTCGAAAATATCTACGATGCTTGCCCGGCAGACTTGGCGGCCCTGGTCGAGCCATATCCGGAAACGGTTGCCGGCATCTGTTTCGATACCGGGCATTTTAATCTGTTCTCCCAGTCCGCGATGAAGAATTGGCTTGAAAAGCTGGGAAACCGCCTTTTTGAATGCCATCTGCACGACAATCTCGGTTCTGATGATGATCATATCGCTGTGGGCGACGGGACCCTCAAATACGGGCCTCTGATTGCCTGGCTGAACGCGTGTGATTCGGCAAAACGACCCCGTCTGACCCTCGAAATGGAGCAGAAGACGCATGTCATCAAATCCGTGATCCGCGTGAAAAGCTGGTTTGAGGCTCCTGCAGAAACCCTGTAAACCGATGGACCTCGATGTTCCGCGTGAAACAAGCCGCCGGGAGCGATTCCGGAATTATCGGCGCGTCACCCGCTCCGTGCGAACGGTGCGGATCGTATCGATATTGATGACGTTGCCCGAGCGTCCCGTATACCGGGCATGAGCTTTGATCTGCAGGACTTCCACGTTCCAGCGGTTATCCGTCATCAGACGCATTTCACTCAGACAAAGCCGGATCGGTCTGTCATTGAACGTGGAGCGTGAAGTCGTAAAACCGTTTGCCGCAACCTGGTTGAATTCCGGTGCAGTAATCGAGAATTCCGGGAGCGGGCCGCTCGTATCAAGCCAGAAGCTCGGATTCGCGGATGAAGAGGCCTGAAATCGCCAGCAGTTGTAAAAATCCGCCGGAAACTTTTGAAATTTCAGAAGAGCGATCTCGGTCAGGCCCGCGGACAGATACTGGAGCCGTACCCGCTCATCGATGATCTCGGTTTGAGGCCGATACTGGCCGATGAGACCGCTGTAGGCGATCGCAAGCTGCAGAAGAAGAACACCGAAAACGAGAGCCAGGATGACCGCGGTTCCCTGACGGGCTGAATGATGATTTAAGATATAATAATTCATATTATTGATTGCTCAGCTTTGCCCGGAAGGTGGTGAGGGTGTAGAACCTGCTCTCCTGCTCGCCCCTGTTTTTCCAGCTGACCCTCAGGGTGTAGGTGTGGACGAGGTTCGTATAATTGACGACGGTGGTTGAAAATGTCCACGTTTTCGGATCGTCAGGGTTCCCCCGGGTCAGGTCTCGGACAGGAACGCGAAACGAGCCCGGCCGGTCGGCAACCGTCAGCGTCGATGTGTACGTCACCCCTTCGATTGCCTCGGTTCCCAGAATGAGGCTGGCGCCCGGAGCTGAAATGGGCGTATCGATGGGGGCGCCGAGATGCAGGGTGAAGAAATCGAAGGGAAATTGAAGGCTGGAGTTCAGCTTTTCCTGGCAGAGATTCATCGCCCGGTTGATCGAATCCTCGTTGCCGGTGGCTTTCATGGAGGTTCCCAGCACGCCGATAATCGGAAGAAATGAAACGGCGACAATGACGACGGCCACCATCACTTCCATCAGGGTGACGCCGGAAGGCGTCCGAAGACGCGGGTGAGCCACTAGAGACCTCCCAGGATTCTGGCTTCGACCGGAACCTCGATGCGACTGACGATTCGTTGAAGGACGCTTGTTTTGTCATACCTCGGGTTCGGATGTCTGAACTCCAGCGAGATGCTGAGAAGACTTTCCGATGCAACCGAGGTGCATGAGATGGCCATGCTTGCAACTTCTGTGACTTCTGTCATGCCTAGGTCGCCACCAAGGCGAAATGCTCCGGGGGGCGGGCTGCCCGGCTGGTTGAATCGCGACAGATCCGGTGTGCCGGAGGGGAAAAACGCGAACCCGGTGTTCGAAAAAAACGCATGCATCGCAGTGGTTGTTGAAATGAATTCGAGATTGAAAAGATTCGGGCTGCCCGGTGTCGGAACGGCTCTGACTCCGTGATAGAGCACTAATCCCGGTGTTGCTCCGATGCTTGGCTTGCAAACCGTAAAAAGCAGAAGTCGCGAGGGTGTGTTCCCGAGGTTGGCCCGATTGATGGAGCTGCTTACATACCCAAGCCGGGAAAGAGTTTCCGTGAGCTGCGGATTCGCGGACGGATTCACGATTGCTGCAGGAGATGCCTGTTCAAGCCGCTCTTTCACCAATGCCAGAAACCGCTCTGCCTCTTTCTGCTTCTGCAGTTTCCAGCTGCCGGCCTGAAACATGCTGCTGCCCATCCGATACAACGAGAACAGCCCTCCGAGAAAGAGGGAAAAAACCGCTGTGGCGATGAGGATCTCAACCAGAGTGAATCCGGTCCGGCCGCGCCGCTTCAAAAAATCACCCCTGTCTCGTTTCATTTCCCGGGGCTGCGCAGGCCACGCTCGATCGTCCTGACGTTCAGATCGGATCCGTAGATGGGAAGCGTTGTCTTGAACAGGCGGCGATTCGGTGCCGGTGAGCCCTTGAAGAACGTCCCCCAGCTCCAGCCTCCGTCGGGCGTGTAATTGCAGCCGGTATAGTGATCCCAGTCGAGGGCATTGTCGGAAGCCTGAATCAGAATCGGCACGGCAAGCGGAAATTTGGTGCTGCTTCCTTCGCGGAAAATCATCCTGGCGGAGGAAAGCGTCGATGTGGCGGGGCTGTTGTTGGAGCCGGCTAGCGTGAAACTCGCGGAGCCGGTAGATTGAGACTGCTCCGTTCCGTTGATGTCGAAGTATCTGAAGGTCAGCGTTGCCGTCGCCGCGCCGGCATTGTCCGCCGCTCCCACCTGAAGAAGCGTTTCGACGTTGTCTTCCACCTGAATCGAGCCCGGCGTGATGGTTGATGTGCGGGCGGCATCGGGCAGGGCGACGATGCTGTCGCTTATCGACCAGAGGGCCGTTAAGCCGGTGTTGCCGCCATCCCAGATTTCCCCGTCCCGGCCGGTTCCCGCTCCGCCGGGCAGCCAGCTGCCCCGCGAGATGAACCCCTCATTGAAGGCGGTTGCCGACTCGAAATTCGTTGCGAACTGATCGTCATTCGCGATCCCGCTGCGACCGGGGAAGCGTGCGGTCGTGTTCCCCTTGAATTCGCGGACAATGCCGTATGGGTCAGGGGGAATGTCATCTTTCACATGCACGACCAGGTTCAACAGATTGTCGAGGGTCTCGTTGCCCGAAGAATCCCGCGCGCTGACCCGGAATTTGTAGGGCTCGTAGCCGGGGGTGTTGTTCGCATACCATTTCGGGAGCTGAAGCATTGTTCCATTGTTGATGGTATTTAAAGGAACCGTGAAGTCGAACGTGGCGCTGAACGTTTTGGCAACAGGATCTTCGCTCCATGAGGTGGCCGGGGTGCCGAGCCCCGTTCCCGGAACGAAAGACCCATAGCCTGGCATCGATGCAGCTGTACCGACAACCACGTTGTGCGCCGAATTCAGGCTGGGAATGCTATACGAAAGCTGCACACCTCGATTTGAGTGATTGAAAACCGGCTTGAGATTGTATTGGGCTGAACCCGGCCTGAAATAACAGGTTGTGATGATGGTTTTATTGCTGGCGAGATTTTCTGATGCGTATGCCGTATGCGGAGATATGCCTGTAACGCCGTCCCAGGGATCGTTGTCCGTGACCTGAAATCTGATGGCTGCCGGATTGCCGTTCGTTCCCGCAATGAGGGGGCTTCCCGTCAGACCGAAGAGCTGGCAGGGAACCGTCTTGTCGAAAGCAATGGCCGGAGAAACCGTGTCGGTGATCAGCACCTTGGCTTTCGCGGTGATCGTCAGTTTCTTGGGGAGATTCGGAACCTTGCCGAGAAGGCGTTCGTTGCCGTTTGCAACGTGGAAAATGCGCATGTCATACAGGAACAGCCGGCTCATCTCGATGACCAGTTCCGCTTCAAAGGGGTCTGTGGGGGGGAGATTGCCGGCCGTCGTGAAATACGCAAAATTCTGCGCGGGGACCAGAGTCCTGTTCGAACCGAGATCGACCTGCACGATCTTCGGGTTCCCGTTTGTCAGCGGCGGAACCGGATATTTCAGATAGGCCTCGATGGTGACCTGAGAGCCGGGAGACCAGCGGATGTCGTCACCCGTCCTCGTAAACCTGAACTCATGGACGGTATTGACGAAATATGCCGGCTCACTGGGGTTCATCAGCTTGTCCGCCAACATATTATAGTTAATGGAATTTTTAGCCTGTTCGAGGTCCTGGAAAAAAATGGCCTGCGAGGCGACATCCATGCGCCAGTGATACTCGGTTCCGGCCCTGACGCCGTGAAATCCGCCGGGAGGATTCATGGTATCGGCCGTCTGGGGATACCAGTTGGCGGCCGTAAGCGGGTCGTTGCCGGGCTTGTCGCATCTCTGCACCCGTGCAATTTCCCTGGGATCAACCGGAGCCGCGGGGGCGACGTCCGTGACGACCACCGGCTCAAGAGCATAGGAGCTGCTGTTGCCGTCATTGCCGAGAATCGCGTTCAGATACATCGATGCCGAAGCCGCCATGAAGGCAAAGTCCGCGGTGCCCATGATCTGGCCCAGTCGGTTGCCGGACAGTTCATGAGCGGTTCCGTTCTTGCTGGGAATGGCGTTTTCATTCAGCTTGTGCGCGGCACCCGGATTGGCCATGAACTGGGTGATCGTGGTTCCGAAGGGCAGCAGGCTGTAGTCATACCAGTCATAGTTCACACGGCAGGTCACGATGAATTTGCCCCGGATGGGGGTGTAAAACCAGTGGAAGTAGGAGCCGGCGACAGGGTCGGACATCGGCTCGGGCGGACAGACGGCATTGCCATACTGATCCTCGACCAGCCAGGTGCGCCAGTAGTAGCGGATGCTGCCGGGATTGGCCGGGTCGGTCGACGGATTCGGGTTTTTGATCGTGGAAACAAATCCGCCGTATCTGCCGTCTCCGTCGTAATCCGGTTGAATGCTGGGATTCTGCGCGCCGGTGGGAACCGGGTAATTCTCAACCATGTAGAAATACAGCACACGCGTATTCAACGGGCCGGCGAACCGTGCCGACTGATCCTGGTTCGTGGTTCGCTCATTCGGATCATACATCGGAATCTGGTCTTTATAGGCGCCGATGATATCCAGGAAGGAAAGCTTGTCGCGCAGGCTCAGGACATCGGGCGGCTTCGGCACATTGATAACGGCCAGACGGCATTGCCCCGGGTCGTTGCCGCTGGAGTTCTCATGCAGGACAAAGGGCCCGATCGTGCCGGTCGCCAGGCCGGATGTCCAGGAGGCGACGATTCCGGCGACGAGGGTGTTGGGCATCGGACCGGCAGCCTTGATCTCCTTCCAGCCGACCGGGGACATCGAAATTTCTCTGGCATAGACGCGCGTCGCAAACACTCTGTTGCCCTCTTCGCGAGGAGGCTCGCCCATCGCGCTGATACGGAAAACGGATTTGCGGAAATCCTGTTTGAATAACAGACGGCCGTTCTGAAAGCCTTCGTCATTCACTTCCCCGTCGATTTCATACAGGTAGGCGTTGTTGTTCGTCCAGTTCGCGGTGATCTGCCGGGTCGTGAGATTCAAGCCGGGGAATGACAATCCGATGAACATGTTCCCGTCGCCATCCGCCTTGAGATCATCGATATGGCTTGTGGCCGCGGCACCAATGTTCTGAAGAATCGTACTGATCGGAAATGCCGTATTCCTGTTCGATCCCGTTTCATCTCGTTCGAACTTGTAAACCATTTTTTCCGTTTCGTCGAAGGCGAAGATAATGCCGCCTTTCTGACTCCACTGGTTGGAGACCGCAACCGCTGATATGTTGACTCCGGCAGCGTTTGCTCCGCCCGCTGTAATCCAGTTCTTCATGACGGAGTTGCCCAGGCAGTAGAGATAATCGCTGTTCCCGTCCCGCATGGAGACGCCGAGCCACTGAGTGTCGGGAGCTTCGTTCCCATACCCCACAGGATCGCCCTTGAGAACATAATTGCCGCTTCCCTGGCCCGTGGTGATGATGTCGTAACGGCTTTTTCCCTTGGGTCTGGAATAAAAATACGTGCGGGAAACCGTCTTGCCCGAACTGTCGACAATGGGCATGAAAGCGGAACTGAAAATCATTTCATCGGATTTGATCGACTCGTTTCCCGATGCGCCGCCGCAGCCGTCAAGGCATCCGGCGAGAGTCGCACGCTTGATGCTCATGTCGTAGGTTGTGGCAAAAATACTGCCGGCCTGTTTCGAATACGCGGTGGCCGTCGCGTCCGGCGCCCATTTGTCGAGAGTCCAGTCATACTGGGTGCCGCTGACCTGATCGGCGAAAACCTGGTAGAACCAGCCGCAGCCCTTCACATATTTCCAGCTGGAATACCAGGCTCCGTTCGGAATTTCATACCACTTCTTGCCGGCATAATAATCGAGCTGCAGCTTGGGGTTTGAGTATTTGGGAAGATAGGCGGCCGGATTCGAGGGCTCCGTGGTCGGATCGCCGGGCCCGGCCGATTTGAACCCTGGCCAGGCTCCGCCGCCGCTCCGGATGATATTCCGGAGAGCCGGACCGGTCCGGTAGATGTTCGTCTGGTAGCCCCAGTAGGCTCCGCGATGGTCCATGTGGATATACGAGTGACAACCGATATCCGCAGCCTCTTTCGTGACGCCGTTGTCCAGAACCTGTCGTTTCAGCTTGAAATCCGCGCCGATGGTGCTTTGCTTCGGGGCCGACAGCGTGAAGATGGTTCTGTTCAGATCGACCGCCAGATCCTGGATGTCGACCTGGCCGATCAGATACTGAGGGAAAACACCGCTGAAAATGCCTTCAGGATTGTTCAGGCGCCATACTCCGCGATAATCGATCTGGCCGACGCCGGGCACGTCCGAATTTTTGCCGATGAGGAGATACACCTCGCCGTTTCTCTTGTACCGTGCATCCGCATCGGCACCTGCGGAAAAGGGCAGGCCTGTCAGAAGGAGGAGAAGGAGCATCAGAACCGGATGTAGGCATCGATTCATGGGTGTGCTTCTCTCCTCGCTGTCGGCCACGATAACGCCTGCTGCATCATGGAAATCTCTGTTCCCTCGTATCTGAAAGCATATTGTGTGCCGACAACAGCGGCAGTCGGAGCTGTTACGGCTCAAGAGCGGCTTTTATGACGGCTGCCGCAATATTCGGGTTCACGTTATAGCTCGTGAACAGAGCTGAAAGAACATCGCCGGTCAGGTCCGTGCCGCCGATGATGATGTCTGAATCCACAAGACTGGAATTTATTGATGTGAGTATTATATTGCCGTGGTTGAGCCAGTCCCGGGCCATGCCGGTTAGATTTTCATAATATCCGGCGACGAAATTGTGATTCCCCTCGACTTCCCGTGTAAACGGCAGTGTAAAAATTTTGTAATAGCTCAGATCTGCCGGTACAAAACCGTCCCTTTCTGCGGGAATGGCGCGAAGGCTTCGCTGATAACTCGAGTTCAGAACGATCTGGATTCCGCGCTGGGAGGCTGTCTGCTGAATGATCTGCCGGACCTCTTTCACAATTGCGGCAAATCGGCCCGCTGTTTCCTCCGGGGTCGTATACCCCGGATGTAATACCACTTTCTCGAGTCGTTCACGTTCTTCTCCGGTGACGATGAGCTGACCGCTGACGGATTTGAGCTTCGCCTGGTAGGACGACTCAAGCAGCATCTTGTCGATTTCGAACTGCTGCTGTTTCATGCCTGCCGGGCCGGTTGCAAGTTTGGCGATGCTGCTCACATACGCATCCGTGGCGGCTGACAGATCTCTCGTATGGTTTCTGTGCAGCTCGGTGATTTTTGCCCTCAGGGCCCGTTCCTCGTTTTCCAGTTGCAGAATGCGCTCCTGCCGCTCTTTCGAACGTTGCAGATTCTGCTGCTGGGAACCGGATTTCGCCGCATCCAGCTTGAATGCGCATTTTTGCGGGTCGTATTTCATCATGGAGGGATGCAGCAGAACGAGAGCCCGGAAATCCACCTTCCCGATACCTGCACCGACGCCACTTTTGGACTGAGCGGTGGCGGAACAGCTCAGGAAAAGAAACGCGATCATGAGACAAAGCAGCTGTCTGAATGGAACGGCGGACTTCATGGTTGATCTCCTGATGACGCTTCCAAGTATATGCCAGAATATCATGGATGACTCAGTCGGGATCCGCTGATACGAATCCGGCAATGGCCGAACTGACCGCCGCGACGATCTCTGCCGGAACTCTGTATCGGGCATAGACCCTTTCTACGACTTCCTTTGTGAACTCTTCCCCGCCGCGTATGACCAGGGGCCACGGTTTTATCGGAAGAACGGCCTGGATCTCAGGATGACTCGTCAGCTGCAGCCACTGGAAACAGCGTTCATCAGGTGTCTGGGGATTCATCGTGCCGTCATGCCCGGCAAGAAGCGCATAGAACAGCTGCCGGTCGACAGCCGACACGCCTTTCCCAAACGGGCTGCCGGATCGGTAGGTGAGGGGAAATCCGAATGGAACCGGGACCGTCGAATTCAAGACCAGATCGTATTTCCTTTCGACTGCGACCTCGTTCAGGACTTCCGTGACTTCATGTTCAATTTCATCAAGTATTTTTCTGGTTTCATCCGGCGATGTGAGCTCCGGATGCGCCATGGAAAACTCCAGTTCAGACCTCGCATCGCAGAGTGCCCGGGCCTGACTGTCCAGATCCTCAAGCTGTTGCCTGGCTGCTTTATCCGTGCGTTCGGATGCGGTCAGCTTCTGAAAGAGCAGCTGCTTTTTTTTCGCAATTTCCGTTAACTGGTTGTTCAGCGTATCGATGCGGGTGGCGGACAGCGAGGGCGATGAGGACGCAATGCTCTTCGCAACGGCTGCATCGAACTCGTCTGGCGACAATCCGAGCGGAACCCTGTAAAACCCCAGATGCTGAAAGTCGAACAAGGACATCCTGGGATGCAGACTCGTCGCAACTCCGAGATTCACTTTTCCGATCTTTTCAGATTGTTGCGCCGCGACGTGAACGGAGGGAATGAAAAGAAAGAGAAAGACGATCAGCAGCGAGATACGGTGTTTCACTGAGGAGTATCCCCTTTGTGAAAAAGAATCGGCTCGGCGGTTGACGGAAAGAGCATGTTCATACTGCCTGACGAGCGCATGTAGTTCTCGAGTGTTTCACGGTCTCTGGTTGCGAAGAAATCACGAAGAGTTGCAGCCGGAACCCCC
>CAZQYQ010000103.1:0-13990 GCA_964597625.1 uncultured bacterium
CCGCCCATCGAAACCGATCGGGTCATGTGTCGACGATCGCCGAGAATGCGGCCGATCATGCGCGAACAGGAGGCGCGGGGTCCCATCTCGAGGAACAGGCGCGCACCGTCGGCGTAGGCGGCTTCGACTTCGCTCGGAAAGTTGATCGTGCCAATGGCCTGGGCATGAATCGAATCGGCCGAGACATTCTTCTCCGGAGTGAATCTGCGGCCCCAGCCGCTGCTGTAAAACGAAATGCCATTCGGCGGCGTGCAGTCGAACACGTGCAGACCTCGATAGACATCCCCGACCGGGATGGCGGCGGGAGAATGGACCGATGACACGCCTTCGATCGGCAGAAAGACGCAGCCCAGGCTTTTCACGAGCTTTTCGAGCGCGGCACGGTTCCCGCCTACCACGCATTCGCCGGGGGTATTCACGATAAGAATGTAGGTGTGCGGATGATCGGCGATGCGCGCTTCGACTTCCGCCACGGGCCTGTCGACGAGACCAAGTACCCAGTCCACTTCTCGCGGATCGTCATCCGCCCAGCCCCAGGAGGTGCGCACCGCTTCGCAGCGGCCGATCAGATCCTTCGTGAACAGGGAGAGCCTGCGCATGCGTTCGACCATCTCATCGCGCGCCCGCCAGGTGCGGGTTGCGAAGTTTCCGGCCGTTTCGCCGAGGCTGTATCCCATGACGGCTTTCGGTTCGATGCCGAACTGGCGAACGACGTCACTGACGAGCGCACAGTAGGAAACGTGGCCGAATACCAGCGAATTGTGGTCGGCAAGCAGCGCTGAATCTGCTTCACGTTCCCAGCCATCGGGCCAGGCAAGCCTCCATGGCGCGACAAGGCGTGTCGCGAACTGGGTCTTGAGCCAGAGATTGTCACGGTCGAGATTCCGGAGAAGCTGTGGCCAGGCCGCGCCCGTGTCGAGGCCCATTCCCAGGTAATGGTTGCCCGAACCCGGAAAAACGAAGGCGATGTGGCCCTCGCGGGCAAGTGGTGTCGTGCTGAAAAAGACGCGATCTCCGACGACGGGGCCGCCGGCCAGCGTGCGCGAAGCATCCTGACGGACGTGGTCCCGGAGGCTCTTGAGTCTCTGGAGCAGATCATCCATCGATCCCGCGATAAGGGATGCTGCGGTGTTGGCATCGCCGGAGGAAGACATGCTGAGCCACTGGCCGGCAAGGCGGGATATCGGGACTGCGGGGAAGCGGCTGGCGGTCTGCCGGACCAGCGTTTCGAGCTTCGCGGCCTCGTTCAGAAGAGCGTCAGGGTTGGCGGCGGACAGAGGAAACACCGCTTCGGAAAGGCGGCCGAGAGGGAAGTGTCGTTCGGTTTCCAGCGCTTCACGCGGAGCATGAACCGCGTCGGCGTCGGCTTCAGCTGCTTCAAGCACCACGTGCGCCGCCGTGCCGTCGGCTGCGAAGCTGTTGACACCGGCATATCGCGGGCCGTCATCCAGATTATGCTGCCAGAACTGTGGTCGGTGAGGCGTGAAAAAGTGGTCTGCCCCGGAAACAAGCTCGGGCTGAGGATTTCTGAGGCCGGGCATGGCCGGGAGCATGGACTGATACAGGCAGATCGCCGCTTTCGCGACGGAGGCCAGGCCGGCTGCGCAGCCGGTGTGGCCGATGACGGTTTTGACGCTTCCCAGCGCGCAGCGCGGACCGGCGGCATCGAACGCCGCGGGCGCGGAAGCCTGGGGAGACCTGAAAAAACCGGTTAAAACGGCCGCTTCGAGAGCATCCTCGGCAGGATTGCCGGAGGCGCTGACCTCGATCAGGCTGACAGTCGAAGGCGCGACGCGGGCATCGGCATAAGCCCGTTCAAGAGCCTGTCGGGCGGCTTTGTTGTCCGGCCGGGAGGCTGGAACCTCGGGATCGACGGATGTGGCCGTGCCGAAGCCCCGGACGATCGCATAGATGCGGTCCCCGTCGCGGCGGGCATCAGAAAGCCGTTTCAAAATCACCGCGACGGCTCCTTCCCCGGGCATGGGGCCGTCGGCGGAGACGTCGAAGGGGACGGAGGTGCCTGTTTTGCTGTATGGACGGCTGCGGTCGACGGCCCACAGGTGCCGCAGATCGCCAGCCATATCGACCGCCCCGGCGATGCCGAGGTCGATCTCGCCACGTTGAAGCGCCCGACGGGCTGCTTCCAGGGCGCGAAGTCCCGAGTTTTCCTCGCTCGAAAAGGTGTGCGACGGACCACCGATGTGAAACTCGCGGGCGATACGGCTTGCGACGATTCCGCCCAGCGCGCCGACCGTCCGCTCGGCGTTCAGCGGCGGGGAGGCCGCTTCGCGCAGGGATTCCAGGAGGCCGGGAGACGGCTTTATGGGCCACGTGTCCGTGTCCGGCTCCATGCGCCAGCGCAAGGCAAAGTTTGTACTATTGTAGTCGAGGCCGATGCCGGTGAAAACGCCCCAGCGTACCGCTTCACCCTTTTTTCCGAGAGCGTCGGCAAGTGCGCCATCAACGGTTTCAAGCATCACAAGCTGCTGGGGCAGGATCTCGGGCAGCTCTTTCGGCGATATGCGGAAACGTCCGACCGCGATATTCCGATTCCCAAGATAGGCGCCGTTACGCCATCTTCCGTCTCCAGTTTCGAGAGGATGCCTGGTCGCGGGGCGGGGCCGGCTCGCGGATGTGCCCCTGAGAACCGCTTCCTGAAATTCCTTCTTGCCTTCGAGAGGGCCGAAATGCGCATCAATACCCACGATGGCGATCGATTCAGATTCGACGGCCGGAGAACCCCTTTCAGCCGGTTTTCCCTGGGCGGGAAGCCACTCTTCGACCAGGACATGAGCATCGGTTCCGCCAAACCCGAATGCACTGACGGCAGCCCGGCGCGGTCTGTCGGGCGCGCGGCGCTCCCAGGGCCTGGCGGCGGTTTCAACCCTGAACGGGCTGTGTTCCATCCCCCAGTCCGGGGCCGCTTTTTGAAAACCGGCTGTCGGGGGCAATTCGCCGTGTTTGAGAGCCATCAGGACTTTCGTCATCCCAGCGGCTCCGGCACCGGTCAGCAGATGGCCGACATTCGACTTGACCGAGCCCATGACGCACCGGCCGGCGGGGCCGCTCAGTCCGTTCCACAGGGTCTCGAGACTTTTGAACTCGACACGGTCGCCCGTCGGAGTGCCGGTTCCGTGGCATTCGACGAGATCGATCTCATCGGGCTGCCAGCCCGCTTCGAGATAGGCTGCCCGCATGGCGCGAAGCTGGCCTTCCATATCGGGTGCCAGCAGGCTGCCGCCGATGTCGTTCGCAAGGCCGATTCCGCGGATGACGCCGTGAATGTGATCCTCCTGGGTGACGGCGTCTTCAAGCCGCTTCAGCACGAACATTCCGGCGCCTTCGCCGACGACGAGCCCATCAGCGGCGGCGTCGAAGGGGCGGCAGACGCCGGTGGGCGAAACGGCATGAAGCTGGCTGAACCCCATCTGCGTGAACTGGCACGAGGGGCGCGAGACGCCGCCCGTCAGAACCGCATCGGCCCGTCCCGCGCGAAGTTCCTCGCAGGCAAGCTTGATCGCATACAGGGATGAGGCACAGGCGGCATCGAGAGTCGTCGCACCTCCGCCCAGGCCGAGAGCCCGCGCGAGCAGACCGGCCGGAAGCCCGGCCGCATGCCTGTTCAACGGGCTCAGTCCCGACTCGATCATCGCATCGGGAAGTCCGGCAAGCCCGGGTTCGCGACCCGCCGCCAGAGCTTCGAGGCCACGCCCGTATATGCGGCTCGTCAGCTCACTTGCCGAATCCGTCGGGAGGACGATGTTGGCGATGATGACCGGAACTCTTGAACGATCGAGACCGCCGGTTTTTGCATCCCGCCAGGCGGCGGCTCCGGCTGCAAGAGTCACGGAAAAAAGCGGATCGAGCCGGGATAAAAGCTCCCGGGAAACGGCGATGTCTGGTATATCTACAGGTATACCATCCAGCAGACAGGCCCGGGTCGAGGGTGTCCGGTCCGGTTTCCCATACGCAGGATCCTTGTAGGAAGCGGCCGGTCTCGGCCAGCGCTCATCCGGAATCTCCCGGGCGGCGCTCCTCCCTGAACGGATAAGCTCCCAGAAACTTTCCAGGTCGCTGCTGCCGGGAAACAGCCCGCCGATGCCGACGATCGCGATGGCCATACTCGAAGCGGACCGGACCTGATCAGGCATTGGCCGAGCCTTCCAGGGATCTCCGGTGGAACGCGTCCTCGAGGGTCGGATTGATGACGCACTCGTAGCCTTCCATACGGGCGATCAGCTGTCCGTCACGGTCGACGAACTCGATGGTGGCGCGAGCCATCATCTGGCCTGAGCGGGCCGCTGAAACGACAATTTTCACTCCGTCAGCCGGGAATGTCGTCCTGTACTGCCGGTAGCCGGCGGCGAAACTCGGCAGAGACGGGGCTCCTGCGACGTGGCGGGTCCAGAGAATCATGAGCTGATAAGCCGAGTCCAGAATCAGCGGGTCGGTGAGCCATGCCGGGCGCGGTGGTGAACTGATCCAGTGGTCGGGTGAGGGCGCTGGAGAGGCATGACAGGCGATTCCGCTCTGCGACCAGCCGTCAACGCTGGTGATGCCCTCGAGCATGTGGCCATGGAATAACTCGTGTCGATAGATATCGCCGGTGCTGAGCGGATACGTATTGCTCAGGTCGGGTGACAGGGAAGCCTTGGGGGCGGCCGGAAGCTTTTCCGTAAGCACGATGTCGGCACGCGCATGTACCGTTTCCTTGCCATGCCCGCCGGAACGCAGTTCCGCCGAAACGGTCGGAAACTCATCCATGCCGCGCACCTTCGTGACATGGATTCGGAGCGTCTGAGGCGCGGCTCCGTAAAGAACGAAGCCCTTCAGGATCCGCAGATCGTTGAAGCCGTGGAACAGGAACCCCGGATTTTCATGCAGAGCACCGTGGGCAAGCCATTCCCCGATCAAAGCCATCGGAAGGACCGGATCTCCGTTGAGAATGTGGGCAGCCAGATATCTGTCTTTTTCCAGGCTGATCAGGCGCTCGAACGCCGGAATGAACTTCTTGCGAAGCGCCGCCGGAGCTTCGCCCGGCGTCTGATCGGAAGGAGCGCTCACCAGATCTGCCGTGGCGGGTTTCGAAACCGTCGGCGCTGACAAGGAGGTTGCGGCCGGTGCAGACGGGTTCAGCCTGGCGCCGCTTTGAGATACGGCAAGCCGCACTTCGACCGTCTGCGCGACCGCCGGAAGAGATCCGGCCGCGGTTCCTGCCTTTTCGGCCGCTGCGGCCGCACCGGACAGGATGCCGCCCTCATCGGTTTGAGGTTGCCCCCGGAGAGGAAGCCCTTCCATGCCGATGATGACGACTTCGATCTGATTCTCGGCGGCATTCGATAACTCGGCCACAAGATGTTTCGCGCCGGCTTCGAGGGGAATCAGGCCGACTCCTTCCTCGATGAAAAGCTTGCGAAGCCCTTCGTTCACCATTCCGCCATCCCAGGGCCCCCAGTTGCAGGCGATGGTGCGGCATTCGGGGTGCATCTGCGCCCATTGCTGGGCGATCTTGTTCAGAGCCTCGTTTGCCATCGCGTAATCCACCTGGCCGATTCGACCGTATCTGGCCGTGACCGATGAGAACAGGACAAGCCCCTTGAGACTCTCGCCTGCGAGGGCGGTAAGAACATTTCGCAGTCCGACGATCTTCGTGTCGAACACGTCGTCGAACTGATCACGGGTTTTTTCGGCGATTTTTCTGTCACGCAGAACGCCCGCGCCGTGAACAAGACCGGTGATCCGGCCTGTCGTGCGTTGAATGCCGGCAATGCAGAGCGCGACGGCGTCGGCTTTCCTGATATCGACGGACCGGTACATATGATGGCCGCCGGCGGCTTCGATCGCCTTCATCGTGCGAATGATCTCACGGTTGGCGATCACGTGCTGATACTGCTTTTCAATCTCTTTCGGCGTGAGTTTGCGCCCATCGGCATGCATCATGAGCGAACGTTTGATATCCGCTTCAAACGTGAGGCCGGTCAGCCAGGCCGGTTCCGGTTGCGGTTCGGGGCTGCGACCCAGAAGGACCAGAGTGGGACCGCCTGCGCGGGCTATTTCGATCGCGACCGCCGCTGTTACTCCGCGGGCGCCGCCGGTCACGAGGACGATGTCATTTGATTGCCAGACCGGCTTTGCATCAGGCTTCTGCCTGATCGGTTCTTCGGTTTCCACAAGAACATATCTGGTTTCAGCCGTGATGCCGGACTCGATCGGTCCACGGGTGAACAACTCATCCGCGAGAAGCTTTGCCGTTGCTGCATCCGGGGGAAGCGCCGAATCAAGGTCTATCGCTTTGACCGCGACCTGGGGCCATTCGCGGGCCGCGGTTTTCGCGAGGCCGGCGAGGGCTCCCTGAAGCGGATCCATGCCGGATTCAGGTCCGATCAGCCCGAATGCCCCATCCATCCGGGAAATGGTCGCGAACAGCGTAGTGCCTTTTGCACTCTGCGAGAGAAGGGACGCTCCCGACGCCTGTGCAAGCTGGAACGCCTGCTTTGCGAACGTCTCAGACTCTTCCTGCCATCTCCCGTCACTGGTTGTGCGGGGCTGCGGGGCGAGCAGGATCAGGCCTGAGATCTTCGCTTCCTTTGCCGGATAGAGCGGGATAGAAGCATGAATGATTTCAGGCTTCGCGCCGCGAATGGCCAGTTCGGCGGCAATGAACCCCGTCAGGGGGGTTCCGTCATCCGTGATCAGAATCGTGCTGTCCGGCGGAAGCGCGATGACGGGCCTGTTTGCCGCCGGCACCTGCGCGACGGCCTCAACCACGGTTCGATGAAGAACATCAGGGAAACAGGCAGACGGCTGCGCCTGCTGCTGAGCCGTGACAGACTGTGCCGGTTGTCCAAAACCGGCGGTCGGTTGCGCCGCAATGTGCAGGGGAGCTGTTTCTCCGGGACTCTGCATGTCGGAAGCAGCGGAAGCGGAGCCGGTCAGAAATGCAATGATCTGGCGCAGGGTGCGGAGCTTTCCGAGCTGGTCCGGCTGGATGACCGGAGCGGCCGGCAGTTTTTCCTGGACTCCCGACATGATCTCGACGCGCTTGATCGAGTCGATCCCGAGATCCGATTCCATGTCCATGTCGAGATTGAGCATCTCGGCCGGATACCCGGTCTTTTCACTCACGACAGCCATGAGAACGGATGAAACGTCCGTCTGCGGCGCAACGGCCTGAACCGGTTTTTTCATTTCCCGGGCTGGGGGCGTCGCGGCGTGCGCGGGGATCGTCTGACGGATGGATACTCCAGCTGCGGCCTCGCTGGTGCTGGCTGTCGGCTGGAGGACTGGCGCGGGGTGCGGAGGTCGTGCTGTCTGCATCGGCTGCACGGCAACCGACGCGGGTTGAGCCGTGGCCACCTGGGGCCCCGGCCGCCCTGCTTGTGCTTCGATCAGCTGTTGCAGGGTTTTCTGAGCCTGTTCCTGGCCTTCGAGGAACTTTCGGTGAAGCTCTGCCGTCTGGACCTGCATCTGCTGAAGCGCCATCATCGTATCGCGGGCCATGCGCAGGGAAGCGTCATCCGGCATATTGGCACCTGAAGAGATCTGCGCCGGCCGGGGCGATGGCGATGATGCCGTCCGCAGTGCCGGTGACGCGGGGTGCGGCTTGGGTGCCGCGACGGAAGCGGCCGGCGGAACCGGTGATGCTGCAGGCGCGACGGGAGCTGGAATCGCGGCGGCGGCGGGTTTTGCCGGAACCGGCTTTTTTATGCGTGGAGGTCGCGGGGTTCGATAATTCGCGCCGCAGAGCTGAATTGCCATGGCCGGTTTTTTCGCTGAGGCGGCCCGGGCAAGAGTGTTTTCTCCGTCTTCCCACAGGGTGAGCCGCACCGGATGGCCCAGCGCGGCGCACATCGCGACCGTGCGGGCCAGGTCGACGCTGCCGGGGCGTTTCCCGGCACCGGCATCGATGCCGATCGAGTTGAACGGCCTGTCGCCGAGAATCGACTTGACGAGACCGCTCATTTTGGCACCGGGTGCAACTTCCACGAACGTGCGCACACCGGCGGCATACATGGCTTCGATGCCAGCGATGAACTTGACCGGGTTCGCAAGCTGATTCCCGAGGAGGTCGATGATGGATGCCGCATCAGCGGGGTAGGGGAGACCCGTCGTGTTCGCATAAACCGGTGTTGCGGGCGGTTTGATGGAAGCCTCACGGACAGCGGCTTTAAACGGAATGGAAGCGTCCGCGACGAATTTGCTGTGAAAGGCTCCGGCAACCTGAAGCACGGTCGCTCTGATCTTGCGGCTTTTGAAAAGGGCGGCCGCACGCTGAATCTCCGTTGTGGAGCCGCTCAAAACCATCTGCGCCGGGGCGTTGTAATTTGCGATGATCAGATCGAGTTTCTCGTCGGCAATCGCTTTTGCGGCCTCTTCGGCGGAAAGGGAAACCGCGATCATGCCGCCGCGATCGCCCGTGCCTGTCGCCATCAGTTCGCCGCGCCTGCGGGCCAGCCTGAAGAGCGTTTCTTCGTCGTATGCCCCGGCGGCGCACAACGCCGTCAGTTCTCCGAACGAGTGGCCGATCATGGCGGCAGGTCTGATGCCGAACTTCTCGAGCGCTCTGAAGGAACCGATCGATACGGCGCCGATGGCCGGCTGAGCGACGCTGGTATTCCGCAGGGTGTCTTCCTGCGCCTTCTTCGCGTCTTCATCGAACGCCGCGGGCGGATAGGTGAGATCGCCCAGTCGCCTGCCGTTGGCAAGCTCGCCGAGCGTCGCATCGGCTTTCGCGATCGACTCGAATGTTTCGGGAATCATGCAGCAGAGATCGCGGCCCATGTCGATATACTGTGCGCCCTGACCGGGGAATACGATGCCGATGGGCGCGGCGGCCGTGCCTGTCTCATACCAGACCCCTTCAGGCAGCGTGAATCGCTCGGGAAGCGGCGTCGTGGAAAGTTTTGCCTCGACGGAAGCCGTCAGTGCCGCAACATCGCTTTTCCCGGGCTCGACGACAAAAACGAGCCTGCAGGCATGGGCTGCCTGGAAGTCCCGTCTCGACTGTGCCGCCAGGTTGCTCAATTCAGCGGTGGCGGCCGCTTTTTTGAATGGTGCCAGAGCCGATTTGACAGCAGCCGGAGTCCCGCCGGAAATCGCGACGATCTCAGCGCGGCCGTCCCAGTCGATCTCGCGGACGTCCTGCTCGTATTCCTCGAGAATGGCGTGATAATTGCTGCCGCCGAACCCGAACGCGCTGATTGCCGCTCGCCGTGGATGAGCCGAGGTGTTGAACCAGGGGCGCTTCTCAAGGAGCAGATAGAATGGACTTTTCGGATCCCTGAATACCGGCGCCGGCTCTTTCACCTTGATCGTGGGCGGCAGGGTTCTGGTATACAGCGCCATGACTCCCTTGATGAGACCCGCGGAGCCTGCAGCGGCCTTCGTGTGCCCGATCATCGATTTGACCGAGCCGATGCCGCACCAGGGGCGGCCTTCGGGGGCGTCGCCATACACGCGCCGAAGGGCTTTCAACTCGATCTCGTCGCCGACTTTCGTGCCGGTTCCGTGAGCCTCGAGAAGGCCGATCGTGTCAGGGCTGGCACCCGCATTTTCATACGCCCGGCGCAGGGCCTTTTCCTGGCCCTCGTCGCTCGGGGCGTAGATCGCCTTGCCACGGCCGTCGCTCGATGTGCCGACGCCCTTGAGAAGAGCGTAAATCTTGTCGCCATCGGCCTTTGCCTTGTCGAGCCGCTTGAGGATGACCATTCCGACGCCTTCGCCGAGACTGGTTCCGTCCGCGTCGGTGCTGAAAGGCTTCGCATCACCCGATGCCGAAAGCGCGGGGGTCTTGCTGAAGCACATATACATGAAAATATCGTTGAACATGTCAACGCCGCCGGTAATCGCCATGTCGGAAGCGCCTGACAGGACTTCCATGGCTGCGAGATGAACCGCGCCGAGCGAACTTCCGCATGCGGCATCGACGATGCAGTTGGTGCCGCCGAGATTCAGCCGGTTGGCGATGCGGCCGGCGGCGACGTTCCCGAGCAGGCCGGGGAAAGAGTTCTCCTGCCACGGGACATACGCCTCGCCGATGTTGGCCATCACTTCCGCCGCGATATCGTCGGCGACGCCCGCGTCTTTCAGCGCCTTGCGCCAGACCGGATGCCCGAGACGGGCACCGAGCGGAATGACAAGCTGAAGCGTGCCGGTCAGGCCGAGGACGATGCTGACCTTGCTGCGGTCGAACTCGCGTTTCGGGCCGTATCCGGCATCAACCATGGCGCCCTGGGCGACCACGAGGCCCAGCAGTTGGGAGGCGTCCGTCGCCTCGATAGCGGCCGGAGAAATGCCGAACTCGACGGGATCAAACATGATCGAGGGGACAAAGCCGCCGCGCTTTGAATACGTGCAGTCCGGCTTTTTCGGATCCTTGTCGTAGTAGTCTTCGGGCCGCCAGTGTGTGGCAGGAATGTCGGTTATGGCGTCGACCTTGTTGCGGATATTCGCCCAGTATTCGCGCAGTGACTGCGCTTTGGGGAACAGACAACTCATTCCTACGATGGCCAGTGGTTCGTGCATCAGTTCGTTGCGTTTCATGCCCGCGATTGTCCTGTTTTCTGCAGATTCGTGCCGGCGGCTTGAATACCGGCGCGGGAATCGATCAAAGCGGGTCGTGCCGCAGTCACAGCGCTTCAAGCCGCCGCAAACCCGCTCTGAAAGAGCACTGAAAACACGACCCCACGGAAGAAAGCCCGTCCGCGATCGGGGAATTCTAACACGCCCCTGAATCTTTTTCGAGGGAAAACTCACCCGCTCTTCGGACTGCCTTTATGGTCGGTGCGAGAGAAAGTCGGGATGCCATATCCTGGGTGTGAATGCCGGCGGTGAGCCGACAAAAGCCAGGGTTGCCAGAGAGCCGGCAGCCGAAGACGAAGGGTTCCCCTCATTCGTGGCCTGGCAGGCACCGGTGCCGGGAGAGGAGACGGCCCGAATGGGAACCCAGGAATGGCACCACCACCGACCAGGAGCCAGTGGATCGTCGGCCAGCCAGGTGACGGGATGGGGGGTGCCCTCTTCGAGACTGACACTCAGGCGGTCGAGACCGGTAAGACCACATCCGAGGGCCTTGAGAATGGCTTCCTTGCGCGTCCAGAGGCGCAGGAAGGCGGCTTCGCGATCCGCAGCGGGAAGACGTTCCCAGGCTTCACGCTCGTCCGGCCTGAAAAAGCGTCTGACGATCGCCGCCATATCGGTATTTGGACGGATCCGTTCGACATCGACGCCAAGCAGGCCTGAATCGTGAATAGCTATGAGGAGAATGTCATGGCTGTGCGAGATGCTGAACACGGAAGGCCGGATGCCGGGAGTCTCATCCAGATATGGCCTGCCGCCGGTTTCTGTTTTCAGGACGAGCTCTTCCGGCAGCCGGCCCAGCCGCCTGCCGAGCAGATGCCTCAGCAGCCCGCGGCCGCAGCGGAACCGATCGCCGGCCTCCGGATCCAGCAGCCGGGCCGCGCGCTTCCGCTCGGAATCGCTCAGATACGTTGAAAGATGTGAGACCGATTCCGATGGAAACGGCAGAAACGCCTGCCAGACCTCGATCCCCGTGCCCCGCCCGTCTTTCATGACAACCTGCCATCAATCCTTTGCATCCGGTTCTCCGCCTCGAAACAGCAGAAATGTGACATGCGGGAGAGAACCTCCTCTGAAAGAGCTTTTCAGATCGGGCAGGGAACGGGATGGCTGAATTTATTTTATATAATTTGAAATAATATCTGCCGCCAGCGGCGGTGTCTGGTGAAGCGACGGGGGGAGATGGACGCCCTGGGCTCGAAGCGCCGCAAGCCTGCCGGTGACGGCGGCGCCGAACATCAGATTGAACGCGACATCGACCACGTGCCTGTTCTGGGGCTTTTCGAAAAAGCTTCCCTTCGCCCATTCGTTGAATGCGCCCATTGCGGGTCCGCACCAGATCTGGAAATCGACCGTCCGGGACGCTTCGCCGGCGACGGCCCATCTTGCCGAAAGGCCCAGATACCATCTGAAAACCAGTGCCATCAGATGCTTCGGATCGCGTTCGGCGCGCTCCACCTGCAGGGGATCGCGTTTGACGAAAAATGCCCGGGTCGAAGCCCAGATGTTTTCCAGGGTGTCCTTGAACACGTTTTTTTCCAGGTTTGCCCTGTCGGCATCGGAAATCGTGTGCAGACCGGCATTCGCCTTGTACACCTCGTAGAGCTTCGCGGCGCGCATGGCGAACATCGTGCCGCGCTTCAATACCTGGACCGTGACGCCCATCTCGAACATGTCGCCGGCCGGTGCCATCGCCGTGTCGGCCTGGCCCGCCTGGCAGAGCATCAGTCGTGCCGCATCCGATGTGCCGGACTCGACGCAGGCCTCGTTTACCGAGCCCGTGACAAGATACGCGGCACCCATCGCCATCGCCGCAGCGGCCGAGGCCGGGGTTGCGATTCCCCCGCCCAGGCCCACCCGCAGGGGCATCGGGAACGCGTGCTGTGCCTGGAGCTGGTCACGCAGCGCGAGAATCGTCGGCAGCAGCGTGACGGCGGGCCGGTTATCGGTATGGCCGCCGGAATCGGCTTCGGCCGTGAGATCCTGTGCGATCGGGACCTGCGCCGCGAGTTCGGCCTGCTGAGCCGTGATGTCGCCGCGCGAAACAAGCTCTTGCAGCAGTTTCGCAGGGGGCGGAGAGAAAAATCTGGTGGCGACTTCCACGCGTGAGATCTTGCCGATCACGCGGTTGGGCGTCACGATCCGACCGTCGGCTTCACGCCTGATGCCGCTTACGCGATACCGGATGAGAGGCAGGGTCACATTCAGATACGCCGAAGCCTCGACCAGCCTGATGCCACGCCGCAGATACAGATCGACGATCGCCTCTTCCAGATCGGGCTCGTTGGGGCTGTGAATGAGATTGAAGCCGAAGGGAACGGCCGGTTGCAGGCTCTGCAAACGGTCGATCGCCGCTTCGACATCTCTCGGGGACTGGCCCGCGGCTCCGATGAAGCCGAGCATGCCGTTCCGGCCGAGTGCCTCGGCAATCGCCGGCGAGCTGATCCCATGCGCCATAGATCCACATATATAGGGATATCTGATTCCAAGATCGGCACAGAAAGAGGCATCACCGAGATGTTCGAGACGCACGGGCGGAAGAACCGCGCAAAGCTTCAAAGCGCCGGCGTGATTGGCAAGCGAGATGGCCGGGATGCTGCCGCCGTCATGCGTGACAAAGAGCATTCCGTCCCGCTCGACCACGAAAACCGGGCGGCCGATGCGGCGCAGATGCTCTCTGAAAGAGGCTTCATCGCCGTCCAGCGTGGTCTGATCACCCATCCACCAGGCCCATGAATCTGTGGTCGCTCTGTTCTGAATCAGCATGCTGCGTCTCCTGTGGAGGCGTTGATCTTCGTCCTGCCGGGCGCCCCGGCGGCACTGCGAGTCTATGCCAATCCGTCGATCTTTGCAAGAATCGTCAGAACCCGAAATTCGATGGCGAAGATCGGAACGGCGATCACCGTTTGAGGCGTTCTTTGAACAGGTGGCGGAACTTGGCCAGTTTCGGGCCAATGACGTTGCTGCAGTAGGGCTGGCGACTGTTCGCCTCGTAGTATCCCTGGTGGTATTTCTCAGCCGGGTGGAAAGTCTGGAGGGGGACGACTTCTGTGACGATCCCTCCTGCATGGGCGCCGCTTTCCTGCAGCTCTGCGATCACCCGTTCCGCCGTCTGTTTCTGTGATTCATCCGAGGTGAAAATCACCGACCGGTACTGACTGCCGATATCCCCTCCCTGCCTGTTCCGCGTCGTCGGGTCATGAACCGAAAAGAAGATCTTCAGCAGATCCTCATAGGAAAGCAGCTCGGGATCAAACGTGATTCTGACGGCTTCGGCATGCCCGGTCGTCCCTGTGCAGACAGCTTCATACGTCGGCGAGGCGATCGAGCCGCCGCAGTATCCGGACACGACGGTATCGACCCCCAGCAGTTCCGAGAAAATCGTTTCCATGCACCAGAAGCATCCGCCTCC
>CAZQYQ010000104.1:0-13976 GCA_964597625.1 uncultured bacterium
GAGGAGGAGTTCGGTTCGAACGGTGAGGGCCGGAACGGGCCTGCCAGTCGCAAACGACCCGATACATATAAATATAATAAATAAGTATACATATAGCCCGCAGCGGGCGAACATGCCGCTGAAAGAGTCGGAAATCACCGGGACGGGGGAGACGATCATGCCGGCGAGTCCGGAAAGAGGCGGGAGGGGGAGAGGCAGAAGCCATCGTGATCCGGCTGTTGAAGGGATGTCCAGGGCGTGAAGATCGATTCGCCCGACGGGCAGAGGGGTTTCCGCCCCTGAAGGGACGAAGGCATCCGGATGCGCCGGCTTCGCTTTCAACCGGCGGCCGAGGGCATGCATTTCGAGGCGTGCCCGATCATCAGAAGATACTGCTGCGGGAAGGAGGAGTCTCCGTTTCCGCCGCGTGCCCGGGGCCGGCAGATCGATCGCGGCCGGAATGAATCTCCGGGAAGGAGAGATCATGTGCCAATGCTGCAAAGCCAGTTCGACCCCGCGTCTGGCGAAATCCGGGCCAAGCGGCCAGAAGAAAAAAACCGCACCGGATATTTTTCCATTCCGGTCGGGCAGGGTGTCCCAGGCCGCAAGTCCAAAGCGGCGCTGGAACGTGACGAAAAAAGCCTGGCCGCGCCAGGTGCGGGTGAACAGTTCCATCGGCATGCCGTCGCCGAATGTCGCTTTCAGTCGTGAAGCCCAGGTCTCGCCTGAAATGTGCTGCGCAGCGCCGCTGCCTTCAATCGCAAGTTCCTTCAAGAGTCCCCGGAAGAATACCCGGAAATCGCCGCGGAGATGTGTGCCTTGCAGCAACGTGAACTGATCGGGATCGGATGAGACCGCTAGATCCTCTGAGGCTGCCCAGACCTGAAGGTCGGATAAGCCCCATCGACGCAGTTTTTCCGTTGCCCGTGAGAGGAATGCCCCTTTTTCCGGGGCGGTTCGGAAGGAAACAGATCCGGAACGCACTCTGCGGAGCCCTTCCTCCAGCCAGAATTGCGGTTTCGCACGTTCACTGAACCGTTCTCCGAGCGGGCGTGCCGTTCCAAGCCAGCTCTGGACGGCATTATCACGCGAGACGCGCGCCAGTTGCGCTGTTTCCAGGTGAAGAAGGAGAAGCGGAAGGATTCCGACAAGAAATGGCAATAATGCAGTGATCCAGCCGGAATGCCCCGCATCGTTTTTTTTCATCGTGGTTATGAATGGCCCTCTCGGAAAGATATGGTAGCCGAGCTTTGGGGCCGGGGCAACGGATTCGTTTCATTATTTCCTTGACGCAAACCCGGGAAGGGGGTATAACATCCCGCATTTACGGTCGGCCCGACAGCCGCCCAGCAAAAAGGCATATCGAAGCCATGACGTTGCTCGCTCTTTCGTGGGTGTTTTTTTTCATCAGTTTTCTGACCGGCGTGTTCGGCCATGATAGTGCAGTCAGATGGCGCCGGTTCGGATGCCATGCTGCCGCCGTCGGCTCCGCGCTGATCCTTGCTCTCGGAGTTTCCGGGCTCGCCGGTACCGAGTGGCGGCACGCCTGGGATATCCCGGCCGTGCTTGGCCCCTGCAGGTTTGCCCTCGACAGGCTTTCCGGATTGTTTCTCTGCATGCTCGGCGGGGTCGGGGTTGCCGCATCCGTATTTGCCGACGGATATATGGAGCATCTCGAAAAACGCTGGAATTTCCACTGGATGCCCCTGTGCCAGGCAATCTTCCTCGGGGCCATGGCCGGTGTTTTCGTCGCTGACACGATCCCGACGTTCCTGTTTTTCTGGGAACTGATGGCGCTCAGCTCTTTCGGGCTGGTCATGCTGGATTCGCTTACGGAAAACCGGCGACGGACCGGGTTCATCTATCTTGCGATGACCCATGTCGCATCTGCGTTTCTGACCCTGGCGTTCCTCTGGCCGTGTGCCCATGGAGGAACCGGGTGGGGGATTTCCGACTGGACGGCGGGCCTTGCCGGCATCGGCGGCTGGCAGCGAATCGTCATCATCACCTGCCTGCTGATCGGCTTCGGTACAAAGGCCGGCATGATGCCGTTCCACGTCTGGCTGCCGCGCGCTCATCCCCAGGCGCCGTCGCATGTCTCCGCCCTCATGTCCGGCGTCATGGTGAAAACGGGCCTGTACGGCATGTATCGGTTTCTGGCCGCATCCGGAGTCGTTCTGGGTGCGGAATGGGGCTGGACGCTGCTTGTCATCGGCTTCGTTTCGATGCTTCTGGGCGTTTTGTATGCCTGCAATGAGCATCATCTCAAGTCTCTTCTCGCCTATTCGAGTATTGAAAACGTCGGAATCGTGATGCTGGGGCTGGGAATGGGGCTGTTGCTCAGGGCCTGGGGCCATGAGGCGGATGCCGCGATGGCCCTTGCCGCCGGCCTGTTCCATGCCTTCAACCATGCATTTTTCAAGGCCCTTCTCTTCATGTCCGCTGGGTCGGTCCAGGCCACTTCGCACCATGGAAACATGGATGAGCTGGGGGGAATGGTCCGCACGATCCCGGGTGTTTCCCTCTTTTTCTTCATTGGCGCGATGGCGATCTCCTGCCTGCCGCCGTTGAGCGGATTCGCGGGTGAATGGATGATCTATCGGAGTGTGCTGGCGGGCTTTTCACTGCCGGGACTCGCCTGCAAGATCCTTCTGCCGCTTACGGCAGCCGGTCTGGCCCTTGCCGGCGCACTTGCGGCCGGCTGCTTCGTAAAAGCATTCGGCGCGATATTCCTCGGCAAGCCGAGATCCGCGTCGGCTGAACATCATGCCGCCCCGGGCATGAAACGGATGATTGCCGGAATGCTGCTGCCGGCCGCCGCATGTCTCGTGTTCGGCGTCTTCCCGGAGATCATCATCGGGCCGCTCACCCAGATGTTCGAAGCCTCACGCGATCTGGCGACTTCGCCGTATGCTCTCGCATGGCCGGGTCGCGAGGGCGAGGGGGTGCAGCCACTTCTGCTGCTCAGCTGCCTGGCTCTCGGCGTGCTCATGGCCTGGTGGATCCTCGGAAAGCGCGGTCGGGCTCCTGCAGAGGCAACGGTCGGAACATGGAACTGCGGAACTCCGCTTACGCCGAGAATGGCTTATACCGCATCCGCCTTTGCCGAGCCGGTGAAAGTGAATTTTTCGTGGCTGCTGCAGCTGCGACGTCATCTCCATGATCATGGCCCGCTTGCCCCGCTTCTTCCCGAGCGGACAACCTACAGGCTCGAAACCGTGCACCTCATTGAAGAGTATCTGTATAAACCTTTGCTGCGCGTCATTCTGTCGCTGTCCTACGGAGTTCAGAAAATGCAGGCTGGTTCCCTGAATGCCTATCTGATGCTGGTGTTCGTGGTGATTGTCGGACTGCTGATCATGGGAGGTGTCCGATGAACACATTTGTGTTGCTCATCGTCAAACTTTCCGGGCTTCTCTTGGTCGCTCCGATTCTTCAGGGAATGATCAAACGCGTGAAGGCGGTTCTCCAGGGTCGTCAGGGTCCCGGTCTCCTTCAGCCGTTCCGGGACGTGAAAAAACTGCTGACAAAGAAGCGCGTGATAAGCCGCGAAACCTCATGGGTTTTCGGAATGGCTCCGGTGGCAGCATTCTCAGCTGTGCTGGCTGCATCTCTGATGGTGCCCTGGATCGATCCGAGTCCCTGGGGATATATGGCCGATCTGCTTCTTTTCGTGTATCTGCTCGCGATTCCGCGCTTTGTGATGGCGCTGGCGGGCCTTGACGCGTCAGGCTCCTTCGGCGGCATGTCGAGCTCCCGCGAAATGGCCGTTTCTGCGCTGGCCGAACCCGCGCTGCTGCTGGCTCTCTTGACGCTCGCCCTTCCCGCGCACTCATTGAACCTTCACAACCTGATCGGTGGTGCGGTCCCCGTGCCCGTTTTCACGCCCGCCGGTCTGCTTGCCGGGGTTGCTTTTTTTGTCGTCGTTATCGCTGAACTGGGCCGCATTCCGGTCGACAACCCCGATACACACCTCGAGCTGACGATGATTCACGAGGGAATGGTGCTTGAATATTCAGGTCCCCAGCTGGCGCTGATTCATCTGACCTACTGGGTGAAACAGGTCACGCTCGTCCTGCTCCTTTTGAACGTGTTTGCACCGTTCGGTCTCGGCTTTGCCGGCGGGGTTGGAGCGGCTTGCACGGCGGTCTTGTGGCTGCTCCTCAAACTCGTTGCCGCCGCCATCGCGCTCGCGCTGACGGAATCGATTCTGGCAAAGCTTCGTCTCTTCCAGATGATGGATCTGATGGGCCTTTCCTTCGTGCTTTCAATCACAGCGCTTCTGTTCATGGCCACCGGCAGCTGAGCAGAGAAAGGTGAACCAATGGAACAGATGATCGTCAGCCAGCAGATCATTGCCTGGATGGGAACCATTCTTCTCATTTCCGGCTTTCTGACCGTGCTTTTCAGAAGGTTCTGGAACATTCTTGCATGCTATCGGGTGCAGTCGTTCGCGCTTGCCGTCGCCATGTGGACGACCGGCCGGATGATCGGAAATGCACACATCGAGATGATCGCCTATGCGACCGTCGTTGTGAAAGTGATCTTGATCCCGGCATGGATCCGCCATGTGCTCAGCCGGGTGGCGACACGGACCGAAAGCCGTCTGACGGTCGGCGTGGCATTCTCGCTTTTCAGCGCCGCCGGGCTGCTGCTGCTCTCTCACGTTGTCGCCTCGCGCGCCCTGCATGGGCTCAAAGTCGCGCCGGAAGATCTCACGGAGGTTCTTGCGCTCGTCCTGATCGGCCTTTTCCAGATGATGACCAGGCGGGAAGCGGTGACCCAGATGTTGGGGATCCTGTTCATTGAAAATGCCGTGACGCTCGCCGCTTTGACGCTGGCCAAGGGGCTTCCGATGATTATCGAGCTCGGCATCATGTTTGATGTATTGATTGGTATTCTTGCCATGGGCATCCTGGTCTATCGCATCCAGGAAGAATTCGATACGACCGACACGGCTCATCTGTCGACACTCCAGGGATGAGGAAGAGCGAATGCTGACGACACTTATCACCGCTTTAACCATTTTCGCGGGCGCTGCATTCCTTCCGGCACCTGTGCTGGTCACGACCGGCATCGCCATGATCGCCAGCCTGACGCTGTGGGGATTGGGCGGAAGCCTGGTCTGGTCCGTTCTTGTCAACGGGCAGACGCCTGACGCCTGGGGCATTTTTTACCTCGACCGGCTTGGCGGGTTCTTTCTGGGGATCCTCGTCCTGGTCGGAGGCGCCGTGCTTTTGAACGTGGCCGGACTGATCAGGGCCGCGGCCGCCCCGGGCGCCTCTCACGGCGACGGCGGTTGTCCGAAGCGTTCGGGCGACGTGCCGTTATCGGTTTCACTCGGACTGACGCTTCTGTTCCTGCTTTTCATGATGCTTGGGCTGTGTTCGCGCAATCTCGGAGTGATCTGGGTCTGCGTTGAAGGCACGACAATGGTTTCGGCGCTCCTGATCGGGTTCGAGCATCAGCGGACGGCGCTGGAGGCGGCCTGGAAATACATCATCCTCTGCACCGTCGGTCTCTCTTTCTCCCTTCTGGGGCTGATTCTTCTCGTTTTCGCGGCCGAAGTCGCCGGTGCGGTTCCGACGCTCGATCCGGTCGGACTGGCGGTTCTGGCACCACAGCTTCCTCCGGCGCTGCTGAAGCTGGCGTTTCTCCTGATTCTCGTCGGCTTTGGAACCAAGGCCGGCTTTGCGCCGCTCCACTCCTGGCTGCCGGATGCGCACTCCCAGGCTCCCGCTCCCACGAGCGCCCTCCTTTCCGCGGTGCTGCTGAACTGCTCCGTGTATGCGATCATCCGGGCTGCCGGCGTCATGAGCGCAGCGGGACTCGGTGCCGATGTCAGATCGGGAATGATGCTGTTCGGTTTCATTTCCGTCGCCCTCGCGGCGATGTTCCTGCTTGTTCAGAGCGATCTCAAGCGGATGCTGGCATATTCCAGCATCGAGCATATCGGCCTGATTACCCTGGGCATCGGAATCGGAACGCCGCTGTCGGTTTTCGCGGCGCTGATTCACACCGTCACGCATTCTCTTTCCAAGGCCCTGGCCTTCCTTTCCGCCGGTGAAATGGTCAGAGAGGCTCACTCGCATGAGATGAACCGGATGCTCGGGATGCTTCGGCGCCGGCCGACAGCCGCCAAAGGCTTCGGCCTCGCCATGACGGGGCTTGCCGGGTTGCCGCCCTGGCCGATCTTCGCGACCGAACTTCTGCTGGTGTGGGCCGCGATCGGCGCCGGGCGCATCTGGCTGGCCATGAGCCTTCTGATTCTGCTGGCGATCGCATTTACAGGCCTTCTCTACCATACGATTCGCGTCGTCTACGGCGATGATCCTCAGCATCACTACCATCACAGACATGACGGCCACGGGCACCAGGCCGAGCCCGAGGTTCCCGAAACCGTTCTGACGAAGCATGAACCCGGCCTTATCTGGCGGAATGTTTCCATCGCTGTTCTCGTCCTCATGGTGAGCGCGACTCCGCTGTTGCTGCTCTCTCCGGTTGCCGAAACGATTCGCTCGGTTGCCGCCGTCATCCCGGGAGGTGGCCTATGAGCCGGCTTGAATCCTTCCTCGCATCATGGCGTCTGACGCCGGCGCAGGATGCGCCGATCGATGCTGTTGTTGGAGACATTGAGCTGGAACGGCTGCGCGAAGTCGCGGCCGCGGCAAAACGCGACCATGCCGCATCGCTTGCCCTGATGACGGCGCTCGATCTTCTGCCCGAAACGCCGCGGTTCCGCCTGCTGGTCGTCCTGCATGTTCCCGGAGAGCGGCAGTATCTCGTGCTTCGAGCTCCCGTGAGCGCGGAGCGAGTTGAATTCCCGAGCTTGACCGCCATCTTTGCCAATGCGAACTGGCCCGAGCGTGAGATTCACGATATGTTCGGATTGATCCCGACCAGTCACCCCGACCCGCGCCCCTTCGTCTGGAAAGGCGCCTGGCCGCGCGATCTGTACCCGTTGCGCAAGGATGCGAGGCCTGATCACGCCTATCCGGTCGAACGGGTCCTGTTTTCCCCCCCGCTGGTCGAAGGGGAAGGCGTCTACGAGGTGCCGGTCGGCCCGATTCACGCCGGCATCATCGAGCCTGGCCATTTCCGCATTCAGGCTGTCGGCGACACGATCCTGTCTCTCGATGCCCAGTTTTTCTTCTGCCACCGGGGGATCGAAAAAATGGCCGAGGGCCGCGATGCCGCATCAGCCCTGCTCCTGGCCGAAAGACAGTGTGGAACCTGCTCCGTGAGCAATGCCCTGACGTTCTGCCTTGCCGTGGAACGGGCTGCCGGGGTCACCGTGCCGGCCAGAGCCCGTGCCCTGCGCGTCATCGTCAGCGAACTTGAGCGTGCATACAATCATGTGAATGACATTGCCGCGATACCGGCCGGGGTCGGCTTCGCCTTTCTCGGCCACCAGGGCCTTCGGGTGAAGGAAGAAATGCAGCGGCGCCTCAGAAGTCTCTGCGGACACCGCTTCATCAGGAATGTCCTTGTTCCCGGCGGAATGCGCCAGAACTTCGAAGACGCTGCGGTGCAGAAAATCGTCGAAGAGTTCGCCGGCCTCTGGACCGATCTGAGCAGGTCGGTGAAAATCGCCCTCGATCACAGCATCTTCCTTGACCGTCTCGAGACGACCGGGTATCTGACGCATCAGAATGCCCTGGCGCTGCATGCCGTCGGCCCGTCGGCGCGCGCCTCGAATGTTGCCGCCGATACCAGACTCGATCATCCCTACGACGGGTACGCGGAGCTGGGAACCTGGAAAATTCCGACCCGCCTGGAAGGGGATGTCATGGCCCGGTTTCGTCAACGGATTTCCGAGCTCGATCAGTCTATAGATATTCTTAGAAATATATCTAAAAATATTCCTGCCGGCCCGATTGCCGAATCCGTAAAAAAACCGGCAAAAGGCGCCTGGGCAATAGGGGCCACCGAGTCGGCCCGTGGGGAAAACATGCTTCTGGTGCGTTTCGGGGAAGGCGGAGCCATCGACAGGTATGCGTCGCGAACCGCATCCTACTGTAATTGGCCCTGTGTCCCGACAACGTTGCGCGGAAATATCATTCCTGATTTCCCCCTTGTGAACAAGAGTTTTGAACTCTGCTATGCCGATGTGGACCGCTGAGGCCGAACGATGCTGAAACAACTCTGGATAGCGCTGACGAATCGTGGTGTGGTCGGGACGTCCGATACCCGGACGCCGGGAATTCTGAATATGACGGGAAAGCCCGTGATTTCAGATGCGCGCTGCAACGGCTGCGGGGCATGCGTTACGGCCTGTCCGGCAGCTGCCTTGCAGATGCCCGGGAAAAACGGTTCTGAGAATGCTTCCGTGACTCCCCTGATTGCCCATGGGCGATGCATCGGGTGCGCGCGCTGCATCGAAGCATGCACGCCGAAATGCCTGGCGTTCCTTCCCGGAACGGATACCTGGTACATCGGCGGAGAAGAAGAGTGGCAGCCTTTGAAAATCCGGGAGGGGAAGTGATATGTCTCTGCACCTCGAAAAGATAGATTTTCCCCTGCAGCCCGGTCCGGTCGATGCGGAAAGCTTGGCAACCCTTCTGGGCTCGCTTCATTTTCGCCATCTCGACGTCGGCTCCTGCAATGCCTGCGACAACGAACTGATCGCCCTGGGCGGGCCGCATTACGACATGCAGCGTCTCGGGATAGACTGCGTCGCTTCCCCGCGACATGCCGATGTTCTGATGCTGACCGGCCCTGTCACCAGAAACGCGCTCGCGGCCGTATATGAAACATACACATGCATGCCGCTTCCGAAGCTTGTCATCGCCGTGGGAACCTGTGCCTGCTCCGGCGGCGTTTTCGCGGGCAGTTACGCGGTTTTCAATGGCGCCCGCGAAGTCGTCAGTGTTGCGCTCAGCATTCCTGGCTGCCCACCGACTCCTGAAGAGATTCTTGTGGCCCTCCAATCCGGGCTTCAGGCGTTTATCTCGTTGAATCGGAAGTGATTGAACAGAGATATCTGCAGTGACTGGTTGGTGCGCTGCCCGAGTCGATGGGAAAAAAACAAGCCGGGCGTCCAGAGATCGGACGCCCGGCTTGGTACGAAAGATATCGTTATTTTTTCAACGCGAGATCGATGTAATCCGCCGCAACGGTTGGCCGGTCCTTGGCGCCGAGGAATCCGAGCAGTTCGGCAATGATCTTCGCCTTGCTTTCGGCATCCTGGCGGCTCCAGGTGCGGCTCTTGATCTCAATGAAGTTGCCGATGGCCGGCTTCTGCATCGAATCGACATTGATGAAGAATTCGGTATCCTGGAAATGCACCAGATACCGCAGACGGTCCTTCTGGACTTCCGTCTCGTTCTTCGGCTGGAAATACTCGCGATAGAAGCGGAGCGAGTTCGATGCCGGGGCGAGATACCGGCTCCGGGAGAGAACAACCGCTGACGGATACTTGTTTTCACGATCCTGGCCGAGCAGCGTCAGTCGCGCGCGAACCTGCGAAACCTGGCCCTTCTCGTCGATGAACTCGTCTTCGCGATACCGGATGCGGCCCTGGGTCGAATCTTCGAAATCGAAATACGTGTCGAACTGGCGATAATGGCGCTTCCGCTCGATCTGAATGCCGTCTTTCTCGAGAGCGGCGACGATCGGTGCGGTCTCGTCGATCTTGACCTTGACCTGCACTTCGAAGCTTTCTTCCTCCATTGCCCCGCCGATGGCGACCAGTTTCGAAAGGACCGACTGTTCGCGCTTGGCCAGGAAGGCGTCGATGCGGCTGGCATACCCGTCGGCCTGGCTGACAAGGGCTTTTTCCTCCAGCGTCAGAACCTTGCAGTTACGCATCAGCCACTTGCCGTTCACCATCGAGTCGGTAACGTCGGTGGACTTCGTTGCATAGACGAGCTGAGAATAGATGCAGGACGCATCGCGATTGAATCTGGGCCTGTTGTGCAGCGGATTCATATCAACCAGGATCATGTCCGCGCGCTTGCCGGGAATGAGCGAACCGGTGATGGAATCGATATGCAGAGCTCTGGCGCCGAGGCGGGTGGCCATCAGAACGACGCTGCGGGCGGGAAGCGCCGTCGGGTCAGAGGTGGAAAGCTTGGCAAGGAAACTTGCGAGCCGCATTTCCTCGAACATGTCGAGATCGTTGTTGGAAGCGGGACCGTCTGTTCCGAGGCCGACCGAAACGCCCAGTTCGAGCATGCGCTTGGTCGGCGCCGCCCCTGAGGCGAGTTTCATGTTCGACGACGGATTGTGAATCGCGCCGACGCGGTGTTTCGCCATCTCGCGCATCTCGCCTTCATCGACGTAGACGCAGTGGGCCGCGATCGCCTTGGTGTCGAGGAGATTCTGCTTCCGGCAGTAGGGAATGACCGGCATGCCGCTCATGGCGCGAACGCCTTCGACTTCCTGAGCCGTTTCCGAAAGGTGGATGTGCAGGGGAACATCGAATTCCATGGCGATCGCCGCACAGGCTTTCAGCAGTTCGGGGGTCGTCGTGTACGGCGCGTGCGGTGCAATCGCCGGAATGATCAGCGGGTGCCCCTTCCACTTTTGAATGAAGGTGCGCGTGTAGTTGAGCGCATCATCGTAAGACGGTGCATCGGGCGCGGGAAATTTCAGGACCGATTCTCCGCAGATGGCACGCAGACCGGCTTCGGCGGCTGCCTTGGCGACTTCATCCTCGAAGTAATACATGTCGGCGAAACAGGTGGTTCCGCTCCGGATCATCTCGGCGCAGGCAATTTTGGTTCCGAGCGATACGAACTCGGGCGTGACGAATTCGCGCTCGACGGGCATCATGTATCCCATCAGCCAGACATCGAGACGAAGATCGTCCGCGAGTCCGCGCAGAAGCGTCATCGGTGCATGGGTGTGCGCATTGATAAGCCCCGGCATCAAAACCTTGCCGTTGCAGTCGATCGTCTCCTTCGCGGAATACTCCTGCTTGATCTCCGCTTCGGGGCCGACGGCGACGATGGTCTCGCCGGTCACGGCGAGCGCGCCGTTCGCAATCTGTGTGAACTCCTGATCCATGGTCAGGATCTGGGCATTGGTGAAAAGAACATCAGCCTGTTTCATCGTGTCTTCATCTCACCTTTCTCTTCTGAATTTCCGGACGTGTCCGGCATGAATTTCGGCTATTGTACCACGTTACGGCCGCTTAGCCAACAAACGGTGTTTTTGTCCGGTGTTCGGGGAAAACCGGTATCGAAAAGGGCTGCAACATCAGTTGCAGCCCTGAACGAAGACGGAAAATACCGGACGGGGGATTGCTTATTGAATAGGAAACACTATTTATGCGAATCCATCGGCCCAGACGAGGATAAGCCGCCCGGATTTGTGCCGGACGCGACATCCGTCGCTGCGGATGATGTGCCTGAAACGACCTCGGAAATGCCACGCACGAGAATAATACGCGCCCCATTCTTTTCCGAAAAAATCATGCCGCTCACGAGGACATTTTTCCCGACCCAGTCGCCGATGCTGATGCAGGATGAGGATGATTCAAGGGAATCGGGTTTCAGCAATGCGCCGTTCGCCGCTCCATTGTCGCTTTCGAGGAAATACACTCCGGAAACGGCCATGCCGCGCGACTGAAGCTGCCGGATAATTCCTGTCTGCTGGTTCAATTCCCCGGGAGGGGGAAGGGGACTCGCCGGCTCGGTGGAAGCCGGCATGGCGACGGTGAAATCGAGTTTCTCCGGAGCCTTTGCCCAGAGAAGAAGCGCAATTGCCTTGAGCTGGTCTTCCGTCAGAGAAAGCGCCGCTTTTTCCGCGACATGCCGGACGGCCTCCGTGAGATCGCCGATGATGCGGCCCTGCTGGCGAACGAGGCTCGAAGGATTGTAGTTGCTGATGTTCCCGGGAGAGGCGGTTTTTGAAATTCCATCCGCGGCTCCTGTATCGAGAAGGCGGGGCGTCTGCATGCTGAATACTTCAGCGACGAGCTCGGGAGTGAAGTCGATGGAAAGGAGAACGTTCCCGAGAGATGTCGTGAACTCTTTCATCTGGTCGGAATCAGGCGCGAAGACATCGCGAATGTCGGCGGGCGTGGCGGCTTCATCGAGCATCTGCCGCATTTTTTCGATCAACTGATAGAATGCGGCATACTCCGTCCGGGATTTTTCTCCGACCAGCATGGTCACCGAATCCGAAACAAGAGAAAGGGTGTTGCGCTTGCTTTCACGCAATCGGTTCGTTTCAAAATTCACTTCTTCGCGGGCTTCATCAGAACATCCGGAGAAAAGACTCATGATGGGTTTATACAAAAATGCATTGTCGTAATCATCGAGAGCGCTGAGCTCTTCACTCGTAAAACCGATTGCACGAGCTCGTTCTTCGAGTTTCCGAATGAAGGCGATACGTGCTTCTTCTGCGCTGAGTTCGCCTTTCTCGACAGACTCTTCAACGCTCTGCTGAACCTCAAAAGCCGCGGCGGAAAGCTCATCGAGCCGGCTGCCGAAACGAAGTTTGCGTGCCTCTTCCCGTGCAATCAAAGAGTTGACGATCGTACTGATGCCGTTTTCGAGCGATTCGAGAGTCTCGGCAGGCATCATGGCGGTGAGTTCCCCGAGATTGATGGTGCTGGATTTCCCGACTTTTCCGAGTTGTCGCAGGATCTTTGCCGTAACCGAACTGTTGGGATTGATCGTCTGAGCGCGGACGACGATTCCCTGCTTGAGCATCGGAAGGACGCCCTCTGAAACGTCCGACCCTTTCACGGCGCGCAACAGGAGATTCCGGTTGTCGGCGGAGGTGTTTGAATACGTGATCTGATAATATCCGTGATCATCCGTTCGGCCTGTGCCCAATATCTGCTCGGATCCATTCGAGGAATCAAGAGCGATCAGCTGAACCGAAGCATCGGCAAACGGGGTGCTCAATGCCGTACCGACGCTTGCCTTGAGATTTCCGGAAATGGTTGCGCGGCTCACGTATCCTTCGACGCCGCCGGTGACCTGGCCCGTCGGAAGGATCCCTGCGGGATTGCCGCCGCCGTCGCTGCCCGTTCCGCAGCCGCTGAAAAACATCGAACAGAAAAATGCCGTGAGAAAAGCGAGATACCGTAATTCACTGCGTTGTCCACGCTGCATGAAAACTGCCTCCTTGGGCCGTAGAACACGATGTGCCGTCTGATCGGCGCATGATCTGAGAAATATATCGGCATCAGGACATTCAGACATGAGGAGGCTGATGGGCGCGAATCATTGACTTTGCCCGGAATATGAGACATTCTCATGTATCAATGGATCCGAAGAAGCGTATAACAGAACTAGAGCGCGAAATTCTTCAATATCGAAACCTGCTGGCTGAAAATCAACGGGAAATCGGGGATCTGCAATCGAGATTGCGAGATTGCGTTGATTCCAGGAATGTTGAAACCAGTGATGGCAGGATGTTTCGGTTGTTGTTTGACCTTGCCCCGATCGGATTTCTCCTCGCTGATTCATCCGGAAGAATTCTCGAAGCAAACCTGGCGCTCGTGAAAATTCTCGACTCCCCGTCTGCCGAGGAAACGAAGCGGATCAACCTTCTCGATTTCCCGCCGATCAAATCCACGGGCTTCTCTGATCTCCTTCTGGAAGCCATGGCATCGGGCCGGGAGATCGTCAGCGAGGCTGAATACACATCCAAATGGGGAAAACACATTTTCCTGCGCGCCTTTATCAGGCCGATTCACCGCCCCGACAATGCCGAACAGCACGTGCTTGTGGTTATCGAGGATATTTCCGAAAAACGAAAAGTCATCGAAGCATTGAAGGCCAGCGAAGAGCGATATCGAGTCGTTGTTGAAACGACCCAGGATGTCATTTATGTTGTTTCACTCGATGGATGCGTGGTCTCGGTGAACAAGGCGCTCATGAAGCGCACCGGATGGATGGAAGACGAAGTGATCGGCAAATCTTCGCTTTTCTTCATCCATCCCGAAGAAGTTGCCAGATCGAGAGAGAATCATCGACGTTTCATCCCAGACTTCCGGGTTCTAATTGTACACAGTGGTTGAATAAATTTCATATAAA
>CAZQYQ010000105.1:0-13944 GCA_964597625.1 uncultured bacterium
CACGTCGTCCGGATCGGACGATCTGAAAAGAACACAAGGAAGAGAGAGTAGATTGCCATCAGGAGAATCGGAAGAATGCTCTCGGGAAACCAGTAGAGTGGCTGGTGTTCTGTGATGATCTGCGTCAGGAGCGGCGACTCGACGATTTTTGCCCAAGTCCCGGGCAGATCGATGCCGTATGGCCCCAGGAATGGCATCGCCATTGCCAGAATGACCATGGTCCAGGCAAAAAGAACGTCTCTCGTCGATTTCAATGGCGATAAACGGCCGAGCGATTTCGCGGCGGTCCATCCGAATACGCACAGACCCAGCGTTCCTGCACCGCCCAGATACCCGCCGTGGATGTTCGCCCATATCCAGTAAACCGGCACGGCGAAAGAAAGATGTGATACCGGCCTGCGCCCTGCCTCGATGTCGATCAAAAGCGAAAACAGCCACGCCAGAGCTGCCATCGAAAAAAGCAGGGGCCTGATGAGAAACTGCATCGAAGAGGAAACGATGATGAGAAAAAGGATCAGAAACGTCAGGAAAAGATGCATTCCGGAGGTGTACAGTCGTATCCAGATACCGGTGAACAGCAGGCTGACCAAAAGTGTGGCGGCCAGAAGAAGAGCGTCGAGCCCTCCGATGCGGCTCAGGAAGGCCATGAATACTTCGCCGAGCCATTGCTGCGCGATCCAGGGCTGCCCATACCGGCTGCAGGAAAACTGATCGACCCTGATAAGGCTGCCCTGCTGAAGCATCGTTTCGCCGTAAGCGGTATGAGAAAAACAGCCGGGGTCGTTGAAAAAAGACGTACGGCAAAAGAATTGAAGAGTCAGCCAGATCAGAAGAAAGACCAGACGCCCTTCCCGTTTAGAAAAACCAATCGTCATCCCAGGCATCATAATACGTGGCAAATCTGCATGACCACCTGATTCTTCGCTTCCGTGAAAAATACTTGAAAATAGGTATGTATGAACGAAAGTGCGAGAAAACGCGAGATAAGGTGGCAATCTGTATGGAAAAATCGAGCTGACCCGACTGGGCTGCGGCATACGGACGTGACGATGAAGTTAATAGAGATAAGGAGTCGGGGATAACCCCCCTCTCGCCCTGAAACAAGGAGGCAGGTTTATGGTGCGATCACGGATGAATAAAAAATCCCGGGTGGCTGGCAAGCCCGAATGGGCCGTCATGAACGGAATGAGTCCGTACCGCACGCCAGGCCCCTGGGTGCGGGGACGCTAGGACGGCATTCCCGCGGGTTAGGATGCCCTGCCGGGCATGGACGGATCTCCCGCTAAGGCAGGGTAGCCGGCAAAGCAACCGGATGGACAGCCTCCGTCCGGTTTGCCATGTACGGGCCTGGATATCAGTATCGGGAGAAATCGCGGGGGTTCAGCTCACCGATAGGCGGTATCAGAAATTTGTGTATTCCGCGGGAGAAGCCCGAAGGTCTTTCCAGGTGAGGATGACAAAGGCGGAAATATCGCCGCTTCCATCGCCGAGATCAAGAGAGGGAAGGGTAGGGTCGTAAATTTTTCTGCGTGTCGGCGGCCGATAGGAATTGCCGGTGATCTTGGGAATCGTTTTTGAGGAATATCGGACTTCCGAGCCATAGAGGCGATGAACCATTTCCTTCATGTCTGCATACGGAAGGCCCACTCCGGCCCCTTCACAAGTGACCGAACGACCGATTTCATCATACAGCTTCGTATAATCTGGACCCATATAGAACGTATTGGCTCTGATTCCATAGCTCTGGAATATGCCGTTGGTCGTCATTTCAGGGAAGTAGAGATAATCATCTGATTTATCCTGAAGAGGCTTTCTGCTTGCATCGCATATCTTATCGAGAAGCTTGTCGAATAATTTGTAGACGCCGAACTTGGGTTTCCCCGCTTCCTTTTCAAGAAAGTGCGAATCATATTTCTTGCGATACTCATCCCAGATCGTTTCATTGCAGAATTTCTCGAAGTCCGCGTCGGTGATTTTATTCGCATTGAATTTATCCGAAAAATCTTTGGCAATCTCACCTTCGCGGGTCGTATCGCAAAGCGGAAACTTTTCGAAGAACGAAGCGATCTTGTTTTTTGTCGCTTCCTTGTTCGTCAGGTCTGCGTCGATCTCACCGGACCCGCTAACCTTGAGGATGTTTTTCTCGGCGTCCGCATCCGGCATCAACTCCTTGGCCAGCGAGTATTTCATGAAGGGATACAGCTCATTCTCAAAACAGTCGACCGGGCTCCTGTAATCGTAGACGACGCGCTCTTCCGCGATGACATTCGCCGCGAAATGGTGTTTGAATTTATTGGGATCGTCCGGGTTTGTCGTCGCCGCCACGTCATCGAGAAGGAGATTCTTTGTGTTGGTAGTATAGTCTTCGCTATCCATGGCGCTTTTGTCATAATTCTGGGGAAAGCCGTATCGCTCTTCACGTTTCGATTTGTTGTTGCGCTGATTGAAATCGCCGGCAACAAAAATGCTTTTCTTGGAATAAATTTTCACATCTCTTGGGGGATTGCCTTTGATCACGAGGTTTGAATCGGAATAGATGACTCCGTTGAAATCCGCGGGCAGATTCAGACTGCTTTTGTGTACCCCGTTCCCGAAGTCCAGAATCGCGGCTTTGACCGAACTGCCGTCAGAAGGGTTCCATCCGGGAGTGACCTTGTATGCCGTGGTGCAATCGCTTTCGGGAATGTATTTGCCCTTGAGCTTGGCCTGCTCCAGGAGATCTGCGACTCTGAGCTGGCTCGGAGAAAGACTGATCCCGGCTGTTTTGTCGAGAATGCGTCCTCGCAGCTTATCTTGAATTTCTGCTGGAAACTTCGGGACTTTTCCTTTGATTTCCGCGGGAACTTCGCCGCTTCGTTCGGCTTCCGGCGAGGTGTATGTGCCGTGAGCGGGGAATGGAATATCGCTTTTGGGGATCGTTATCGTTTCTTCGGGCAGACCAGGCCTTGCACGAAACTCAACCTTGGTCGGTTGCCAGAAGAAGATGCCTCCTGCTCCGCTGATAATGCTGTACATGTCATAGAGTTCCTGCTTCGTCCCGGGCGAACAGGGGTTGTGCCCATCAAGGAGAATCTGGCCTATCTCGACGCCATTGTGACCATACAGATTGCCGGTTGAAAACTTATTGATGTTGTTTTCTCCGGGTTCACCGTAAACGATCGAAAGAAACTGCATGTCGAACATGAGAAACTCTCGTCCCGGAAATCGCCGTTGAACGATGCACGAAACGCTTCGTGTCGTATCACCGAGGCGGCCCATCGAGTCTATTTTGAAAAAACATTTACTTTCATCGATGTTCTTTGTGCGCGGGTCGTCATCATAGGGAACGAGCCCTACCCGGAATCGGAAAAGTCCGTCGCCCAGGGTACATTGATAAGATCCTTTTCCACTGCCGTTCTGCTGAGCGAACGTGAAATCGCCGTCATTCGCGACGGAGGACTTCCAGTTCTCCTCGGCATCCCAGAGCAGTTGCTTTGCAGCGGCGTCGATTTTGATCGTATGTGTTTTGAAGGCGCTGTTCAGGCCCAGTTCGGCCATGGCAAGCGAAACCCCTGCTTCGGCAAGGGCAAGAGCCTTTAAATTGCGGTTTTCTGTTATCGAATTCTGGATGCGGTAGGAAGAAAACGTCCGCAATGAGGCAACAACGATCAGGAGAACGAAGCCGAGACCAAGGGCCACGAGGATGGCGGATCCCGTGCGGCGGCTCTTGAGCCGGCGAGCGATGTGAAGGCTCATTGTGGTTCTGCTCCCCTTTCCCTTACGCATGTCGTAAGGGTCGAATCGTATCGGCTGTCTTTTCCGCGGCCTGCAAGTCTTGCTCGAATATAGACGCTTCCATTGGAGGGCAGGTTCGGCTCATCCAGCCGGAAGATGATCAGTTCGTCCAGATTCTCCATCATGACCTTGCGGGCTCTCTGCGCTGGAACAGGCTTGCGACGGTCATCGAACGGAAGCGTTTCGCGCCAGAGAATGAACGGGCCGGTCGCCTGTGCCGGGTCGGTTTTTTCCAGCTTGTAGGTTACGCGCAGCTGAGTGTAGTTACATTGATCAGCGGAAATATTTTTCGGTTCCAGGGAGAAATCATAAGATACTTTATGGAACGTTATGTAGTTCGCGGGATTTTCTGATTTCAAACTCTGCGATTGAGCCATGCTGGCCTTTGGGGGCGTTCCTTCGAGGACGAAATTCGACTCGCGGATATCATCGGTCATTTTGTCGAAAAGCCGCTGGAGCTCATCGTTCGTCTGGTGCGCCTGCATGATTGCCTGCGCCTGCTTTCGCGACCCGGAATAGGTGTGGTACAGAGCCGTCAGCAGCAGCGCCAAGAGAATGACCGCCATCATCAATTCAATCAGGGTGGTGCCCCGGGATCGCATATTCAGTTCCTTTCGGCTCACTGGCGCTTGCTTATGGCCGTCCAGATATCGAGGGAGTGATTTTTGCCGTCCTGTCCGTCATATTCGACACGAAAAGACAGAAAAACGGTGTTGCATCGGATGGTCGAATCGGTTTTGTCGACGGCGTATTTGATTTTTGCCTGCTTCACCTGGTACCTGATTCCGTTGATCGTATCGGTTCTGACTTTGTCATCGTTATTCAGAGCGTATTCAAACGTCGTCTTCTGCGTATTGAGATCGCTGGCATACTGATCTGCATCGAGCAGATCGAATTTGCACGTTCGGGCCGACTCAATGATTTTCTGGGCGAAAAACGAAGCCTGCGTGTGATCGCGCGTGGCATTGACCGTTTTCGTTTCTGAAATAATCACATTCAGAGACGGAATCAGCACCAGGGCCAGAAGGATGACGCCGATCATGATCTCGACCATCGACATGCCCTTGTTGCTGCAGAAAGATGCGTTGCTCATTGGGCCTGGCCCTCCGGGTAGATGAGGAATTGGCGCCGCTTTGATCTGTAATCCGCAAGAGAGGCCCGGATGAGCTTGTTCAGCTCTCCTGTATCTTTTCCCTCGGTTATTGCCGTCCGGAGTGCCGGGCCTCCGAGCAGGGTATCCAGCCCCTCGGCGGCAGTCTGGTTTTTGAGGGGGATCTTGTCGGGATACAGCACCCATAAGGTCTGAAGAATCGAAACGCCTGTTAATACAGGATCGAAAGAGCCGGGATCCGTCACGACAAGCTCGATCCCCGGAACCCGTTTCTGCTGGAACAGACCGTAATACGGGCGGACCTGCGCGGGAAGGAAGACGACTCCGGGAAGGTTCTGGACCGTCAGTTTCGAGATCAGGGCGTCAGGGTCGATCCAGGGGGCGAGAACATAATGGAAGGGCCGCGTCGTGCCGACGCCCGTCGAAAAAATGCCCATTTCGCCCAGAAAGCCGGTCGCGGCGTAATACATCGGCGCTTCGGGGTCTGGAAGGTGTTCTGAAGGCATCGACCAGTGGAGACCGCTCGCGCGGTAGGTGTATGCCCGATTGTAATTTTCCATTCCGATGACCGTCAATTCAGCGTTCGCCGAAGACTTTATTGAAATAAAGAGCGAGCTCTCCGAACGTCAGACCATAGACAAGCGGGATCGGATAGACTCCAAACCTGCTTCGATACTGAACATCCAGCACAGGCCCCGAAACGCACAACCCATTGATCGGGTTCGGGCGGTCAAGCAGGATGACCGGAATCCCGGACTGCTTGGCCAATTCGAGAAACTGCGCGAGCAGCGTAACGGCATGGAAAAACCTGATTCCGATATCTTGAATATCTATGACGATTAATTCCGCCCCGTTGAGCTGAGACTTCCGCGGCCGATCGAGGGGGTCGCGGATGACATACACCGGCGCCTGCGTCAGGGCATCGAGCTGGAGGGTTCCGGAGCCGGGAGAAATAAGGCGGCGAGGCCAGGGATCGGCTGAAAAAATTGCCTGGATCGATGCCGCGCGGGCGATCCGGTCAACCGTGTGTCTCATGCTCTGGTCATACGAGGCAAGCCCGACCAGGAGGGCTACCTTTTTCCCCGCGACCATCTCCGGATGTTCGGTTGCGAGAACTTCGAGACCGATGAGAAGCTGCCCTGCCGCGGAGACACAGGAAACCACTGCGCAGAAACAAAGGATCAGCGCCGTTTTCTGAAGCGTTCGGATGCTCGGATTCATCTCAGTCCTCTATTTCATTATTATACACCGATATGAATCCATAAAGCTTTTCCTGAATTTTCCTGACAACGGTTTTTGCCCCGCCCATGACCTGCCGAAGGCTGGCATCAGTTCGCCTGAGGGTTTATAGTAATCATGAATCCGGGCGGTCGACGGATGATAGAATGGTTTCAGAAGATGCAGTAAGGGAGGATTATCATGAGAGAACCAGCCGTAAGCGGACGCTTTTACCCCGACGATCCCGAGGAACTCCAGACAACCATCAGGGAATGTTATGCGCACCGGCTTGGAGTCGGAGAGCGGAACATCGAGCCGGAAGGAAAACTCGCCGGGCTGATTGTTCCCCATGCCGGATACATGTTCAGCGGTCCCGTCGCAAGCTGGGCGTATCGGCGACTTGCTTCCGAAAAGCCCTTGCCCGGTCGGCTGCTGCTGTTGGGCCCCAAGCACACCCCCCACGGTGCTCTTGCCGCATTGAGCGACGAGGATGCCTGGCTGACACCCCTCGGAAGTGTTGAAACCGATGAGCCATTGCGCCGCGCGCTTGAAGAAACGGGGCTTTTCGCGCGGAATGACGCGGCGCACTCCGTCGAGCATTCGATCGAGGTTCAGCTCCCGTTTATCCAGGAGTGCATGGCCGGTTCTCTCCCGAAAATTCTGCCGCTTGCGCTTGCCTTTGCGGAGTTCGAACAGTGCGCAAAATGGGGAAAGGCGATTGCGGGCGTACTTGCCAGACCCGAATTCTCTGACGTTGTCTGCGTCGTGAGTTCGGATTTCTCTCACGAAACGCCGCGCAATGAAGCATACCGGCTTGACGGAGAAGCGGTGAAGGTGATTGAAAGCCTTGATGCAAAAGCATTTCACGAGCTGGTTGTCGGGGAAGACCGGAGCATCTGCGGGGTCATTCCGATTACGGTTTTTCTCGCTTCGCTTGCCGGCAGGAAGATCAGGGCAAAAAAGCTGGCGTATGCCACATCGATGGACGTCATGGCGCACCCACGCGGGGTGGGGTATGCCGCTGTGATATTTGAAATGATATAAAAGGGGCCGTGTGACGCCTTTTGAGATAGGGATTCTTGTCGGCATCGTCTGGGCATCGGTTCTGACCGTCTGGGCGCTTGCCGAGATCACCAGCGGCGAGCCCAGCCCCTGGATGATTCTGATCGCGATCGTCTATGAAGGCTTCGACCTCTCTCCGCGCGGCATTCTGCACGGCGCGGCCTGGGCGTTCGCCGACGGCTTCATCAGCGGGTATGTGGTCAGTTGGATCGTAAACCTGGTCTGGTAGGGCGTTCCACGAAACTCAAAAATCGAAACTGCCGTACATCCCCAGCATCCTTTCGCGTGTGAAATCGCGAAGGGTGTTCCCATACTCGGCATGGATCCGTCCTGTGTCGAATCGGTAACTCGCATGAAGGGTCAGGCCAAGCCCGTTTTCCCGATGGGTTTCGGGGGTGGTGTCCCGCCACGAATTCGAGATGAACCGGGTATCGAACCCCCACCACCAGTTTGATCCGACTCCCCGCTCCCAGCCGACGAGCATTTCGACGCCTCGGAAATCGCGGGGTGTCCAGTAGGGGAATGCACTGCCTGCACTGTCGAGTTGATTCTCAAAGCTGGCTTGTGAAAGCTTGAGCTGCATGGAAAGGAACGGAACGCCGCGGCGATTGATGAAATGCAGGATTTCCGTATCGAACCGGCGGCGCGCATTTCCATCGGAAATATCCCCGGTGGTGAAGGACTGCTGGAGCCTGGTGCGCTCGTGCAGGTCGCCAAACACGGTCAGAGTCGCATAATCCTCGGATAAAAAGCGCCGGGAGGTCTCGAGATTTTCTTTGTATGCTCCGTGGCCCGTGAATGCGGCGAGATTCAACTGGCCGTTCCCTGTGACGCCATGAAGGGTGTATCCGGTGATCGTGCGCTGGCCCGAGAATGTTTCAGGCGCAAACGTGGCCGCAATGCTGCTTCTGTGATTGAGATTGTATTCCAGGGTTCCTGAAAGCAGACGGCTGTCGGTCGTCTCATCCAGGTTGCGATCCTCGTATGCCCATGTTTCCAGTCGATACCGGGCAGACAGTTTGGGGTTGGTAAATGAGGGAAAATAGGCTTCGAGGCTGGTGACGAACTCCGTCTGGCCTGCGTTGTCTTCATGGAGCCGGCCGCCGATTTCCGCGATGGAGCTCAGATGTGACCGGACCGTTTCGATATTTTCCCGGAGAGCATCGCTCAAGGGGTAGAGCTGCGTCAGCCTGTCATAGATGGCTTTTGTTTCTCCGAATTTTCCCTGACGGATGAAAACGGTCGCGAGCCCTTTGTTGGCAAGCATATTCTCAGGCTGCATCTCGAGCGCCTGTTCAAAAAAACGCTGTGCTTCTTCGAGCCGGCCCTGCTCAAGTCTCAGATTTCCCAGTTCCACAAGGGCATCTAGCTTATGGGGGGGCTCCGTAAGGCGTTCGAGCTGAATATCGCGTTCGATATTCTGCAGGTTGCGAAGCTCTGTGCTGAGCGTGTCCCCGGTCTGGGCATCGGGAACGATCAGATCGAATGGCTGAGCATGGACCGGGCTGATCATAAACACCAGGAATGCTGCCGTGAAAAGAAAAAACCATAGAAAACGCGATGGTGGGCTCTTCTCAGCGCGACAAAACGGCCCCACGCCCATATGGGGCCGATTGGAAGTTATTCCCGGTATCCCGGGATCCATACAGACACGACGACGCATCACCCCCTGTATCGGCAGGAACCGCGAAATCACATAGAAAAGAAAACCGCCCCCCGGAAAACCGGGAGGCGGTTGAGGTCAAGGATTCTCTGATCAGTTGCCTGCGGGAGCCGGAGCGGCCGGTGCGGCGGGAGCTTCAGGGGCCTTCTCTTCGGTCGGCTTCTGGTCAGCGGCGGGGGCGGGCTGGTCCTTGGAGGGCTCAGCGGCCGGAGCCGGGGCAGCCTTCATGCGCTCTTCGATCTTCTTGCGAACTTCGTCGAGCTTGGCTTTCGGAACATTGAGAGTGATCTTGGCGGCGGTTTCAACGGCTTCGACCTTGATCATGTTCAGAATCTCGGCGGCTTCGGGGGTCTGGCCGGCGAGCATTTTAACCATGGCGAGGAAACCGTTGAGGGAGGTCATGACGGCGTCCATGTTTTCTTTCTTGTCGACTTCACCGGTGAAATTGAAGGTGAGGTTGGCATCATAGTTGAAGGAGAAGAACAGGGAGTTGACGGCGGCCAGAGGAGCAGCCTGTGGGTTGGCCTTGGCCTGGTCTTTGAGGGTCTGCGGAATGAGGCCCACGCCCCAGAGGGTGGCGCCGGTGTCGACCTTTTTGAGGAGGCTGCCGAGAGCTGCGTTGTTCGCAACGCTCTTCGCCTTGCCGCTCTTCACATCGACAACCGTCTTGATGGCCGGGTTGGTCCCGACGACCGCGGTGGTGTTGTCGAGGAATACGCCCATGCCGTCAGCTTCTTTCTTGCCCTTCACGGCGTCGAAGCCTTCGAACTTCTCGATGGAAACGTCTTCAGAGGCCTTCTTATCGCTCTTGATCGATTCGAGAATCTTGGCGATTTCGAAGGTTCCATCGATGAGAACGCCGGCATCCTGCTTGTCGGCCTTCGGGTCGACCTTGGCGGCGGCGAAAACGACGATGCTCTTGAGGTGCTTGAAGGGATCGATCCCAGTTTTGGCGACGAACTCGTCGAATGCCTTCTTCTGGTCTGCAGGCTGCTTGGCCATGCCTTCATCGATCTGCTTCTTGATCGCTTCGGTAGCGAACATCTTGCCCAGATTCACGTTCAGCAGAAAAGCGGTGTTTTCAGGAACGAGCTGCATCAGATCGCCAGCCATGGCGCTCATTGCGGTTGCGGCGAGCAGAAGTACTGTTACCAGGAAACGTTTGGTCAACATCGGTCGATCCCTTTCTCGTCAGTAATTTCATCATCCGATCATCGCCCATCGCGAACGATTGGATTGTGGAATAATAGTCGGCCGGGTACCGAAAGTCAAGCCCGCTGAAGCTGCCTTGCAGAGCCCTTCAGACGATCCATGAGAATGATTTGTCCGAAGAGATTTCGGGGGAATCTGTACAATTCATCCGGGTGGCGGCCTTGCATGCGCATGGGCGACGTGATAGGATTCATGCGCTTCATGCCCCCAGAGAACCCCCCCGGAAAGGGAAGACGAATATGCCAGAAGCTCACCACCTGAACGACCAGCTGCGGCGGCTCGCAGAGGAGATGCGGAAGACCGGCTTCTCCGAACTCCGTTTTGAAACGGGGGCGACGAAAATGCGGATCGTCATGGACCCTCTCCTGCCGGATTTTGCATCATCACCGGATAAACAGGGCGCCGCCGATGGAATTTCGCCGACGAATACAGAAAAGCCTTCACCGATGCCCGTTTTGGTGAAAGCTGAACGGGTTGGCGTCTTTTCCTGGGGGCGTCAGCGGGTAGAAGCAGGGGGAGCGGTCGTGAAGGGGCAGACGCTCGGGCTCATCAAGGGAATCAGCATCCAGGACCAGGTGGTTTCCCCCGCGACGGGAACCGTTCTCTCCGTCTTCGTTCAGGAAAGCGAGATCATTGATTTCGGCCGCTCACTGTTCGAGATTCTCCCCGAATAACTATACATTTTGATATATATTACTCGTGCCCTTGTATCATGCCGTCTTTTCTGAGGTTTTTCCAGGAACGTTCCAAGTGAGGTGGGCAGATGTTCACGAAGATTCTCATTGCGAACCGCGGTGAAATAGCGGTTCGCGTTATTCGCACCTGTCGCAGGATGGGCATCAGGACCGTCGCCGTTTTCTCCGAGGTCGATCGAAATGCCCTGCATGTACGGCTGGCGGATGAGGCCTACTGTATCGGGCCCGCCCGCCCGGATCTGTCCTACCTGAATATACCGAACATTCTTTCCGTTGCACATGTGACCCAGTGCGAGGCGATACACCCCGGGTATGGATTCCTGTCTGAAAATCCGACGTTTGCCGAAATAAGCCAGAAGTGTGGCTTCGTTTTCATCGGGCCGAGCCACCGTGCCATGGAGCGCATGGGCCAGAAATCGGTAGCCCGGGATCTGATGATCAGATCGGGCGTGCCGGTCATGCCGGGCTCGAGCGGCAGTGTTGAGGATCCGGAAGAGGGCCTCAAGGTCGCTCGCAAAGTCGGCTTCCCTGTGCTCGTCAAGGCTTCGGCCGGCGGCGGCGGCCGGGGGATGCGGCTGGTTGAAACCGAAGACCGGTTCCGAACGCTGTTTAACACCGCTCAGGCTGAGGCGCAGTCCGCTTTCGGCGATGGCCGGGTGTATGTCGAAAAGTACCTGAGAAATCCCCGGCACATCGAAGTTCAGATCATGGGCGATCATCACGGGAACGTCGTTGCCCTCGGCGAACGTGAGTGTTCGATCCAGCGGCGGCATCAGAAGCTGATCGAGGAGTCGCCCTCGCCGGCCATCGATGCCGATCTCCGGAAACGCCTCTGCGAAACGGCCGTCAAGGCCGCCAAGGCTATCGATTATGTGAATGCCGGAACGATCGAGTTTCTGCTCGATGGGGAAAAGAACTTTTTTTTCATGGAAATGAACACGCGGCTTCAGGTCGAACACCCCGTTACGGAATTTGTCACCGGGTATGATCTGGTCGAAGTCCAGTTGCGCGTTGCGTCGGGCGAACCGCTTCCATTCAAACAGGAAGACATCACGCCGAACGGCTGGGCAATCGAATGCCGCATCAACGCCGAAGACCCGGGGAATAATTTCTCGCCGTGTCCTGGTCAGATCGAGAACTTCCTGCCAGCGGGGGGGCCATGGGTCCGCGTCGATTCAGCGGCATACACCGGGTATGCCGTCAGCCCGAGTTACGATTCGATGGTAGCCAAACTGATAACCTGGGGGCCTGATCGGGAAGCCGCGATCGATCGGATGCGCGCTGCGCTTTACGAATTCAGGGTCGACGGGATAAAGACGACGATTCCCTTCCATCAATGGGCCTTGTCGCACCCGGAATTCCGGTCGGGGAATCTGACGACCGGTTTCGTTGAAAAGCATCAGGCCGGGATGTTGGCATTCCTGCAGAAAATGGGTAAACAGGCGGTCCCCATGCGGGATGAAACAGGAGCGGAGGCGGCAGCCGGGAATGGCAAAACTCAGGAACGAAGCGGTACGGCGACAGCCTGATCCGAAACAGGCGAGTTTTGACGAGCTCTCCGCCGGGGATCTCCCGGAAACCGGGGAGCTCGCCGGGCGCATGCTGTCCGTTGGCGAGTTGACACGTCACATCAAGCGGCTTCTCGAGCAGGATTCGCTGCTGGAAGGCGTCTGGGTTCAGGGCGAAGTATCGAATCTCGTGAAGGCCGCTTCCGGCCACTGTTATTTTTCTCTCAAAGACGCCGGCGCGGTCATTCGCGCGGCCGTATGGGCCGGCAGCAGGCGGAAAATCGGGCACGAGTTCAAAAATGGCGACCAGATAGCCGCGTATGGCTCCATCTCGCTTTACGAGCCGCGCGGGGAGTATCAGATCATCATCACGGATCTCCGTCCGGCCGGCCTTGGAGCCCTGTATGAGGCGTTCGAGAAACTGAAGGCGAAACTGCAGGACGAGGGATTGTTCGACCAGGACCGCAAAATTGCCCTGCCGTTTCTGCCGAAGGGCGTTGGAATCGTGACCTCGCCCAAGGGTGCTGTTGTGCAGGATATCTATCGGGTTATACGGCGCAGGTTTCCGAACATGCCGTTGTATCTGGTGCCGGTGAAAGTCCAGGGGGAGGGTGCCGCCGATGAGGTTGTGGCCGGAATTCGACGGCTCGATGCGGATCCACGTGTCGATGTGATCATCATTGCCCGTGGCGGGGGCAGTCTTGAAGACCTCTGGACGTTCAATGAGGAACGCGTCGCCCGTGCGGTCGCCGCCGCGGTGAAACCGTTGATTTCAGCGATCGGCCACGAGACGGATTTCACGATCGCGGATTTCGTGGCTGATCAGAGGGCCGCGACGCCCTCCGTTGCCGGTGAACTGGCCGTGCCGGTGAAGGAAGAACTTGTCCGGGCCGTTGCAGACAGGCGCGACAGACTGGTCCGGGGATTGAAAAATCTTCTGGCCATACTTGGAGAGCGGCTGGCGCGGGCGCGGACATGCAGATTCTTGCGCAAACCGGCTCTGCTCGTCGCGGAGCGCCGAACGTCCGTCTCGAATGTGGCACGGGATCTCGAGAATATCTGCATGGCTTTCAGACGCCGGTGCCGGCACGCATGGGAGCTGGTTTCGGCCCGGCTTCAGGCGCTCGACCCCCGCGCCGTCCTTGCAAGGGGGTACATGCTGGCTACGGATGAGTCCGGGGGCGTCATCACATCCGCGGCGCGCGTGAGACAAGGTCAAAAATTACTGCTCCGGTTGTCTGACGGCCACGTTCACGTTGCCGTCGAACGTGTGGAAATCGATGCCGCGGGAGGCAGACGAACATGAAGAATCAATTGAACCTGACAGAGCTCGAGGCGCTTGCCGCACTCACTCCCGAGATGATCGAACAGCTTTCCTACGAGGATGCGATGGAACGGCTTGAACAAACGGTTGAAGCGCTTGAGCAGGAGGGGACCCCGCTTGAACTGGGCCTGCGCCTGTATGAGGTCGGAACGCGGCTGAGCCGGCGTTGCGGCAAGGTGCTCGATGCCGCCGAGACGCGAATGGTTCAGCTGCTCGGAAACGTCGAATCCGCTACCGAAGAGCCTTTCGACCCCGAAAAAAACGGACGGCTGTCATGACTGCATCCGGGCTCTTTGCGCCGGACCGGCTCGAAGGGCAGCTGCACGAATGCCGGAACCGTGTCGATGCCGCGCTGGATCGATGGCTTCCGGCGGCGG
>CAZQYQ010000106.1:0-13888 GCA_964597625.1 uncultured bacterium
GATCTCGACCCCAAGATCGACCTGTATGATCCGAAGGTGTATGCCAAGGCGAAAGAGAATTTCGAACTGTTCAAGAAGAACGGCTGGCTGCGTCACGACCCGACCGCGAATTTTTATATCTACAAGCAGGTCATGGACGGACGCTCGCAGGTCGGCCTGATGTGCTGCTGCGCGGCCGAGGAATACTGGAACGACACGATCAAAAAGCACGAGCTGACCCGCAAGGACAAGGAAGAAGACCGTCTGAAGCATGTCGACGTGACCAGTTCCAATGCCGGCCCGGTATTTCTCACCTACCATGCCGTCGATTCGATCAATGCCATGATGGATGAGGCGATGAAAGCCGCCCCGGAATACGATTTCACGAGTGAAGACGGGATCCGGCACGTCCTCTGGGTCGTCACGGACAAGGCCTGGAACGAAAAGATCATTGCGGCGTTCGCGAAGGTCAAGACCCTGTATGTGGCGGACGGTCACCACCGATCGGCCGCCGCGGCCCGCATCGCGAAGATGCGCCGCGAGCAAAACCCCAGGCACACCGGGAACGAAGAATACAATTATTTCCTGGCGGTCCTCTTCCCGCACAACCATTTATATATCATGGACTATAACCGAGCTGTGAAAGATCTGAACGGCATGACCGAAGAACAGTTTCTGGCGAAAGTCGGCGAGAAGTTCACCGTCGAAAAGACCGCCGAAAAGAAGCCGACGAAAGCCACCTGTTTCGGCATGTATCTGAAGGGCCAGTGGTATCGGCTGACGGCGAAGGCCGGCTCGTTCGATGCGAAGGATCCGATCGGCTGTCTCGACGTTTCGATCCTGCAGAACAACCTGCTGGCGCCGCTTCTGGCCATCGGAGACCCGCGCACCGACAAGCGCGTCGATTTCATCGGCGGCATCCGGGGCGTGAAAGAGCTCGAGAGAATCGTCAACGAGGGAAAATTCGCCGTCGCGTTTTCGATGTTCCCCACCTCGATCGAGCAGCTGATGAATATCGCCGACGCAGGCAAGATCATGCCTCCGAAGTCGACCTGGTTCGAGCCCAAGCTCCGCTCGGGCGTCGTGATTCACACGCTCGACTGATCTAGACGGGCTCAACGACACCGATTGACGGCCTCCGGCTCAATGCCGGGGGCCGATTCTTTTTCCCACGGGAACTCTCAGAGCCGCCCCACTTACCGGAGGCGCGCCCGGATGAAATCCAGGAGCCTGGCAAGCACATCGCCGGAAATTTCAAGCAGCTCATGCGATTCGGCCAGTTTTGCGGCTTCTTCGGCCGGGGCGAGAGCTTCGCGGGGACGACGCATGTCGTTGGCCAGCAGCAGTGCCTGCTGCGTCAGGCACTCGGCAAGCCGCGGCTTGTTGTCGCGGCCGCGCCAGATTTTTTCCTCGTCGCGCAGCTTCTGAAGAGCTTTTTCGGGCTGGCGTCCCAGGCGGTAGGCATACGCCTGGCCGGCGAGACTGTGCGCGACTTCCTCGAGCATGCCGAGATCGCGGCTGACGCGCTCGTGTGACTGGAGGCGGTCCAGCAGCGTCTGCGGATCGTCATCGGGCCGGATGAAGGCAACGCGTTCGATGAGGCGGCGCTGAATTTTTTCCCAGAGGTCATCGCATTCGGGGCCGGCAGGTGTCGAAGCGACCTGTTCCTGCATGTGATTGAGCACGGTCGCAATCTGGTCGGAAAGCGTAATCAGGCCGTGCGAGCGGGCCATACCCCAGGCTTCCTTCATGAGATTCAGCGCTTCGCCTGCCCGGTCCAGCTTGTGGCCAAGCAGAGAAGCCTGCGCCGCGAGAGCTTTCGCGAGACCGGCTTTCAGTCCGAGTTCGCGGCAGATTGCCTCCTGCTCGCGGAACAGGGCCAGCGCGCCATCGAGATCGCCACCAGCCTGGAGCATCTGTGCCTGGCGGCCGATGCAGGCCTGCAGGCCGGCTTTGATGCCGAGTTCGCGGCAGATCGCTTCCTGTTCTTTCAGCAGTTTCATCGCCGTTTCCGAATCGCCGCGCGTCTTGTAGATGCCTGCCATATACTCCAGCGCCCTCTGGAGGCCCGACTTGTAATCGAGGGCTCTGCAGATGTGTTCGACCTCTCCGAGCATCGTCATCGCGGCATCGAATTCGCCGCGGCGTTCGAGAATGACGGACATACTGCAGAGAACACGCTGCAGGCCTTCCTTGTGGCCAAGATCGCGGCAGATCTTCTCTCCCTCTTTCAGGCGGTCAAGTGCGCCTTCGAAGTCGTCGCGCGCCTGAAGAATGGCGGCCTGGCCGCAAAGCGAGACCTGAAGACCTTCTTTATAGCCGGATTCGCGGCAGATACGTTCCTGTTCACGGAACAGATTCATCGAGCCTTCGAGGTCGCCCCGGTTGCGGTGAACGACCGCCTGGCTTCCAAGCGCCGCCTGGAGGCCTTCCTTGTAGCCGGCTTCGCGGCAGACCGACTCCTGCTGTTTGAAGAGGGCCATCGCCCCGTCGAGATCGCCGCGGATCAGCAGGATGATGCCCTGGTTGTAGAGGGAGACCTGAAGTCCGCTCTTGAGGCCGAGTTCGCGGCAGATCGCCTCCTGCTCTTTGAGGAGTTCCATGGAGTGCTTCCAGTCGCCGCGGGCGCGATAAATGACCGCCTGGCCGCCAAGCGCGATATGAAGGCGGTCGCGCAGGCCCAGCTCGCGACAGATACGCTCCTGCTCACGGAAAAGCGCCATCGCGGAATCAATTTCACCCCGGAAATACAGGATGTGAGCCTGGTGGCCGAGTGAAACCTGGAGCCCGATCTTGATTCCGAGCTGCCTGCAGATCTTTTCCTGCTCTTTCAGCAGCGCCAGCGCCCCGTCGAGCTCGCCTCGCGCCTTCAAAACGAGCGCAAGCTGTTCGAGCGTGCGCTGCAGGCCGGAGCGCAGGTTCAGATCGCGGCAGATCCGTTCACTCTCGCGCAGCAGCATCACCGCTTCATCCAGCTCACCGCGATCGAGGCAGATGGATGCCTCGCTCCCGAGGATCCGCGGAAGCCCTTCCCTGTAGCCGATTTCACGGCAGAGACGCTCGGCCTCTCTGAGAAGCTGCATCGATTCGCTGAGCCGGCCTCGGTCGCGCAGAATGACGGCGTGACCGCAAAGGGAGATCGGCAGGCCATCTTTGTTGTTTATCATGCGGCACAGCCGCTCCTGCTCCTGAAAAAGGCGCGTCGCCTCGTCGAGATCGCCACGGATACGCCGGATGGACGCCTGGCCGCCAAGAGCGGTCTGGAGACCGTCGCGATACACCATTTCGACACAGACCGCTTCAGCTTCCTGATACAGATCGAGCGCCAGATCGAGCTGGCCCCGGGTCCTGACGATTGAGGCGCGCTGGCACAGGGCGTCCGCAAGCCGTTCCCGATATCCCAGCCGGCGGCAGACATCTTCCGATTCACGCAGCTGGCGCAGCGCATTTTCGAGATCACCCCAGGCTCGCAGAATCAGCGACTGGCCTTGAAGTGCCCGCACAAGGCCTGACAGGCAACCGATCGAGCGGCAGATCCGTTCCTGTTCGCCATAAAAATTCATCGCTCCGCCCAGATCGCTCTGCGCGTAAAGATATCCGGCAAGGTGACCCAGCGCGACTTCCTGGCCAAACGGATCGTCCACTTCGCGGAACAGGCGCCTGCTCTCCCGGCACTGTTTCGCGGCAACGTCGTTCCGTCCGCAGGAGCCTGAAATCAGAGCGCGCCGAAGAGCGACGCGCGCGGCTCCGGAACGACCGCCCGGAACCGGCGACTCGGCAAGCGCGGCCAAAATCGCTTCGGCATGCGCGAATTCTCCGAGCTCCATGTGCCATTGGGAAAGGATTTCAAGAGCCTGCCAGACATCCGTTTCATCGCCCGCCTTGCGCAGATGTTCGACGTGGCGTGTCTGGAGCGCGATCGCCTTGCCGAAAAGGCCGGCCGCGGCGAGAATGGCGGCAACCATCGCCAGGCGGGGTTTCCAGGCGTCAGGCTCAAGCAGAATGCGGCCGGTCGCCTCAAGCAGCCTGAAATTGGATGCAGCTTCGAGCCGGCGCCAGTAGGCGGCGATGACAGAGGGCTGGACCGCGGCGAGATCATCAAACCCGGCAGGGTCCGCCAGCAGACGGTACAGAGCTTCCCATGCACCGGCCCTGGCAAGGCGCCACGCCGTGTCTTCCCAGTCATGTCCGGGCGAATCACCGCGCAGATGCAGGCTGATGATCCGCTGCCGGGCCGACCTGATATGAGTTTCGCTCAGCAGATAGCGCCTTCTGACGGCTGAAGCGACGATCTCGTTCGAGAGAACCAGCCTGCCGTTCCGTTCCTGCAGGAAGGGGGTCAGGGCACGCATCAGCGGCTGCCACAGTATTTGCGGAAGCCGCCCGCCATCCTCATCCGAAGCCAGCATTTCAAGCAGTTCGTCTTCACCGAGGCCGGCCGGAGAAACGGCGATCAGGGAAAGCGCATCACGGACAAGCAGACACCGCCGGTTCCGGCACTCCTGTTCGATCCGGTCCAGGACCAGGTCGGCAAGAGTGTCAGGACCAGGCGCTGCAACGCATTCATTCAGATATCTTGCCGCAGATCCGCTCGTGCCCAGAATCTGCACTTCATGCATCAGAGTCACGGCCGTGAAGGGAAACGCGGCAAAATCAGCCGTCAGGCTCCGGTCACGCCAGGTCTGGGGCAACTCGATGCCGAGAGCCGCTTCCCAGGCCTGAAGAAGCAAAGCCCGGGCGGCCTTATCCATGCCCGAAACTCTCAAAACCGGCCAGCCGCGCCGCGCGAACAACTCGATCGGAGGTTGATCAGCCCGCATTGCCAGAACGAACCGAACTTCGGCGGGCCATTGCGCCAGGAGCCAGTCAAGCCGGAAAATGCCTTCGAAATCCGCGGAGTGGTGCAGTCCGTCGAGAACCACGATGACACGACCATGCGCAGCCGCGATATGAAGCCACTCCGGTCCTCCGGCCCGCCATTCGGCCTCTGTTTCCGGAAGCGGGAGGGCAAGTTGATACCGTTTTTTTATCGCATGAACGATGCGTTTCCAGATTCTGATATCCGGCGGGTCGTAACACGGCGTTTCGAGGTGCTGAAGAATGACCAGTGCCTTCTCGTGATCGCGTTCGAACTCGTATGCCCAGTTCGCGAGCAGCGCCGAAACCCCGGCTCCGGGCTCGCTCAGCACCAGCAGCGGCGGCGCGTCGCTTTCGACATGAGCCGTCAGCCGGTGTAGTTCGTCGCGGCGCGGGATGAAGCGGTCCCGGCGGGCATCCATCCAGGCCTGATCAGCCGCTTCCTCAGGAAAGACGCTTCGAGCCGCGGCCGGGCAATATTCTTTGAAAGCCGCTTCCAGATCCGCGCCGATGGATACCGCCAGCGCCGCAACATCGCCGGTGCATCTGGTGACAACCGCTCCGAGACTGCCGGCAAGCTCCACAAACTCGTCACGGCGCTTTCGCAGAGAGTCCTTTGCCGCGTTTTCAGCATTTTTCACGTATAGCCTCGGGGCAAACGCCTCACACCGATGTCCGAGGGCGCGCCGCAGCTCGAGTTCGGTTACTGATGCGCCCTTGAACATCGTCATCCACGGCTCAAACCTGTATGTTTCGGCTGGAATGTGGTGCGGACTCGGGCTGATCTCTTCGCCGACGATCGAAATGAAGAAGGGTGCACAACGGTCGATCTCGGCAAATGCCCATCGCAGGACCGTTTCATCGGCTTCCCCGGCCGGCGCTCCATCCCGCAGATCGATGATGGTCAGAGCCTGTCCCAGTCCGGCCGCCAGTCTTTTCAGATGCGGCCAGACAGAGGCGCGAAGGGCCACGCGCACGTCATCGAGGCCGGCCCCGATTGAGCAATACAGCCTGATCGAGCGGTTCCCGCTGCCTTTTCTCATGTCCATCGAAACGTGAATTCCGTCCGTCGTGAAATATCAGTACAGGGGCCCGAAGATGCCCATCCAGGCGAGAAAGAGAGCAATTCCAGCATAGAATATCGTCGCCCCGGTATCCCCGAAGAGGCTGCGCATCGCCCGGGCTTTGGAATGTTCCCAGAAAAAAACGGGTTTTTTCACCACGCCCCAGGCGGTGAATGCAGCGGCCAACACCAGGAGCCATCGAATCATGACCGTGGTTTTCCCTTCTCAGATTCAAATCTCATGTGTGCAGAGTATACCGTACCGGCACCTCTTCGACGCATTTCATCTCCCCGGAATCTGGCCGAGAAGGTTATTGAGATCATACCGGACATACGGCCGGTCCGCGGCGGGCAGCAGCTCATCGGCGTGCGCAACCCAGGCTTCAAGACTCTGCGGTGCGAACAGAACATTGTGCAGATTGCTTCTCATGGCGACGGGTCTGTTCATCAGCGAGATCGCCGAACTCGCGGTGATGCCGCCGTGTGCCTTTATGACACGCTCGCGAAGCAGCTTCAGGCGTTTTCCGGCTGAGAGCACGACCGTGTCGGCGATCCCCTCGCCCAGCATCGGATGTGCCTGACCGGGATGTACGAATTCGACGCCGGCCGGTGTCGCCTTGACGCCCACCGCAGAAGGAATGTTGCCGTCAGACCAGACATAAAAATATTCGCATGTCCGTGGGTTCGACTCCCAGAGTTTTTTCACCTCGGAGAGCGAGCCGCACTCTTCGAGCGCCCGCCGCATCAGGGTTGCCATCGGCGCGCCATTCCACTGGAATCGGCCGCCTCCGCCCATCTCGCCAAGCGCGATTTTGGCATCGTTCATGCCCGAAACAGCCCCCACGAGGCCGGCATACCCGACATTCAGATACCCATGCCCCATTTCAGGCTTCACGACAAAGCTCACTGCCGCATGCTGCAGGCCGATTTCCGTCATGTAATCGAGCACTCTGCCGTGATACAACCTGCCATCAGCCGTTGCCCTGCCGAAGACGGCGAACCCGGAGCAGTGAAAATATTCGGGAAACATGTTTGCAAGCCTGATCTCCTGCCATGTCAGATCGGGACATGCCGAAGCCAGCGCGGCCATTTCCGCCAGATGCGCGACCGGAATATGCGGAGAAAGCCGTTTCCAGGAATCTTCCAGTACTCCGGGAAACCAGATGCCCTTTTCGATCGTTTCTACAAGGCCGACGAGGTGCAGCGAGGAATCGACCGTGCGCCGCACGAGCGGGCCGAGCAGTTTTCCGTGCGCCGTCCCGATCTCGGCCGGTGAGCCGGACAACAGCACCAGCAGCTGGCCTTCATGATGTCTCAGCTCGCCATGGGCAACCTTCAAAGGTTCGGGAACCGTCGTGCTGCCGGGCCCCGGGAATTTCAACGAAAAAATTCGCCTGAGCCCGCGCAGGATCATGCGTTCGAGCTCATCTCTGGGCACCACGGTGCGTCTGGACTGCGGCGTGATCGTCGGATCGATCGTGCCGGGAGATGCAAGCTCGATCCGGAAAAAGCGAAGTCTGGCGAGCCGTTCCGCCTGCTCAGGGCTGATCTCGATGCGAATGGCCGCAGAGGCCCCTTCAGGCAGAAGAAGGGCGACGCCGGAAGCGATGGTCCAGGAACAGGGGAGATATCCGGGCTTCAGATGCGGCAGGAGAATGTGGCGAATGCCTGCTTCGAGCGCCGAAGGCATCAGCAGAGCAACCCCTGCCGAGAGGCTCGTCTGCGAATCGAAAAGCCGCCCCATCAGTCCCACAGGGGCAAGGGAATCAGCAGAACCTGCATCCGGCGCGCCTGTGCCAACGATGGCCATGTCTGCGCGGGGCAGCTCAAGTCGCGTTTCATTCGCGGAGCGTCTGATCACCACGTCACGCCAGGGGCTTGTCAGCGCCAGACACCAGGAGTCAGTCGCCAGACGCGAAATCACAAGAGAGTGCATCCGGGGCGACGCCGTGCCGGATGCCGGCGCCGATGAATCCGGCAGGGGGTCAGCCGAGGCGGTCAGCCTGAAGGCAAAGCTCGCCGGGGCGGACACGAGGGGCTGCGCCATCGTCATCAGCACACGCACGAGTCGGTCGATATCGTCTCCGGCGCTCCTGGCCGGGCAGACGGAGGGATTATATATTACGAACAATACGATCAGGACAATGTGAACCAGCCTACGGCACGTAAGGGGAATCGTTCTCATCAGGGTCCTCCGGATATCCACTCGCAAAAGTTCTCTCTTTTCCCCATTGTAAAATCATCCGGGGCTCTGTGTCTACTTTCAGCAATGTGCGCGCGGGCCCAATGGCGGACACTCCTTGTCCTGAACCGGCCCTGCGACATTCTGACGGGGATGGCATCTTGACATTTACGATCATTCGAATTACTTTAAGTATTAACTATTTAGGGGCTAATTATTTATGTCAATAGAATCCATAGAACTTTTCAAATCGCTTCTCCATACATCGAAAACCGCCGTTCGAAGCGTTTTCAGCCGATGCAATGCAGGACATCTTTGCGAATTGACGATGCCCCAGTTCGGCCTGATGCTTCATCTTCACAACAATGGGCCTCTTTCCCCTTCAGAACTTTGCGAGATCATGCTCGTCACTCCCGCAAACATCACGGGCATCATCTCCCGGCTGAAAAAAACCGGCCTTGTCGAACGACGCCGTCTGACCAGTGACCGCCGTTGTCTGAAAATTGGATTGACCAAACTCGGTCATGAAAAAATTGAAGCGTTCATTCCTGTCTGGAACAAGGCGGCGAACGAGTGCCTTTCCCTGTTTCCCGAGGACGACCGGTGCAACCTTCTCTTTCTTCTGGACAAGCTGCGTGAAGCGATCACCCTGTATGCAAAAACATCCTGAATCATTGGGGGCAAATTGATGACACTCACACTCAAACACATTACCATCAAAGCAGTTTTTCTGTTCCTGGCTGCCTCCGCCGTCTGCTCGGCAGAAACAGCCGCCACACGCGCGTCTGAAGCAACCCAGCCGGCATCAGCGACTGTGGCCTCTCCCGACCGTCCGGTCGTCGTCCCGGCAACCTTCACTGCCGCCGTGCCTGAAGTTCAGGCTGTTGTGCTTCCTGAAAAGGGCATGGGGTATGCGGAGTCCGGGGGATTTGTCGCGATTCCGGGCGAGCTGACCCTTGAAGAATGTCTCAAACTCGCCGCTGAAAATAACCGGAGCGTGCTCGCCAGCAGGGCACGCACCTCGGGCGGTCGCGCAAAGGCGAATCAGGTATTCCGCGCCCAGCTGCCGACAGCCAATGTCTCGGTCCAGGAATCGAAATACCGGGAAGCCTCATCCGCGAATTCCAGCGACAAACAGGATGTGCAGCGTCTTTCCCTGAACGAATCCTTCCAACCTCTCGGCCGGTACCGCTCTCAGAGCGAGGCTGCAAAAGCCTCTGTCGACGCCGCGATCGCCGATGAGCAGCGCACGCTGGTAGACGTTTCGTTCCAGGTTTCCAAAGCATTCTACGACATGATTCTGGCGGACGATCTGATTCGTGTCGCTTCAGAATCGGTCGACCAGATCCAGCAGCACCGCGATCACACGGCAAGGCTTGTTGATGCCGGAACGGCGCCGCGCTTCGACCTGCTCAGAGCCGAAGTTCAACTTTCCGCCGCGCGTCCGGCACTGATTCATGCCGTTCACAGCCGGTCGACGGCGCTGGCCAACCTGCTGCATCTTCTGGGCCTCGATCCGTCAGCCCAGCCCCGTATCGTGGGCTCGTTCCCGGTCGAGTTTCCCCCTCTTCCTCTCGAAGAGGACCGGGCCATCCAGCTGGCCTGCGAGCAGAGACCCGATCTTGCCGCGGCGCTGGCGACCGAACGGGCTTCCCGCCATCAGATCGACGTGGCGCGCCAGGCGCTGCAGCCCAGCGTCCAGCTCGGCGGCAACCTCGAACGAACACGTGGAAGCAGGCAGCCGATCGGCAGTTACAAGGACAACTGGACAGCCACGGTCGGCCTGGTTTATCCGGTTTTCGACTCGGGACTTTCCCGGGCTCAGCGTGACGAGGCAAAAGCCGCGTATGATCAGGCCCGCCTCACCACGGAGAACACGCTTTCTGCGCTTCGGGTCGACATCAGAACGGCGATCGCGGGCGTGAAAGAAGCCGAGGAAGTGTTCGCATCCCAGGAAAAAAACGTGGAACAGGCTCAGGAAGCTCTCAGCATCGCCCAGGTTGCCTATGATACCGGCGCAAAGACGGCCCTTGACGTTCTCGCTTCCGAAGTGGCTCTCACCCAGGCCCGTACGCTTCGCGCGCAGGCTCTTCACCAGCGCGCCGTCGCCATGGCCCAGTTGGCCCGCTCCATCGGTTCTCTTCCCGAGCAGCTGAATACGCCCGCCCACTGAACGCTCCGCACGCCTGAATAATACTAACAGGAATAATATGAATAACAATACATTCACCAGATCCATTCTTTCCGCATGCATGATTGCCGCCCTGTTCCACACCGCTCCTCTTGCAGCGGTTCCGCCCGTGCCGGATTCGTCCCCCTCCGCCCGGCCTGCGGCCGCCGTCGCGACGACAGCCGATCTGCAGCCTGCGACGGCAAGCCAGGAGACCGACTCGCTGACCGCCATGGGTGAGATGATCGGCGAGGTCGGCCCGATGCGCAAAGTGGCCCTCGCGTTCAAGGTCAGCGGCCGGATCCAGATGATTCCACTGTTCGCCGGCGACTCCGCGACGGCCGCAGCGCCGATCGCCACGCTCGAACCCCGCGATTTCGAACTTTCCGTGGAACAGGCGGCGGCAGCACTTGAAGTCGGCCGTGTCCGCCTTCGCCAGCTCGAAACCGGCGCACGCCCGGAAGAAAAAAGTACCGCCGATGAAAATCTGAAGCAGTCCGCCGCGAACTGGGACAACGCGAAAGCCGATCTGGCCCGAACCTTTGATCTTTTCAAGGCGGGCGCGCTTTCCAAGCAGGCGCTCGATGCAGCGGAAGCCAAGGCAAAAGTGACCGAAGCCCAGTATCTCGCCCTTCGTGCCCAGAAATCGCTCGTCGATCAGGGGCCCAGGATCGAGGAAAAAGACGTCGCCCGCGCCACGATCAGGCAGCAGGAAGCCACGCTTCAGCAGGCGAAGCAGCAGCTCGAATATGCGACGCTTCGGGCACCGTTCGCCGGCGTCGTCGCCCAGCGACATCTTGACGAAGGCGCGTATGTGACCCCGGCGGCGCCCGTCGTCACCTTCATGCAGGTCGACCCCGTCAAAGTGTCGGTCGATTGCCCGGAGCGCTTTGTCCCGGCACTTTCGACCGGTTTGAAAGCGGTCGTCACCGTTGACGCGCTTCCGGGAAAGCAGTTCACAGGCGTCCTGGAACGTATTCCTGCGGCTATCGATTCCAAAACGCGCTCCGCGAACACCGAAATCATCGTCGCCAACCCCGACGGGACCCTCAAACCAGGCATGTTCGCCCGCGTAAGGCTTTCGACATCTGCTGAACAACCGGTTGCCGAGGGAGGCCGCAAATGAACCTCTCCAGTATCTGCATCAGGCGGCCCGTCTTCACGACGATGATGATCCTGGCCCTCGCCGTGCTGGGCATTTTTTCGTATCAGCAACTGGGTCTTGATCTGTTCCCCAAAATCGATTTCCCGATCGTCCGCATCTCGGTGACGCTTTCCGGCGCAAGCCCCGAGGAAATGGAGACCCAGATCGCCAAACCGATCGAAGAAGCCGTAAACACGGTCGGCGGCATCGATGAACTCACCTCGAAATGCATGTTCGGACAGGCCTATGTCATCGTCAAATTCGTCATGGAAAAGGACATCGATATTGCCGCCCAGGAAGTCCGCGATCGCATCGCCCGTATCACGAAGGATCTGCCGGAAGGCACCGATCCTCCGCTGGTCGAAAAGATCGACGCCGACGCGGCACCGATCATCACGTATGTCGTCAAGGGCCCGAAAGACATGCAGTTGCGCGATCTGACCTATTTCGCGAGGAAGCGCATCAAGGAACAGCTCGAAGCCGTCGACGGCGTCGGGGCGATCCAGATCGTCGGCGGCCGCGAACGCGAGATCCACATCGTGGCCGATGCAAAAAAAATGGGTGCCTATAATATCTCATCCGCGATGATGAAGGATGCCCTCAAGAGCCAGAACGTCGAGATCCCGGGCGGGAACGTGACCGACGGGCCGGATGAGTTCATCCTGCGCACCCTCGGCCGCATTTCCGAACCAGCCAGTTTCGCCGAAGTCATCGTCACCACCCAGAACGGCGTGCCGATCAGAATGAAAGATATCGCCGAGATTCTCGATGACGAGGCCGAACCACGCAGTCTTGCGCGCCTCGACGGGGATACCGCCCTTTCGCTGGTCATCCAGAAGCAATCCGGCGTCAACACGCTCGATGTCATCGACCGGGTCAACAGCCGGCTCGAGACGCTGAAAGCGAACTTCCCCCCCGGGGTTTCCTACGTGACCATCCGGGACACGTCCACATTCATCAAGTCATCGCTTCACGAACTGGAGACGCACCTGATCCTCGGCTCGCTGTGCGCCTCGCTCGTCGTCTTCCTCTTCATGTGGAATTTCGTCTCGACCTTCATTTCAGCCCTCGCGATTCCCGTGTCGCTGATTTCCACGTTCCTTCTGATGCGAATGGCCGGCTTCACCCTCAACAATATGTCGATGCTGGGCCTGACGCTTGCGGTCGGTATCGTCATCGACGATGCCATCGTCGTTCTCGAAAATATCTTCAGGCATATAGAAGAAAAGCATTCCGATGCCGAAACCGCCGCGAACGAAGCCACATCCGAGATCTATATGGCGGTCATGGCCACATCGCTTTCCCTGGCCGTCATCTTTCTGCCTGTCGCGTTCATGGAAGGCATCGTCGGAAGGTTCCTCAACAACTTCGGCCTGACCATGGCATTCGCGATCATGGTCTCGGTATTCGTGGCCTTCACCCTGACGCCGATGCTGTGTGCGAAATTGTTTAAATACCGCTTTGCGCGCGGCTCAGGCGACAGCAAACAGTCGAGAGTCTACAGCATGATCGACAAGACATACGACCACATGCTGCATTACTCCCTGCGTCACCGGTGGCAGATCATCGCGGTGGCCGTCCTGTGCGTTCTGGCGATTCTCCCGATCGGGAAGCTGCTTTCGGTCGACATGATGCCACCCGATGACACGAACGAGTTCAACGTGTATTTCCGTGCCGGGGAGGGCAGCTCTCTCGAAGGAACGGAACGCATTCTCAAGGAAGTGGAAGCAAAGATGACGACCCTGCGGGGCGTCAAACACGTTTTCGCGACGGTCGGCGAAGGCTCCGGCGTGGGCGTGAACGAAGGTCAGCTCTATGTTCAGCTTGTCGATCTCTCGGAGCGCAATTACTCGATATTTGAAGTCATAGAAGATGCGCGCCGGATCATGAAAACCTACAAGGACATGCGCCCGTCCGTCAAGGTGTCGAGCAGCTTCGGCGGCGGTGGAAGCAAAATGGGTGACACGAGTTACTCGATCTCCGGCCCCGATCTGAACAAGATCAACGAGTATGCCGAAGCCATCGTCGCGAAGCTCCGCATGAGCGACAAGGTCGGAAACGCCGACTCGTCATTCATCAGCCGCAAGCCCGAGGTGCACGTGAGTCTCGACCGGGAACGGGCCTACCGGCTCGGCGTACGGCTGGATGTCTTCTCTGCCGGTCTGCGCACGCTGGTCGGCGGCGCCGAGCAGATCACGCGCTACAAGGAGAATGACGAGCTCTACGAGGTCCGTGTCAGGCTCCGCCCCGAGGACCGCCGGAACATCGAATCGATTTCGGGGCTTCTGCTGCCGACGACGCTCGGCTCGCTCGTCAGGCTTGATTCGGTCGCATCCGTCACCGCCGGCTTTGGCCCCGCGCAGATCGACCGTCGCGCCCGCCAGAGGAGTATATCCGTAGATATAAATCTCGGCAAGGGTGCGGCTCTCGGTGACGTGAACAAACTCGTCGAACAAGCCGCCGCTGAGCTGAAGATGCCTCCGGAATATACGG
>CAZQYQ010000107.1:0-13674 GCA_964597625.1 uncultured bacterium
GAGCTCGAACGCAGGCCGGGTGGCGACTGGAAGATGCTTTCGCCGGTCGAAATCCCGGCCGATGCAGCCGAGATCTCGGCGCTGATCTATGGCATCCACGATCTCAAAGTCGATCAGTTCATCGAGGAAGCGACGGCGGAATCGGCTGACCACGGCTTCGACAAGCCGTCTTACAGGGTGACGATGCGAACCCCGGCCGGCCAGTCGTACGAGCTGATTGCGGGAAATGAAGCTGGTTCGATGGTTCATGTCAGGCGATCGGGCGAGAATGAGGCCTATCTGGTTTCAGCAACCTCGATTGCCCCCGTGAAGAAAGATTTCACCGCGCTGCGCTCGAAGGATCTGCCTGCGATGCCGCAGTTCGAAGTGAAGAACGTTTCGATGCGCCTCGGCACCGAATCTTTCGACCTCAGTCTTGCGAGCGGAGCCTGGGTGATAGATGGCCGGAATGCCGGCAATGCTCGGGTTGAAGGGGTGCTTCAATCCTATACCGGCTGCCGCATTCAGGAGTTCATGCCGGTTTCCGAAAAGAAGGCTCAGGGTCTCGACGACGGGAAAAGCTGCGATCGGCTCGTGCTGAAATCAGACAAGGCTGAACGCAGCGTCCTGTTCGGGGCCTCTGAAGGCCCGGTCATGACGATCCAGGTCGAAGGCGAAAAGGAAATCTACCGCGTTTCAACTCAGCTGCACGAGTCTCTCACGTCTCTCGCGGCCGAAATCCGTAAGAACTCCCCATCTCAGACCGCGGCGTCGGCCACCACGCCAATACCCGTTCCCTCCATCGGTTCCGCCGGCTCCCCGATGCCGCAACCCGCATCAACGGCTTCATCTCCCATGCCTGGAACGGGCGGTGCCCAGGTCCCGGACTCAAAATAGCACGTCTGATCTGATAGGAAAAATTCCCGGAAGCCCGTCGGCTCCGGGGATTTTTTTCATCGGAACACGATTCGTCAGGAAATTCGAAAATGGCTCCCGATGAATTCGTGGTCTGTGATGGCGGGCAGGCCGGTGATACGGTATACTGTCATGAACTGCCCGACGCCGGAAAACCGGTGCGGAATGGCTTGAACAGAGTAAGGAGCGGAATGATGGACGACATGCGGTATGCAAAGAGAGTGGACATGCTGGCGCCGAGTTCGATCCGGCAGATGATGGCGATCGCGAAAAGGTTGATCAGCGAGGGAAAGACCGTTTACGAACTGAATATCGGCCAGCCAGACGTGAAGTGTATCCCCGTTTTTCCCGAGGCGATCGCTGAGCGCGCCCGCGAAGGGCACCTCGGATACTCGCCCTTCATCGGCGAAAAGTTTCTGCGCGAAACCTACGCCCGGTATCTGAACGCGTATTTCGGCCGCAGCCAGCGCCGGCACCTCGTGATCGATACCGAGAACGTGCTGGTCACCTGCGGCGCAACCCAGGCGCTTGTAAATACATTCCTGGCTATTTGTGAGCCCGGCGAGGAGGTTCTCTGCATCGAGCCCTTTTTCTCGCCCTACATCGGCTTTCTCGCCATCTCCGGCGGCGTCGTGAAAAGCGTGCCGACGTTCGCCGAGCAGGGGTTCATTCTGCCTCCCGACGAGGTTCTCGAAAAACAGATCACGCCGAAAACCCGCGCAATCCTCTTCAACAGCCCCTGTAACCCCTCCGGAAAAATCTTCACCCCGGAAGAGGTGACCCGGCTTGCGAAACTGGCAATCAAGCACAACCTCTTCCTGATCGCCGACGAGGTCTACCGCGAAATGATTCTCGGCGACGAAGAAGCCTTCAGCGTTCTCGAAGTCGAACTGCCCGAAGATCAGATGGAAACGCTGATGAACCGCATCATCGTGATCGATTCGGCCAGCAAAAGCTTCTCGTTGTGCGGTGCCCGTATCGGCTTCGTCGTCGCGCGCGCGCCGATCATCCAGAAAATTTCGATGGTCCAGGCGCATACCGTCGCCAGCGTTTCCGACGTGCTTCAATACGGCGTGGCGGCTGCTTACGATCAAGCCCTGGGTCATCCTGAATACTTCCGGGAATTGCGTAAAACCTATCGCGACCGCCTCGATGCCGCGATGGCCGCGATCAAGGAATACATGCCCTGGGTCGTCGCTCCGCGTCCTGCCGGCGCTTTCTATCTGATGATCCAGTTCCCCGGCATTGAAGACATAAACGACTTTGCGCTGTTTCTGCTCGAAAAGTTCAACATCGGAACGGAAACCGTCTGCGTGACGCCTGCCATGTGTTTCTACCAGACCCCGGGGCGTGGCGCGAACGAGGTGCGGCTCGCCCTCGTCGTCGATCCGGAAAAGATCAGGCGCAGCATCTTCATCATCGCCGAAGCCTGCAAAGTATACAAAGCACGGCTCAAAAATCATCAGGGCCTCCACGCCCTGGCCTGACGAAACAAAGATCCCGGCATGTGCGGGCGGTTCAGCCTCATCGCCACCTGGCAGTCTCTGCTGGATGCGATGAAAGCCGAACCGCCAAAACAATATACTGCAAGATATAATATCGCCCCGTCACAGCCCGTTCTGCTGCTCTGGCGCAACGAGGATACCGGCAGGCGCGAGTTCACGCACGCCCTCTGGGGGCTGGTTCCATCGTGGAGCAACGAAGATCGGCCCGTGAACCCCCTCATCAACGCACGCGCGGAAACGGCGGCGACGAAGCCGGCATTTCGCGAGTCATTCCGGCGGCGGCGCTGTCTCATTCCCGCAACCGGCTTTTACGAATGGAGCGGGACCGGTGGGAAAAAACAGCCCTGGCATTTCCAGATGCGCGACGGGGGGCTCTTCGCCTTCGCTGGCCTCTGGGAACGGCTCGTTTCGCCGGTCGGCGGCGAGATCGAGACCTGCGCCATTCTGACGACGACCGCGAACAGGCTCGTCGCGAAAGTCCATGACCGCATGCCGTGCATTCTCCAACCGGAGGCATTCGATGCATGGATCGGAGATGGCGAGGAAACTCCCGGTTCGGCACAGACGACAGCCGTTCAGAAGCTGCTGCGGCCGTTTCCGGATCTGGCGATGCGTTCGATCGCTGTTGCGACGGGTGTGAACAGTCCGGCTGTAGATGGGCCTGCCTGCCTCGAGCCTGCCCGGCGTGAGCGCGGAGTGACGCCGCGCCTGCCGTTCATGGATGAAGAGTGAGAAGGCATGAGTGAATCTGAAGAGACCGGGCATGGACAAATCGTTCTGAGCTCTTGCATTCGCGTATCCTGACGTTTACTATTCGTCACGGGTTTTTCATCGCACGGTTCAATGCCGTCGAAGGGCGAACGGAGTTCAGGCGATGATCGTCGGTGAAGCCCAGGACGATGTGAGGCGGGGTTACGGAACATGGGGTGTCTGATGCGCTGGATCGTGGGTGCGGTGTGCCTGTTCTCGCTTGTTTTCTCGGCAATGGGCTATCTCGGCATGCAGATCGTCGATTCAGAGAAGGAAGAAGCCATGAAAATGGCCGAATCAGCCGGTGTGAAACGGCTTGACGAGGCTCTTCGCCAGGATGGCCCGGCCTGGGTGAAAGGGCGCATCGAGATTGCATCCGGAGCGACTCCGATCGAGTGCGGAAACCAGGTCTGCCTCTGGAAACGCACGGAGCGATATGAATCTCTGAAGGAAGACATCAGAAAAGCCGGCACCTGGACAAGACAATACGCGATGCACAAGGTCAAGGATGAAAAGTCCGGCGCCCCGTTCGACCTTGTCGACACGTCAACGCGGCTGCGCTTCAACGACTGGCTTGGTCTCATGCCGGCGGATGATCTGCTGCAGATCCGCCAGGACCAGGCGCCGCTCATGGGCGAAATGCCGGAAAGCCTGCCGGCCTCGGCAGCCATGGCATGGCAGGTGAAGGAACGGTTTCTTCTGGCGGGCCAGGATATCTGGCTGCTGGCTGATTTCAAAAACGGCACTCCGCGCGGATATGCAAACGGGTTCGTCTATTTGACAGGCCTCGGCCCGCAGCGTTTTGCGCGAGAACTCGGCATCAACAGCAGTGTGAAATCGACGATGCGATGGATATTCCTGATCGGAATCGTTCTGCCGCTCCTCTATTTCGGCTCGCTCATCTTGAAACGAACATCCTGACGGAGTACACTTCAGAAAATTTTAGTCACTCCAGGAGACGAGAATGTTAGATATCAAATGGATCCGCGCGAATCCGGACGGTCTCAAGGCCAACATGGTCAGGCGTTGCGATGTCGATTTTTCCGACCCCACCGTCACGGCCGTTCTGCAGAAGGCTGGCGTGGAGCCGAAACGCTCGAAATCTGCTATTGAAGCCCTTTTGCCGCATGCCTCGACGCTGCCGTTCGTGAAGCTCGCTCCGTTTGAAGCTCTCGATGGGGAGCGCCGCACGGCCGTGTATGAGGTCGAACAGCTCAAGGCGAAGCGCAACCAGGCTTCGATGGAGATCGCCAAGCGCAAGCAGGCGAAGCAGCCGGCGGACGATATCCTCGCCGAGATGAAAACCGTCTCCGATACGATCAAAAGCCTCGATGAGAAGGTCGCCGATGTCGACCGCAAGCTCGAAGAGATACTGCTGACCCTGCCGAACCTGCTGAATGCATCCGTGCCGGCCGGCGGAGGCGACGAGGAAAACGTCGAAACCAGGCGGGTGGGGGAAATTGCGACCTTCGCTTTCAAGCCCAAAGACCATGTTGACGTTGCAACGAAGCTTGGAATCGTCGATTTCGACCGCGCCGCCAAGATCGCGGGTGCCCGGTTCGCCGTGCTGAGCGGCCAGGGCGCGAAGCTCGAACGCGCGCTCACGACGTTCATGCTCGATCTGCACACCGGAGAGCACGGGTATCGCGAAATCTGGACGCCGTACATGGTGAACTCGAATGCCATGCGAGGCACCGGCCAGCTTCCGAAATTCGCGGCCGATCTGTTCAAGATTGAAAATACTGATTACTATTTAATTCCGACCGCCGAAGTGCCCGTGACGAACCTGTACGGCGGAGAGATCCTGCCTGAAGCGGCGCTGACGATGAAAATGACCGCATACACAGCCTGTTTCCGCAGTGAAGCCGGCAGTTACGGGAAGGATACCCGCGGCCTCATCCGGCAGCACCAGTTCGACAAGGTCGAGTTGGTGAAATATGCGCATCCAGACAAGTCCTACGAAGAGCTCGAAAGCCTTCTTGCAGATGCGGAGGACGTTCTGAAGCGGCTCGGCCTTGCCTATCGCATCGTCACGCTTTCGTCCGGCGATGTCGGCTTCTCGGCCGCGAAAACCTACGATATCGAAGTCTGGCTGCCGTCCCAGAACTGCTATCGCGAGATCAGCTCGTGCAGTAATTTTGAGGACTTCCAGGCCCGCCGCGCGAACATCCGGTTCAAGGGCGAGGGCAAGGGCGCCAAAACGTCTTTCGTTCACACGTTGAACGGCTCAGGGCTTGCCGTCGGCCGCACCTGGGTTGCGATCATGGAAAACTTCCAGGATGAAGGCGGCCGTGTCTGCATTCCCGAGGTTCTGAGACCGTACATGGGTGGAAAAACCCACATCGAGCCGATCGCCTGATATGCAGACATCCATCGTCACGCAGATAGAGACCCTGTTGCGGGCATGCGACAATCTCCCCAAAGAAGCCATCCGGGAGATCATCGCGCGGCGTGACGATGCGATCCAGCCGTTGCTTGATATCCTCGGGAAGGCGGCGTCAGACCCGGATTCAGCCGCCGGCCTGGACTATATGGGCCATATATATGCGGCGATGCTGCTTGCCGTTTTCCGTGAACGACGTGCTCATCCGCTGCTTCTCGAGATCATGAGCCTGCCTGATCCTCACCTGATCCAGCATGTCTGGGGCGGCATGATGCTTGATTACATGCCCAGGCTGATGGCCATGACGGCGGGCCCGGATGTGAGTGGTCTGATTCGCCTGGCCGACGACGAAAAAGCCTGGGAAACGGCCCGGGAACTCGCAATCGAGGCCCTCATCTGCCTCGTCGCGCGCGGCGAACAGTCGCGCGAACCCGTTATCGCCCTTCTCCGCCGCCTCCTCACCCGGCCCCGGTCACGTGCCGAATCCTCCTTCGTCACATTCATCTCGATGATAGCCGCAGATATACATCCTGGAGAGATGATGGATGAGATCGGCATGCAGATCACCTCCGGAAATATCGATTCCGAATATCTCTCCATGGATGAGCTGAAGCTGATGGCGGCCGAGCCTGTCGATACCGTGCTCGAACGGACCCGCGACAGCGTGACGATGAGATACTTCGATGACGTGATCGCTGAAATGTCCGGCTGGGACTGCTTCAACCCAGAGGAAACAAAAAAACAGAATCAGGAGCAGAGGGACGCGATGAGGCGCTTTTTCGAGGCCCCGCCGAACCTGCCTGGCATGGATGACGAAGATCCGCTTCCACCGGATGACGGGATCGAAGATGCCATCGTACCGAGCCCGGGGCCTCATGCACGCCCCAGAAGAGGTCCGGAGACGGGCCGGAACGAACCCTGCCCGTGCGGCAGCGGCAAGAAATACAAAAAGTGCTGCGGACAGGGCGCCTGAACCTATCCTGCGGAGTTTTCGCGCGACTGCTTTTTGCAGCGCCGGTTCTTGTTGCCCTGATCTTGACGATCGGCTGTTCCGGCCAGTCGGGCGGACTTCCGCCCTATGCATATCCGACTCCCACGGATCTAACAATATCCGGATCTATAGATTTAAGCGATGTGGCCGTTCATACAGACCTCGGCGGCGTTTTCATCGTCGATGGAGGCTCGGTCCGCGGTTCGGCACATGGGGCGATCCTCGATCTGAGCGTCTTTCGCATCAGCGGCGAAGATGACCCGGCTGTTTCAGCGACAGCGAACCGGGAAGGGCTTTTTGCGTTTTCCCCGATGACTCCCCGCGATCAGATCGTCATCAGGGCCAGGCACGGCACCCGCAGCGGATTCATCGTCGAATGGATGGCCGCCGATGCTGCCGGCCTGATCGGGCCGCGAACCATTCGCATGACGATCTATTCAACGGCGCGGTCGTTCATTGCCCGAACCCTTCGCGACAGATACGGTCGCAGGATCGCGCCCGAAACGATTGCCGATTCCGAAATCCGGAATACCGTTCTCGCCATGACGGATATCCTGGAGAAACATCCGGAAAAAATCATGAGCGGAAAGCGGCTCGATGAGGTTGCCGAAGTGAGAACGGCCGTCGATGCCGCCGCCGATGCGCTCAATGCGGCCCAGCGCGGGTATTTCCCCCGTGAATGGACGATTCTCGTCTACCAGGGCGGAGACAACGATCTGTCGAACGTTCTTGAAGAGGATATCGAGGAGATGAAGAGGGCAGGGCCTCCCGCCAGAGCCGCCGTCATCATCCAGAACGAAGACCGTGCCCTGGGAACGCGCCGAATGCTTCTCAACCTCAACGCAACCCAGGAACTCGCGAGACAGAGCGACGTGAACTCCGCCGACTCCGCGGTTCTCGGAGACTTCATTGCCTGGGGACACAGGGCTTTCCCGGCACGTCGCATGGCTCTCATCATCGCCTCGCACGGAACCGGCTGGCGCCCTGGATCGATACGATCAGCTATAATATCGGATGATGCGTCCGGCGCGATGATGAGTATTCCCGCACTTCAGACGGCTCTGGCGTATGGAACCACGGTGCCGGGCGGATCCCGTCCTCTCGAGTTTCTCGGTCTCGATGCCTGCCTGATGGGCATGCTGGAAGTTGCGGTTCAGCTTCAGGGACAGACGAACTACCTCGCCTTTTCCCAGGCGAACGAACCCGCCCCGGGTTGGGATTACGACCGGTTGTTCAAGGCCCTGGCCGCCGGAACCGGCCCTGCCGACGGACTCGAATTCGGTCGCATGTGCGCGAACAGCTTCAAGACCTCCTATGAAACGGCACCGCTTGCCGGGAGATATTCAGGCACGCTGTCCGTTGTGAACATGTCGAAGATTCCCGGCCTGCTGACCTGCTTTGCGGCGTGGGCGAAGGCGATCAGGGCAGACCTTCCGCTGCACCTCCAGGGGATCATTCACGCTCAGGATGCCCTGTCGAATACGCCTGACGAGATGACCGGCTCCGAGCGGTATCTGATCCAGGCGTTCGAATACCCGGATCATCGGGATCTCAAGGATCTCATGGCGAATCTTCGGACAACGTTTCCCAATGCAAATCTGGCGGCTGACAATCTGCTTTCCTATATGAGCAGTGCCGTGCCGGTGCCTGTTTCCGTCAGATTCGGCGATCGATACAGGCGTGCCTCCGGACTTTCGATTGCTTTTCCCGGCCCGGGGGAATATGCCGGATATCTCGGTCCGAACGGAAAAATGCCTTATACCGACCTGACATTTGCCCAATCGACCGAATGGGATGACGTTCTTTCTGCGATGAATGCCGGCGGATATCCAACCCTGGTCGATGGCCGAAGCCTTCTCGTGAAGCTCACCTGGCCGACCGATGCGGATCTCGAACTGTACATCGGCGAACCCGATCCCGGCGCACCCGGTGATGCGAACCGGATGATCTGGTACACCGCCGCCGGCGGTGCGGAGTCGCCGAACGGTCGCTTCAGCCCTGATTCGAACCAGTCTGGCCAGCAGGAAGAAACCTGGGCGGCCTCCCTCAAGATTCTTCCCGGGATCTACTATATCGCTGCCTATGCTCGTGTCGGAACAGGTGCTTCGACCGCAGCCGTTCCATCGATCAGGCTCTCGACTATCGCCACATCGACAACCATCATCGGCAGCCCCCTCGCTCCCGGTGCACGCTTTCCGGCTGCAAAAATAACCGTCGCTCCCTCCGGCATCGCTTTCGAGAAGATTCAGCCCGAACCTCCCGCAGATGACAATTGAGGTTGAAAAAAGCCCCCCGCGCACAGGGGCGTGAGGGGCTTCGGTGTACAACCAGCTCTCAGCGTTTGAAACCGGAGAGAATCGCTTCTTTTGACGTTTTGTAAACGGTATCGATGGCGTTGTCGGTGCCGGTTGTGATGGCACTCTTGGCGAACGTCTTCATGAAGTCTTCAGCGACGTTGCCCGATGTGTCTTTCGGAAGAATCGCGCCGGTGATCGCGTTGTTCACATCGGTTTTATAATCGTTGATGACGCCGGATTCGACCATTCCGGGAACTTTCGCGACAAGCTTCTTCATCTCCGCGGCGAAATTCACGCGGCCTTCGGGGTCGTATTTGTAGCGCGCAAGCCCGTTCGCATACATCTCGGAGATCAGAACATTGTTCCAGCCGCCGTAGGTGTTCAGGGTTTCACGTTCCGCCTGGGTGAGAATATCGGGCATGCTTTTTTCAACGACATCCCAGCGGGTATTTTTTGATTTCATCTCGTAGACTTTCTGCTCGACGAGTGCCGCCTTATACTGCGAGGGGCTGATCAGCGCACGCCGACCGTCGAGAACCCGTGCCTCGTCTTCGGTCATCTGCAGCGTGCCGTTCTTGTAGTCTTTATACTTTTGAAGCGTATCGTTGAGGGAGTTTACACGTTCGTTGCACTGGGCATACTTGTCGTCATAGGACCGCGCGATCGCGGTGATCGCCTTGTAGCGCAGCTGATCAGACGGCAGGTTCGCATACTCGGGGTTGTTGGATTTCAGAATCTCCATCATGGCTTCGACATGCTTTTCTCCGCCACTCAGCTTTCCCAGTTCGAGCATCTGGTTCAGCTTGATGTCCCGGTCGAACTTCTGGCTCACCTGTTCCTTCAGGGCGACATTCTGCGGCAGCTGCTCGTTTTCCTTTGCCGTGACACATTGCGCCATCCATTCGCGGCGTGCGGCATCGACTTTTGCGTTGTATTCACGCAGGGCTTTGGCATACGTAATGGGGTTTCTGGCCGTGCGGATATCAGGCCTTCCTTCGGCAACCTTCTGATATTTTTCGTAGGACTGATTCGCTTTTTTCCAGTCTTTATCCTGGAGACGATACAGGTCGTCGATGGCGGCCCTGCGTGCCTTGGGAGCATCATAGAGATTGTATTTAAGCGCCTGGACGCTCAGCTGACCGGCACGGACCGCGAGGTTGCTGGCGGCGGAATTGAAACCGGCTTCGACGGGCTTGATCGCATCGTGCTGCTGCTGCATTCCGGCAATGACCGTGTTGTAGTAGTCGTATGCGGGGGTACCGGACGGATACTGTTTCTGCTCTTCGAGGGCCTTGCCGATATCGCTTGAGATGAAGCTCTTTTCGAGCTCGGCACCCGCCATACCGCTGACGAAGTTGGTCGGAATCGTTGAAAGGACACTTGAAAGAGCCTTTCCCTGTGAAACCGAGCCGAACACCTTCACGGATATCCGATCAGCCCAGCGTCCCTTGTCGTAACTGTACATCTTATCGGAAACGACCGAACCGACGAAGCCGCTGATGACCGAACTGAGAGCCGCACGCTTGAGATCTTTCGAAAAATCTTCGGCTGAATAACTCTCGCCCTTCATCTGGTCGATTTCGGTGCGAAGCTGATTGAGTTCTTTCATTTCGCTTTCGGAAATGGCTTCTCCGGATTTGACATGGTTTTCGAGAATCGAGTCGATGCGGGCTTCCGCCGATGCGATTTTTTCCGGGTAATGGAACACGTTTCTTGCCCAGATGTTTTTCACGACGCCGCCGACTCCGGAAGAGAGGGCACTGCCTGTGAAGCCGAGCGCGGCCTGGGTGAGCGCGACACGGGTGATGGCGGAGCCGACCGTCGGACCGGCCATGCCGAAAAGACCGCCCGTCATCAGATTGAACGGAGCCATGACGGCTTCAACAGCCGCGCCGACAGTCACGTCACGCCAGATCTTGAGATCCTCTTTCGGAACCTCGCGATACTTGGCATTCATGCGCTTTTCATAGGCATACGTCATGAGACCGCCCATTGCCGCGCCGACAACGACTCCGCCGATGATCATTGCAACCGGCGAAAGCGGTGCCAGAAGAGCGGTGGCAAGCATGACGGCGAATGAAGGAACAATCGCCTTGCCGATATTCCAGGCGATCTTCTCGAGAAGCGGCATTTCTTTCGAGCCCGCTTTGCCGAGAAACTTCTCTTTAAGGGAAGTGAACATCTTCCCGAACCAGCCCTTGGCCGATTGAGGAAGGTCAGAAGTCTTGAGGACACCGGCGGCTCCGGCGGTCTGTTCCGAAGAGGCGCCTGCCGCTTCCGTTGCCTGCGTCGATGTTCCGGCCGATGAGGCTGAAGATCCGGATGCGGCTTCGGGAGCATTTGTGACTTCTCCGCGGGCGGCGCCAGCCAGCTTCTGGTACTGGCTGTAAGCCTCCATGTAGGTGTTGAACTTCGCCTGAATCTCGTCAAGCGGTGCACCTGAGGCAACAGCGGAAGAATACGCTTTGTAGGTGGACTGATAGCGCTCGTTCGCCGCCCTCAGCGGATCTGTGACGGCTGTTTGTGCGAATAACGGCGCATATCCTTCCGCGAGCAGCGAAAAGATCATCAACCAGACAAGGAATATGCGTGTTCGATGGTGTGTCATATAGGCAATTCTACGAACGGACCAAAGGAGCGTCAAGGGTTGTGTGATATACTCCGGGCAAAGATGAGATGGAACTTTCGACGAACCTCCATGGCACAAAAGGCAGTGCAAATCTGCCGACCCGGAAGACGACGTTGGCTGTCTCGTGTTGGGTGGTATAGACGAAAATTCTCCTGTTCAATTTCATGAAGAAATCGGAGCGTTGTATATGAAAAACCCTGTCAATTCCCTGCTTGTTGTCTGTCTGATCCTGACGGCAGCCCTGCTCCCTGGCTGCGGCGGCGGGGGAGGAGGCGTCGGCGACGGCTACGTCGGCCCAGCCTCTGACTGGCAGGGAATTTCCGGCCCGTTGAACTTCTCCGGCCTGGCGACGCCGACCGGCGGTTACTCGACCGGCGGCTGGCCGGTTGCTGCCGGTGCCACCTCGTTTTCCGTCAGCAATTTCACGAACGCGAGCGTGGCTGTCGTCATGCTGGCCAACTACACGGCAGCCTCCCAGACCATTACGCTCTCGGCAAACCAGGCGGCTGCCGGCGGCTCTGTCAGAAACAGCGTGTATCCGGCTGTTCGGGCTTTCGAACGAACCCGGGTTTCAGACTTTTACTCCGGTCTGCGTACCCTGGAGGATCAAAACTCCCGGCTCCCGAAAGGGGCAATATCAGCTTCGACGCGTGCTTCCCGCCGCCCCGCCACCCAGCCCCTGCCTGCCACCTACGAGTTCAAAGTGTACAGCAACGGAAGCTATATGCCGATCACCGGGAAACTCTACAAAACCCAGTCGCTTCCCGTCGGAACGGGCAAGCTGCATTTCTATGCTGACGAGTCCATCAACCTTGGCGCGTCCAATAACCAGGGATTAACCGTGACGGCTTATTTCGATACGATCATCAACGAGTGGAATTCAATTTACCTCACGATGCATTCCTCGTTCGGCAGCGAACTCCAGGCCGGTGAAACGCCGACCGGTATCGATCTCGGCAGCGATATCTACGTGTTGATATCTCCGCAGTTGTCACATATCGATTCTCTGCTTGCCGGATTTTTCTACTCGGGTGATTTGTATCCTCCCGAGCGCATCACAGGCGGAATCAGTAACGAATTGAAAATATTCTATTTGAATTTCAGGTTTCAGGAGAACGCACTTACGAGCGATATCGTATCGAGCACCATGGCCCACGAGTTTCAGCACATGATTTTCTACTCAAATCGCATTAAAAACGGCGTTACGTCTGATGATGCCTGGCTGAACGAATCCCTTTCCGCTTATGCCGAAAGCGCATGCGGCTTCAGGGTGAATAACGGAAAGAATCAATCAAAGGCGATTCAGATGCAGTACTATTTCAACGGGATGAACCAGGTTCCCCTTGTCCAGAATGAAAATTGGGGAAGCGAGGCTCAGTATGGTCAGGTCGCATTGTTCGGGGAATGGGTTGCCGAGAAATATGGGGCGTCAGGAGCGGTGAGAGGCTTTTATTCCAGCACGAAAACAGGCATGGCCGCAGTTGCAGAGTTCACGGGAAAGCCGTTCGAAACCATTTATGCAGAATGGATGCTGGCGATGTATCTCGATTTGCGGAATAATCTCTATGGCTTCAATAACCTCGATTGGAACGTCGAGTATCCATTTGCGGATCTGCGGGCGATTACGCTGACGGGGCCGATCCGGACGAGCGGTCAGTATGCAAATCGGATTACCGATGCGGCGCTCGATGCTTCGCACATAACGATTGCTCCTCTTGCCTGCTTCATGATCGAGTTTTACGGAGGCGGAAATGGCAAGAGTCTTGATTTTGTCATTCAGCCCGATACTGCCGTTACGGTGTTTGAATTCGGCAGGTAAGCAATACAGGAACGTCTGCGGTTTATTTCGTGTGTCTGGCTTCTCTGGGAATGCGTTATTCCTTCAGGGCCAGGTGATCCGGGCCTTCGCGACGGGCTTCGTACAGCGCGAATGTGACGCGCTCGAGCATCGATGCGGTCGAGTCATCCTGCTTGTAGCCTGTTAACCCGTAGCACATCGAGGTTTTCAGATTGTGCTTCGTGAAGGTCCTGCTTCTGATTTCATCGCGATACCGGTTCATCACGGCCTCAGCATTCGAAATACCGGTGCTGGGGAAATACATGATGAATTCGTCGCTCCCGAAACGACCGAGAACATCAACTCCGCGAATGCAGAATTTGAGAGATTCGGTAAGCTCCTGAAGAAGTTCGACCTTCCGAGGTTTAAAACTTCTAAGAAAATTTCC
>CAZQYQ010000108.1:0-13646 GCA_964597625.1 uncultured bacterium
ATTTGAACCTCGGCCGGCCCAACTGCGCCTTCCTGGTCGACCTCGGACTGATCACCCCCGCAGGGGAATTTGTTCTGATCGCACGCAGCAACGCGATTCGAACGCCCCGCGATACCTACAGCGAAACGGTTGACGACCAGTGGATGGTGCTCGATGAAGATTTCCGCGAGATCTATCGGGCGTCGGGTGGGTTCAATGTCGGCGCCAGCAGCGGCGAACTTCGGCAGGCGCTTACGCAGCGGCTTTCCGAACAGCTCAGCTCGGGGGCCCTCAGTTCTCACGCTCTCAGCTCCGCAGCTCTCAGTTCTGAGGCCGTGACGTCACCCGGGGTATTCAAGGGTGGGCCGCAGAAGGGGAAAGACTTCTGGCTGGTCGTGAATACCGAGCTGATCGTCTACGGCGCCACAGAGCCGGATGCGCAGCTGACCGTTCAGGGTCGCCAGGTGAAGCTGCGGCCCGACGGCACGTTCACTCTTCGCTTCGCGTTGCCCGACGGACACCAGAATATTCCGGTCCGTGCGGTAAACGCAGACGGCGATATGGAGCGGACGATTACGCCGATCGTTGAGAAGACCACGCGCTGAAGCGCGGTTTGAGGGCGCCCCAGGGGCGGAAAGGCCTGTATCCATGAGCAGCGGCTATCTTTGTCTGGTTTTGCATGCGCACCTTCCTTATGTCCGGCATCCCGAACACGGTGACATGATGGAGGAGCGGTGGCTGTTCGAAGCCATCACCGAGACGTATATCCCGTTGATCGAGTCTTATCAGAAGCTCGTCGACGACGGTGTCGATTTCCGCATCACGATGTCTCTGACTCCTCCGCTGATGGCCATGCTTACGGATTCCCTTCTTCAGGAGCGGTATCTCAAGCACCTTGAGCTGATGATCGAGCTTTCCGAGAAGGAAGTCGATCGCACGCGCTGGATGCCGGAATACCACGACACCGCCCTGATGTATCGGGAACGGCTGACGCGTGCCCGGCGGCTTTTCCGCGACGAATACGAGTGCAATCTGGTTCGTGCGTTCCGCAAATTCCAGGACCTGGGAAATCTGGAGATCATCACCTGCTGTGCCACGCACGGATATCTGCCCCTGATGGAGTTGTATCGCCCTGCGGTGCGGGCCCAGATCGAGCTGGCTGCAAGTGATTATGAGCGGCATCTCGGCCGCCGGCCGCGCGGCATCTGGCTTGCCGAGTGTGCGTTCAATCCCGGGGATGACAAAATTCTGGCCGAGCACGGCATTCGCTTCTTTTTCACGGATGCGCACGGCATTCTGCATGCGCATCCGAGGCCCCGATACGGCGTTTTCGCGCCGTTGTTCACGCCCTCGGGCGTGGCCGCGTTCGGTCGCGATCTCGAGAGCAGCAAGCAGGTGTGGTCGGCTGAAGAGGGGTATCCTGGTGACTTCGATTATCGCGAGTTTTACCGTGATATCGGTTTTGATCTCGATCTTGATTATATACGACCATATATTCATGAGTCTGGAATCAGGCTCAATACGGGCATAAAATATTACCGGATCACAGCCCGGGGGACGAACGAGAAAGAACCGTACAACAGACGGGTTGCGCTCGCGAAAGCCGAGATGCATGCGGGCCACTTCATGTGGTGCCGGGAGCGGCAGGTGGAACATCTCGGAACCCTGATGGATCGCCCGCCGATCCTCGTTTCCCCGTATGATGCGGAACTGTTCGGCCACTGGTGGTATGAGGGACCCGATTTCATCCACGCCCTGCTTCGCAAAGTGGCGTGTGATAGCCAGACCCTCGAATTGATCACCCCGTCCGAGTATCTGGCGAAACATCCCAAAAATCAGGTTGCGATGCCGTCGATGTCGTCGTGGGGCCACAAGGGCTATCACGAGGTCTGGCTCGAGGGAAACAACGACTGGATCTACCGGCATCTGCACAAGGCCGCCGAACGCATGATCGAGCTCGCGGACCGCTACCCGCATTCCGATGGAACCAGGCGGCGCGCTCTCAACCAGGCGGCGCGTGAGCTGCTGCTCGCGCAGGCTTCTGACTGGGCGTTCATCATGAAGACCGGAACGACCGTGCCGTATGCGGTCAAACGCACCAAGGATCACTGCGTGCGGTTCACCCGGCTTTATCAGGATATCAGTGCCGATGCGGTCGACGAAAACTGGCTTGCTGAGGTTGAATCACGGGATAATATATTCCCTCAGATAGATTATCGGATCTATACCTCTTCCCGCTGACGCCCGGGGCAATGGCAGAGAACCACAACGGATTCAACGGTGGCCAGGGTCTTTTCTGGGGGAGTTTTGCTGACCGCCATGCCGGTCTTCTGTTCGCGATTTGCGCGATCATCTTCTCCGTGGCTCTTTTCGGAAGCAAATCGCTTGAAGATTTCGAAGAGTATCTGCATGCGCTCTATTTTCAGGTCGGCTATGAGCCGAGCATAACCAGACCCGATCTTCTGCTCATCAAAAAGGATGAGCATACATCCGAACTGCTCTCGCGAAACCCGAACAGGGCCGAGTTCGCGTCGATCCTGCGAACGCTGACCAAACCGCATTTCGTCAAATACTCATCCGGAGGCCGGCCGGCCTACTACGGCGGCATCGAGTTGAAGTTCGGCCGGTTTACCCTGAAGGGCAGCCCGATCGTCAACTCCCTCAACGAGTGGGACAGGGCAATTCTCGCGAGCCAGGCAAAGCAGCGTGGCGAGAAGGCTCCCGAACGGCCGGTGATCACCTCGTTTGTTTCGTTCTCGGAACGCTTCTGGACGCCCAAGGGAACCTGCGTCATGAGCACGTTCGATCTGCCGGGCGAGGTGCCTTCGAAGTCGGGTGAAAAACTCGCGAATGATGTCATCGAAAAGTGGGAGGCATTTTTTCTCGGCCTGTTTCAAGGTTTTATAAATATTGATATACGTGTCGCTCCCGATGCGGAAACGACGCTTTCCATCACGGCCCTGTTCAATCGTCCCGGGTTGCCGCCCGGCAGGTGGATGACCCCGGCTTCCGTCGTCGCCTGGGACTTTGTGCTCCAGGGGAAAAAGCCCGAAGAGATCGAGCGGGATATTGCCCTGCATGACGTGATCGCCGTTGCGAGCGTGCCGATCGTGCTGGCCGCGCAGGTCAATGAGTCGATGATCACCGAACGCTCGATCGTTGCGGATGGCCCGGATGCCGGCCGCACCATCTACAGTTCCGTCAAACGTATTTCTCTGGTCATGCCGGAGAAATACTTCGTCACAGGTTCGTCATCGCTTGGCTTCATCAATGTCGGTGTGACGGGAAAAGGAAACGTCAACCGGTTGCCGATTTTTGTTGAACCACCTGACATGAAGTCTCTGCAGCCGGCATTCAGCCTGATGACCGCCGCCCTCGCTCTCGACAGGCGCGCTGGAAATGCATCCGGCTCGGCAGATTCCTATGTGAAGGCGATGTATGCAGAGCTGGACCGGATAACCCCTCTCTGGCATGCCGGGACATATAAAGGCGGCTTCCTGCTGAAAGACATCGAAATCCCTTGTGACAGCAATGCATATATGATGATCAAGTATGTCGGGTCGGTTCAGCGTATCGGGGAAAACCCACCGGTTTTTCCCTCTGTCTCGTTCTACGAATGTTTCGATGCCGATCATCTGAGAGCATGCGCTTCAGCTGCGACGGACCCGAAAATCGCGGCGAAATTTAACCCTTCCAACGCCCATATCAACACGCTTCAACGACGTGATTTCGGAAACCGGATCTGCCTTGCCGGCCCGTTCGAAGCGACGGATTTTGACTTTTACTCGACGCCGCTGAGCATTCATACGCCGTTCAACAAATTGAAGGAGCAGCTTGTCGGACTCGAAATTCATGCCAATGCCGTTCAGAACATCATCGACCGGGAGTTCCTGCGGGCCCCGAATATGTATGAAATGCTGCTGCTGCTTATCCTGGGAACACTCCTGCTGGGTCTGCTTTTCGACCGGTTTTCGCCGGGAACCGGCGTATTCCTGATGTTCAGCGGCATCACGATCGTGACCGTGCTTGCCTATCATTCATACCATGCCTGGGGCCGGATCATGGTCATATCACCCTGCCTGGTCAGTTTCCCGCTGACCTGTGCGATGACGGTTCTGACGAATTACTTCAGACAGCGGGCGAAGGCGAACACGACGAAGGCAATGTTCTCACGATTCGTGTCGAAAGACGTCGTGCAGTATATGCTCGAGCACCCCGATATGGTCAAACCGGGCGGCCAGAAGGTCGAAATGACCGTCTTCTTCTCCGATGTCGCTGGCTTTACATCAATTTCTGAAGCACTGACGCCTGAAGAGCTGGTCGTTCTGCTGAACGAGTATCTCGGGACCATGACCGACATTCTGTTCAAATATGGCGGAACGCTCGACAAGTTCATCGGCGACGCCGTCATGGCCTTCTGGAATTTCCCGAAAAGTCAGCCCGATCATGCGATCCGTGCATGTCTGTGCGCCCTCGAAATGCAGACCACGATCGACGAGCTTCAGAAAGGCTGGGCAAAGCGCGGACTTCCCAAGGTTGCGGCACGCTGCGGTCTGAATACGGCGCATGTTGTCGTCGGATACATGGGCTCGATCAAGGCGCAGATGAACTTCACCTGCATGGGTGACGGTGTCAACCTGGCGTCGCGACTCGAGGGCGCCAACAAGGAATATGGCACGATGAAGATGATTTCGGACGCGACGTATCAGCAGGCGAAAGATCGCGTATCCGTGCGATTCCTCGATTACCTTGCGGTCAAAGGCAAGAAAGAGCCGGTCAAGGTGCATGAACTTGTCTGCGAGAAAGGCAAGGAGCCTCCCGACTGGCCGGAGTTCATCGAAATGTACGATACGGCGATCAGGCTGCACCTCGATCGGAAGTGGGATGAAGCGATCGCGAAATTTGAAGAGCTGCTGGTCAGATGGCCGAATGACGGCCCCAGCAAGACGTATATCGGGCGGTGCAGGGAATACAAAACGAACCCGCCCCCCGAAAACTGGGATGGCAGTTACCACCTGACTCACAAATAATCGCGGAGTTTCTCGCCAATTCGACCGGGATGTGCTAAAAACACTTGCATGGAATCATATAACGTCGAGCCTCTTCTCGAAGGGGCTCAGGTCATTGAAGATACCGAGTCGCTTTCACGCTTTCTGGACGATATTGCCGGCACGGATGTGCTTGCGGTCGATACCGAGTCTGCCGGTTTTTACAAGTTCCGTGCGGCCGTAAACCTGATTCAGGTCTCGACCCGGAAACGGGCTGCGCTTCTCGATCCACAGGCTATTTCTGATTTTACGCCGCTTGTACGATTTGCCGAGACGGAAAACTGCGAGTGGCTGTTTCACGGAGGAGATTATGATGCCGGCGTTCTGGCGCGCGAGCTGAAAGTGCGTGTCAGAAAGCTGTTCGATACGCGTATCGCCGCAGAGATGATCGGCTCACACGAACTTGGGTTGAGCGCTCTTGCCGAACGGTATCTTGGTTTTGCTCTCGACAAGAAGCTGCAGCGGTGCGATTGGTCGCGTCGGCCGCTGACGCCGGCCATGATCAGATACGGCCTGCTCGATGCGATCTGCCTGATCCCGGTTCGGGACGAGCTGCAGGCAGAACTCGAGCACCTTGGCCGGCTCGACTGGGCCAGGGAAGAATTCGAGCAGCTGACGGAAAAATTTGTCAACCATCTGCGGACCCAGCCTCATGAAAAGCCTTTTGCCTATCTGATCAAAGGCTCATCGCGTATGCCTCCCCGCCAGGTTGCCATTTTAAAAGAAGTCTGGACGCTTCGTGAAAGCATTGCTGAAAAGCTTGATCGCGCGCCATTCATGGTGCTCGGCAATCAGGCGCTTCTCGATATTGCGCGCCAGGCGCCGCGGAGCCTCGCCGGCCTCTCCGTCATCAAGCAGATCGGCCGTGACTTCATCGCCCGGCATGGCCGTGAAGTTCAGGAGGCGGTGAAAAGAGGGCTCGAAGCGCCGACCGACGGACTTTTGCCGCCCGCCCGGCCGCGCCGCGAACAAACCTTTTTCACATCCTGGGAAGGGGACATCGTCAGAGCCCTTCGCGAGCGACGGAACGCCGTCGCCAACCGCATCAACATGCCCGCCGCGCTTCTGACCGACCCGGAAGTTCTCTCTGAACTCGCTAAAACGCGGCCTGTCGGCCCTGATGAGATGAAAAAAATTCCCGGCTTCAGAAATTGGCAGGTCGATCTGTTATGCGAGGAGTATCTGCCGTTTCTGAAGAAACAGCCGCCGGTCGCTCCGGTTGGTCGCAGGCGCCGCAGGCGCAAGAAGCCGGCCGGCCCGGCCGACCCGGGGGGAGCGGAATGATTTCGACGGCCGTCAGCATGATTCTGGGAGGCGTCTCGGTTCTGGCTCTGCCTAAGATCGTGCCTGGTATAAAAATTCGCGATTACGGTGCCGCGCTGAAGCTTGCGATCGCGATGGCCGGTATTGGATTTGCCGTGAATATGCTGCTCGGTTTTTTTACCCTGGGACTCTGGTGGTTGTTCAGGAAATTGTCGTTCGGGATTCTTTCCCTTTTCGTGAACGCCTTCGCGATCGATTTCGCATCCGATATCGTCGGCGGCGTCGAAGTGGACAGCTTCGCCAGCGCTCTCAAGGGCGCCCTGGTGGTGAGCGTGATCTGGACGATCCTTTTGTGGGTTCTGCTCCCGGGCTGATTGTTGGAGCATGCCGATCTTCTGCCGCGTGATTGTTTCTGATGGCTGAAATGGACTGCTTTTGTTGAAACGTCTGCCGCACATCTTTTTTTTGTGTCTGTGCACCTGGCTTTTCGTCAGTGACTGGCGTGCAAACGGCCAGCCCTGGGGGTTTCCTCTCGATGATGCCTGGATTCACCTGACGTTCGGCAGAAATCTGGCCTATGGCGCCGGGTTCGGTGTGAATGCCGGCGAACCCAGCGGTGCGTCGACAAGCGTTTTGTGGTCGCTCTGGATGGCGGTTTTGCACCTGATTCCCAGAAGCCTGGGCCTTTTCGCGGTGATTGCGTGCGTGAAAGGAAGCGGAGTCGCGCTGGGCCTTGCGGCGCTTTCCGGAATCCGACGGTTTCTCGTCGCGGCCGGGCTTTCCGAACGGGAAACGGTTGCCGGCCTGCTGCTGACGCTAGCGGCATACCCGCTTTCGTGGGCGGCGCTTTCCGGCATGGAGGTTCCACTCACATGTGCCTTGTGCGCCTGGGCAGCGGCTCTTCAGCTCGAATCGTCGGGAAATCCTCAATCTGGAACCTCCCGCCGGGTTGCAGTCGTTCTCTGGACCCTCGCGGCGCTTGCAAGGCCTGAGAATGTTCTTTTTCTTGCAGCTGCTCTCGGCATGATGAGCCGCGAGGAAAAAGGCTCCCGAATTCCGGGAATCGTTCGGCTCGCGGCTTTCAGCCTCCCGTTCATAGCGATATATGTATATGCTATGCTGTATTTATGCGGGAAGCCATGGCCGACGACGCTTGAGGCAAAAATGACGGCATCCGCGCTTCCAAGCCTGATGAAAAGCGGAGACTGGGCGGGAATTCCGATGGCGGCGGTGTCGGGGGGGGCAGGCGCGCTCTCTCGTTCGGCGATCTTTCTGCTCGGAGAGAATGTGATTGCGCTTGCTGTTTTTCTGCTGGCGCCCCTGTGCTGGTATTTTTCACGGGAGGGCAGGCCCGGAAATCATCAGGAATCTGTTTCATGGTTCGCCTGGGCGACTCTGCCGGTTCAGGCCATTTTTGTGGCACTCATCGCCGCACCCGAGTCGTATACGGCGTTCCATGGACGATATCTCGCGCATACCATCTGGTTGGCCGTTCCGGCTTCGTTCATATTCGCTCTTGCTGCATGGAAAAAATATGGGAAAAACCGCTTGATCTGGTTGGCGGTGATTCTGGGGCTGCTCGCAGCCGCAGAGCGGCAGGTTGATCTCGCATCCGCGTATCCACTGGAAACGTCAAACATCACCGGCCTTCAGGTACGCATTGCGAGATGGTTCGGCGAATGCCTGCCGAGAGGTGGCCCGGTTGCGGCCAATGACATCGGTGCGATGGGATACTTTTCCGGGCGCCGCCTGATCGACCTCGAAGGGCTGATTACCCCTGAAGCTGTATCATGGAACAGAGCCGGCCGGATCGATGACTTCATCGAACGGGTGAAGCCCGATTATCTACTGATATTCCCTTACTGGTACCCTGAAATCGTTTCGCGCCTGAATTTTTTTAAGCCGCTCATGCGGTTCGCGATTGAAAAAAATGTGACCGGAGGGGGCGAAGAACTGGTGCTTTTCTCGATGCCCTGGACGCGGCCGGCCTCTGCATCGTGGGCCCCTCTTCCATTGCCGGGGATACCTGATGATATTCCGCTTCCGTAGGGGAGACACAGCCTTCAGATCCGCGGGTCGCGGAGAAAACGGGATTCTGTGTGAGGGGATGTGCCTCATTCTGAATTGGGCAAATATTCTTCTTGCCGTTTGCGGTGCAGAGAATTTATCAGTATACTCACAATAATCACTCTCACTATTCATACCTGAAAAATTATCGAGGAGGAATCTCGTGAAGCGTTTCTTTGGTTCTTTCCTGGCAGCGGCGCTTTGTTTTGCGTCAACCGGCGGTGTGTTTGCGGCGCCGGGCATTAACATCAAGACCGTCAAGGGCTTCAACACGAATGTGGAGGTTGATGTTCCCGAGGTGTCTATCAACAAGTGCGACGCGGCCGGTCAGAAGGCTCTGTCAATCACGATTCCGAATGGCTCGATTTCTCTCGACAAAGCCCTTCCGCAACTGCCCCGCCTGACGGCGATGATCATGGTCGATCCGTTTAAAAACCCGGTTTTTACCGTGAAGCCGGTTCAGTCTGAAGTTATCGACCTCGATGCGCGTGTGATTCCCAGCAAAGGCAGCATTACCCGCAATATCGATCCGAATACCGTTCCGTTCGAATATGGCGATGTCTACGGTCAGGATCGCTGGTACCCCGCCGACAACGAGCTCGTTGCTCTCAGCGAGCCCTTTATTATGCGCGATATCCGCGGCGTTCGCCTGCTGGTCAACCCGGTTCAATACAACCCGATACAGAACAAACTCCGCATCCATCACCGCCTTGCGATCTCGATCGTCGGTGGAAACGGCAATTCCACGAATGTGAATCGTGCCCCGCAGCGCATCAGCCGGACCTATGAGCCGATCTACCGCAGCGTTTTCGCGAACTTCGAAAAAGCCGCCTCCCGTCTTCCCCGCCTCGAGGAAAATGGCCGCCTGCTGATCATCTCTGCTGACGCTTTCGTCGATGCGATGGGTCCGTTCGTCGCCTGGAAGAAAAAGTGCGGTCTCGACGTCGTCGTTGCGAAGATGAGCGAAGTCGGCAAGACCGCCGCCGACATCAAGAACTACATTCAGGCCGATTACAACAAGGGTGCCCTGACTCACATCATGCTTGTCGGTGATGCGGAGCAGGTTCCGACCCTCAAGGGCGTGAAGGAAAACGCTGATTCCGATCCTTGCTACACCAAGCTCGCCGGCGACGATCACGTGCCGGATTGCATCATCAGCCGCCTTTCCGCGACCACTCCTGAAGCGGTTGCCTACCAGGTTGCCAAGTTCATCAACTATGAGCAGTTCCCCTTCACCGGTGAGAACGCCGCCTGGTATAACAAGGCCATGGGTATTGCCAGCAATCAGGGCAGCCCTACCGACTTTGCCCGCGCCGGCCTGCTGCGCGATGCTCTGCTGAAGTGGCAGTTCACCTCCGTCGACGAAGTCTATGATCCGAAGGCGACGAAGGCCATGGTTGCCGCGAACATCAATGACGGCCGCAGCCTGATCAACTACATCGGCCACGGCAGCAACACCTCCTGGGGTACCACCGGCTTCAGCAATGCCGACTGCGCCCAGCTCAAGAACGGCTGGAAAATGCCCATCATCTGGAGCGTCGCCTGTGTGAACGGCAACTTCGTTGGAAAAGAATGCTATGCCGAAGCTTTCATGAAGTCCGGCAACATCGAGGACCCGAAGGGCGCCGCCGCGATCTTTGCCGCCAGCACCAACCAGGAATGGGTCCCTCCGTGCGATGTTCAGAGCGAAATCAACAACAACTACACCGTGAATGAACTCTACAAGACCGTTGGCGGTCTCGCCTTCAACGGCATCATGAAGGGCCTCGAAATCTACAGCACTGATCCCAAGAAGAGCGGCGTCATGATGTTCGAACAGTGGCACCTGTTTGGCGACGGCACGATGATGGCCCGCTTCAAACAGCCCAAGTCCATGACCGTTTCTGCTGAAGCCGCCAAGGCCGACACCGGCATCAACCTGACCGCCAAAGTCGTCGATGCAGACGGCAAGCCGGTCAGCAATGCCCGCGTCACCTTCTACACCGACCGCGTCGAGAACGCCCAGATCGGAACCACGAATGAAGAGGGCGTCGCCCATCTTTCGATGCCTCTGGTTCGCAATCAGGGTGGCTATGTGACCGTCATCGGTGCAGACATGGTGCCGGTCGTCGATCAGAAGATCGAATTCTGACCTAAGACCAGTCTTTCACAAGCCGGCCCGGGAAGCGATTCCCGGGCCGGCTTTCATATCTGCGCATACGATTGGTGCGCTTGTGCCCGCCGTGATTCCGTTCCTTCGACGCTGAAGGAGAGAAGACAGAATCAGAAAATGCCGGAGAGAAGGATGAGGCGCATGACGATGTTGGCGAGCATGCCGGCGGCGACGTCGTCCAGGACAATGCCGACACCGCCTCTGAAACTTTCGAACACATTCAGGGGATAGAATTTCAGAATATCAAAAGCTCTGAACAGCAGAAAGCCGATGACAAGGACCGCCAGATCGGCCCGCCAGAGAAACAGAAGCGTGGCCCACATGCCGACGACCTCGTCGATGACGACAAAGCCGGGATCGCGGATTCCGGAAATGCGTTCGGCCCTGTCAGCCAGGCCGATCGCGATCATGCAGGAAACCGCGAAAAGAAGAATTTGCAGCCACGCATCCAAGCCGCGGGTCAGAAGAAAAATCGCGATTCCCGGAAGACTGCCCCACGTGCCGGATGCGAAGGGAATATAGCCGAATCCGCCTCCGGCGGCCAGAAGGCTGAGAAATCTCCCGCCGGCAGAGTCACTCGGCCAGCAGGTGCCAGTTTCGTTTGAGATAATCATATCCTGAATAAACGGTCATGATGACGGCGATCAGCATCAGTCCAATGATGATCGGCCCGTGGTAGATCGAAAACTGCGCCGCCGCCTCGCGGTAATTCCACGTTTCCATGACGACACGCGCGCTGATGAAAACAAGCGCCGTGATAATCGCCGTCAGCTGCGCGGTCGTTTTCCATTTTCCCAGATTGCTGGCCTCGATCGTCATGCCTTTCGGCGTGCATATCAGGCGCAGCCCGGTCACGGCAAACTCGCGGGCAATAATGATGATTGCCACCCAGGCGGGGGTGAATGTCAGGGACCGATACTCGACCATTGCGATCAGGGCCGTTGAAACGAGCAGCTTGTCGGCGATCGGGTCCATGAATTTGCCGAATGTCGTCTCTTCCTTGTACCAGCGGGCCACCGCGCCGTCGTAATAATCTGTTATAGCGGCAAATATAAATGTTGCGGTCGCGATGACTTTGCCCCAGTCGGCATGGAGATTATCGGGGCCATTCCAGAGAAACGAAACCAGAAAGACCGGAATCGCCGCGACACGCAGGAAGGTCAGTTTCGTAGCCAGTGTCATTCGACAACCTCGGCGGTGAAATCATACGCATCGGCGGATAATATGCGAATCTTTATAATATCCCCCGGGGTCGTTCCGGACGAAGCCGGAAACGTCACAGTGTTATCGACCTCCCATGCATCCCCCGGAAGGCGGGCATGAGCGGTGCCGGATTCAATACTGTCAACAATAGCATGATGAAGAGTGCCTATCTGTTTCTGGTTCCGTTCTGCTGAAAGCACCTGCTGAAGCGTCATCAGTTCGTCGAGACGGCGGATTTTTTCCTGCTTCGAAACACGCGGCCTGATTTTCATGGCCGGCGTGCCTTCCTCGCTGGAGTAGGGGAATGCGCCGACGCGATCGATCGGGTGAGCCTGCACAAAATCGATCAGCTGCTGGAAATCATCTTCCGTTTCGCCGGGGAAGCCGACGATGAAAGTGGTTCTGACGGTCGCCTTGCGGTGCGTCCGGCGGATATGTCCCAGCAGAGAGACGAGATGCTGTCTGTCGGTCTGGCGGTTCATCAGAGTCAGCATGCGGTCCGAAGCGTGCTGGAATGGAATATCGAAATACGGTACGACTTTCGGTAACCGGAAAAGCGTATCGATCAGAGTCGTGGTAAGCCTTGCCGGATGCAGATAGTGCAGCCGGATCCATTCGATGCCCGATATGGCGCCGAGCTTTTCGGCAAGTTCCGGAAGCCGGCAGGCTCCCCCGTGGTCCGTGCCGAACCGGGTGGTATCCTGCGCCACGACGTTGATCTCCCGCGCGCCTGTCGCTGCAAGGCTCTCTGCATCACGCAGGACTTCCCCCATGGGGCGCGACTGGAACGGACCGCGAATGTTCGGAATGGCGCAATAAGCACACCGATTGCTGCAGCCCTCGGCTATCTTCAAAAAACCGATGTGAGGCGGCGTAAATCGGCGCGCGCTGGCGACCCAGGTGTTGAGGCCGATTTTCTGGTGTTCAGGGGTTTCGGTGACTTTCGCGAGCAGACTGTCAAGCTCGCAGCCGGAGAAAAATTCGAACAGGATATCGATCTCAGGTATCTCTTTGGCGATCTCATCGTGATACCGTTTGACCATGCAGCCGAATGCCGCGACGCGCAGCTCAGGGCGTTCTTCCTTGAGCGCAAGAACACGCATGATCGTGCGCAGCGACTCTTCCTTCGCATCCTTGATGAAGCCGCAGGTGTTGATCATGATCAAATCGGCCTCGTCAGGTGATGAAACCCAGACAAGGCCCCGCTTCGAAAGGTCTGCGGCGACGAGTTCCGAATCGGCGGTGTTCTTTGCGCAACCAAGCGAGATCAGGTGAAACTTCATGGCTCACAAGATACACGTAGCCACGGGAAAGATCAAGGTTTGCTCAGCTTTCTCCACGCGATCGTTCGATATGCACCAGCGAACGTTTTGCATCTTTCGCCAGAATGCTGGTCGGATCGAGCTCTATGACCTTGTTATACTCTTCGACGGCTTTGTCGAACATATTTTTCACGCGATAGATGCTGGCTAACCTGAAGTGAGCTTCGACGAATTCGGGCGAGAGCTGAATTGACCGGCGGTACTCATTGAGCGCCTCATTCTTCATGTTCTGATCGTAATTCTCGTTGTAGGCCTCACCCAGCTCGAAATGAGCGCGCGGATTATTCTCATCGACCTTGAGGGCCTTCCGGCAGATGGCGATCGCCTCGTCATACATGTGCTTGCCCGAGATCGACTGTTTGTTGTAGACGATCTTGAGACCCCAGTAGGGCCACAGGTTGTTCGGGTCCGAGGAGTTCGCCTGTTTGAAGTAATACACCGCCCATTGCTGCTCTTCCTCCGAGGGCGTAAAGCCCGAACTGAGAGTGATATAGGCATATCCGAGCGCGTAGCAGCTCATCGAGTCCTTGGGATTCTGGTCTACCTTTGCCTTCAGATCGGCAATGATCTGGAAGAACTTGCCCAGCGCCAGCACATAGGCAAAGAAAATAA
>CAZQYQ010000109.1:0-13403 GCA_964597625.1 uncultured bacterium
GGGGGTTTTTATCTCGAAAGGGAGATCCTGGCTGAATCTCACCGAGAACGACAGGCTTCCGAGCGCATGGGTTAACGATGCGCTTGTCGAAAGCGACGGCGGGGTCTGGCTCGCGACCTGGGACGGCATTGCCCGCCTCTCGGCCGAAGGCCGTGTCGAGCGCGTTGAACTGCCCGAATCCGGATGGACCGACGGGAACGTGAATGTTCTCGCCTCGTTCGGGGGCGATCTCTGGCTGGGAACCGCATCCGGTGGTCTCGTGAGACGGAGCATGCCGGCCGGGCCGGGGAAAAAACCTGCTTACAGGCGTATCATCGGGGTGCCCGCCCAGGTTCATGCCCTGCTGGCACATCAGGGCACTCTCTGGGCCGCGACGGAAAACGGACTGTATGCGATCCGGCACGGAGCCGGAACGAAACCTGTCGAATGCGCTCTTGACGGCAGCCCCGCGGTTACGGCTCTTGGAACATGGAAATCCAGACTGGTCGCCGGAACGGACCTTGGTGCAATCTGGATGCTTGAGAATGATGGCAAATGGTATACTATATTCACGTATCAGAAAGACATACCCCTGACTGGAGGTCGTTCGAGATGAGATCCGTTCGTGGAATGATTGCCCTGGGAGTGGCTCTTGCCCTGAATGCCGTTGTATGGGCGGGTCCGATGGATGATCAGATGGCAAAGGCGAAATCCCTGTATGACCAGGGTAAATTCAAGGAGTCGGCAGAAATTTACAAGTCGATTCTGGTTGAAAATAAAGATCTGATCAAGAACGACCACGTGGTTGCCGGAAACGTCTGGCAGGCCTTCGGAGAATCGCTGGCAAAGGGCGGCTGGAAGGTGCGGGCGGACGATGCGTTCAAGCGCGCCGCGGACCATCGGGCGCTTGCCGGGAGCAAGGCCGCTCCGGTTTCCGACTCTTCATCGACTTCCCCGGACGCCAAACTCATGGATAAATACCGCCTGGCCTCGGTCAAGTCTGATAAAGCCCAGGAAGCATACCGGCGGGGCTCGGCATATCTCGACGAGGGCCGGCTTCTGTATGCGGTCCAGGAGTTCGCCAAGGCTCTCGAAGCGGAGCCGGATAACCAGGATCTGATGGATATTGCCGCCAGGGCCATGGTCGAATACGGTGAGCCCTGGTATGACAAGGCAAAGACGCTCATGGAGACCATCCGCAAGGCAAGAGGCGACGCCGCGATGACGCATGACCAGTGGGTCTCGCTCGGCCGCGCGGCGACGAACGCGAAAAAATATGACTTCAAAGTGGCCGAAGACTCGTTGCAGGCGGCGCTGAAGGCAAATGCCCAGAGTTATCCCGCGCATGTCGCCATGGGAGAGCTCCTCCTGCTCAGAGGCGAATATAAAAAAGCGATCGAATGGTTTGAAAAAGCCCGGAAGATCAAAGACGGCGATCTGCGCATCCTGTGGGGCATCGGTGATGCCTATACCGGGTTGTCCGAGATGCACAAGGCTCTCGATGCCTATTCGGCGGCATACGATGTGGCCCAGCAGAATTCCGAGGCGGTGTTCAAGTTCGCGACGGGCCTGAAAAATGTCGGCCGCATCGATGACGCGATCCATTTCCACGAGGTTGCGATCGCCCTGGATCCGGCGCGGGCGAAATATCACCTGGGCCTGGTCGATATCTATCTTCCGCGGATCATGGACTTCTCGGCCAAGAAACATCTCGATGCGGCTCTGGCGCTCGAGCCCGAAAATCCCTGGTGCCATTATTACAACGGCCTGTTCATGGAGATGCGCCGGCGCATCGATGACGCCATGATGGAATATAATACTGCTGCATATTATGGGCCCCAGATGCTGGACGTGAAATATCAGCTTGCAAATATATTTGCAGCTATGGGGAATAGGTTCCCGGGAAACAATTTTTCGAACGACAATGCGGCGGACAAGCTTGAATATCTGCCCTACAAAGATCTGAAGCAGGCGCAGCGGCTCTACAAGGAAATTCTGGCGATCAATCCGAAATACAGACATGCTTCGGAAATAACGGCTCAGTTGGCCGGCATCGAAGAAATGAACGATGTCGACCGGAAGCTCCAGCAGGCGATCGATTCAGTTGTCAGGTAAAAAAGTATTCCTTGAAGGAGGACATATGGAGAAGCGGATTTGTGGGTTCCTCGCAGCGGCTCTGATTTGGGGCTCTGCCATTTTTGCCGCTGATGTCAGCAATGTCGCGACGGACACGCGTTATGACATCAATGATCCGTCAAAAGTGGTGAGCGGGATCATGTCGATTCCCAAGAACGAGGTTCGGAGAATTCCCGATATGATCGGGAATCCCGAATCACAGATCGGCATGTGGATTCCGATGGTCGAACCCGAGCCGGTCGTGCGCGGATTTGACAACAAGATCAAGGATACCGTCCGCATTTTCAAAAACACCGGTTCCACCAAGGATAAATACCCCTACCTGGTGAAAGAGAAAGCGACCGGGAAGTGGTATGCGTATCGCAACGTTCTGTACAAGTGGTCGTTTGAAGATGCCGGCGACGGCGATAAGTCCGGCGGCGTCAACGGAACGTCGGGTGGTGAAGTCTGGTCGCCGTTTTACAAGGCGGCCGGCTCGGAGCGCGCCATTGAGTACATGAAAAATATTGTGAACGGCTCCGGCGACAAGACCTGGGACCCGAAGGTGTATCCGAATGCCCATAAGAAACCCTTCGATTCAGGTATTTCCGGCGATGCCGACACCCGCGGTTCTACCGTTCTCCAGGAAGTCGGCATGCTCATGACCTATGAGCGAGCCTCTGTCAATCCGACCGTCACCGGGACGGCGGAAGGCTATTTCGGCAATGCCGATATCTCGGTCATTGACCCGACGGCCATTCCCGAAGCCCGCCTCGATGCGGAACCGACCGGCTGGGAATCCAAGAAGGCCGTGAACACGAATCCCGACGGCTGGAAACTCAAGAACGTCGATGGCGGCGATGAGTTCACCGCTTTCAACCGCGTGTATGTCGAGGACTATACCTCTCCCACCGTCAAGGGCACCGAAGTGAAGCTCTACAGCGGGAACACCGGCGCATTCGTTGAAAAGACCTACAACAAGGCCACGAGCAAATGGGAACCCTGCAAGGGCATTTCTTTCGAGTATGAAGACGACAACCCCAATGCGGCTGCTTCCTCGGACCGCCTCAAGGCCAGTCTCAACTACGAATGCGGCAACATGGATCTGTACAAGCTCGACAATCCTTCCTACAATCGCGATGATCCGACATCCGAGCCGTTCCTGTATTTCGTCTACCTGCCTCCGACCTATCGCATGAACTGGAACGAACAGGAACAGAAATGGGATCGCATCAAGCTGTCCGAAAACCCGGTCAAGCTCGATGAGACCGTCGTATACGGCCCCTACCTCGGGCCGGCGAAAAAGGCTGAAGAGTATTACTTCTACAAGAATGTCGATCCGAACTGGAAGAGCCGTTCCGAAAAGGAAGTCGAGGAGTTCATCAAGGCCCGGTATGCGAATGCCTACTCGACCAAGAATCTCGCCCCCTGGGTGCGCGGCCTCTCCTACTTCATTCTCGACGAACGCAACAGCGGCCTGCTCAAGACCAAGCTGCTCAACGGCTGGATCAACAAAGCCAAGAACCCCAAGGGGGAAGGCCTTGAAGCCAAGATTCCCGAGTTGGCCCAGATGATCGGTGAATACGAAGCCCTCGGCGACGCCGGGAAAAAGGCTGCGGCCGACATGCGGGCGTTCGTCGATCACCTGAATGCAGGTGGCGCCCTCGAAGTGAACCGCTTCTCCTATATCGAATTCAAGGACGGCGGCCGGTACTGCGTCGGCCCGATCGAGTTCGAGAAGATCGACGGCATTCACAGTGAAACCACGGCCCAGGTCGAAGGTCAGACCGTGAAGAAGGGCACCTGGTTCGTTCCCGGACCGCGCGTGCTTCTGCCGAAGCATTATGCGACCACCTCCATCGAATGGGATGCGGGCGGACCCGCGAAGATGATTGGTGGCCAGATGGCCAAGGATGCCCAGAACTTCGTTCTCGGGCCCGATGGTCGCTGGAAACGCGCCGGTTCTGCTGAAGACGCGGGCGTTCCCGATGAGCTTCAGGTGGCGGGCACGAACTCCAACTTCATCAAGAAGTATGGCGACACCTGGATGCAGAAGGTTCCTGACCTGATGTTCAAGGTCGACATGGCCGACTGCTGCGGTAACACCACCAACCAGGTCGGTTTCCTCAAGGTCAATGACGCCGGCGAAGGCGCCAAGCCGGTTACCGAAGTCGAGATCTCCGACTCCCGCAGCGGCAACGACATGAAGGTCGGCGTACCCGCTTCCGATGAGATCGCCAATGACCGCGAGATTGCCATCCAGGACAGCGGCTCCAAGACCCAGGTTCCGGGCGGTGAGTATGCTGAAAACGACATGGCGAGCAAGAAATGGTCCGTCGTCGACAAGAGCGGCAACCCGGTTGAAGATCCGCTGAACAAGCAGCTGACCCTCGACGACAAGGTGATCTTCGAAGATACCCGCCTCAACGTCACGGCCCAGGCCTATGACAACATCGACCGGGCTTATCCCGGCCGCGGTATCGCCTACCAGCGCCTCCAGATCCGCGAACTCGACAAGAACGGCAACCCGACCGACAAGCTCGAACCGCTCGAAGATTCGACCGGAAACAAGAGCGACAAGATCGAGCGCGTCGTTCCGAGAGAGCGATTCGAACGCAGTGACAAGACCGAACCGGTGCTCAAGTTCTATCACATCTTCAGAAACCCCGGCACGTATCGCGTCGAGTATCTCGCTGAAGACTTCGAAGCCAACAAGCAGGCGATGACGTTCAACGTCACGGTCAAGGATATGAGCTTCCAGGATCGCACGATCCGTGACGAGTCCCAGAGAAACAACACGAACGGTCAGTAACCGACCCTGAATGACGACCGGCGCTCTGAAGACCGGCGTAACGACTGAATCAACCCGGGGGAACGCTTGCGTCCCCCCGGGTTTTGTTTTATCGTGGTTGCAGATCCGCTGCAGTTGCTGCCCGATGACTCTTCTCGGGAATCATGCCGCGATACGGGAGGAAATATATTATGAAATATGCAAGTCTCATCGGAAAACGTTCGGGGATTATCCTTGCAGCATTGTTTCTGCTGTGCTTCGCGGGAAACGTCGATGCGGTTCTGCCATCCGGGATCTCGCTGGAGCGTGTGTACTCGGCGACGGACGGGCTCAGCCACCCCTCGGTGCTTTCCATTGCCGTTGCCTCTGACAATCTCTATATCGGTACGGAACGCAACCTGAGCGTGCTGAAAAAAGACGGAACGTTCACGGTCTGGGGACCGGACAATTCGCCTCTCAAACTGCAGAAAATACCTGCCGTGATCGTTCGAAATAACGGCGAAGTATGGGCTGCATGCCGGTCTCCGGTCATGGGCGGCGGAACGTACAAATGGGATGGTCTTCAGTGGTCGGTCTTCGAAGAGATCAAGGACGACATGCAGTCGAACTACGTGAACTGCTTTGCCGTCGATGAGAAGGGCACCGTCTGGATCGGAACGGATGACCAGGGCGTGAACTACTACGTCTGGGAGACGAATCCGTATCGGAAATTCGGGTATCTCGCATCGAAAAAAGGCCTGCTCGACAACCGGATCACCTGCATGAGCACGAGACCCGGCGAAGTCTGGCTCGGAACTCCTGCGGGCGTCAGCGTTTACAAGGGGCGTGACGGGGAAAAGTATCTTTTCACGAATTATACGAAGGCCGACGGATTGCCTGCCGATCATGTGACGGCCATGGCGGCCGCGCCTGACCGCGTTCTCGTCGGTACGACGAAAGGGCTGGCGGTCTACGATAACGCCTCCTGGAAGCTGCTCGACGCCTCCGCCGGTCTCGCCGATTCCTGGGTGACCGCAGTCGTCATCGACGGCGCCGACGCCTGGGTCGGAACGAAGAAAGGGCTTCAGCTCCTGCGTGGCGGCAGATTTGAACCGCCCATCGATTATAAGGATGGACTGCCCTCGGCCCACATCCAGTGCCTCTCGACGGCAAAAGGCAGTGACGGATCGATCAGACTGTATCTCGGCACGGATCGCGGTCTTGTCGTTCTGATGCGCCGGTAAGAGGGAACCTGCCGGGACCCGGGTGGAACGAGTGGATGAGGTCGGGAGCCAGCTTGGATATGAAAAAAATAGTATTATATATAATTATTGCTGCGTTTTGTGGTTCCGTTGCCGCGGTGTCCGCGCAGGATGCCCCGAAAGATCTCCGGGCAATGGCTTCTTTTGAGGGGCAGCTCTGGGCTGCGCCGGCAAAGGAAGCCGGGCTTGTCCGGTTCGAAGCCGGCGTCTGGCGAAAAGTTCCGGAAGCCGATGCGGCGCTGCCCGACTCGAACGTCACGGCTCTTGCGGCGGTTCACGGGCGGCTCTATGCGGGGACGGTCCGCGGGCTTGCCGTGAAAGACGGCTCGGCCTGGTCGGTGGTGTCGCTTCCCGTTTCCGGCGCGATCGGGGTCACGGCGCTTGCTGCCGATGGCGATGCTCTCATGATCGGCACATCAGCGGGGCTTTTCAGGCTCGATGCCCCGGGCGGGGTTCCGAAACTGTATCTGGGAAGCGACCGGCCGGTCGGCGCGGCCGGAACAACGGGGGCGGCCGTGCGTGACGTGCGGATCTTCCCGCCGCCGGACGGCGCTTCTCCGGCTGTTGAAGACAGCCAGGCCCAGAGTTCCTCCGTCGCGGCAGGGAGGGGCGATGCGGCAACCGGTTCCAGAGAACCGGCCTGGTGGACGAAAGTGTCAAAGCCCGGTCGGCCGCAGCCGGCATTCTTCAAGGATATCCTGCCCGTCATGGTTAAAGAGTGCATGCCGTGTCATACCAGCGGAACAGGGAAATACTTTCCGCTGAATGATCCCCAGACCGTCATCCGCTACTTCAAAAATGACGGGCTGGGCCGCTTCGAGCAGTTCATGGAGGACGGTGGCGGCATGGCGGGCAAGGTTGCGCCGAAGACGGCCAGACTGATTCACGTCTGGGTGGTGGACGGCTGCCGCGAGTAGTCCGCCTCCTCAGCCCGGCGCCTGGAAGAGGATGTACATGTAGCCCAGGTAGGCGCCGAGCAACAGCAGTCCTTCGAGCCGGACGATGCGATAGCCGGTCCACATGATCGGCAGACAACCGAGTGAAACCACGACCATCAGCGGTATGTCGATTCCCAGCATATGATCCGAGACGGACAGCGGAAGCAGGGTTCCTGCTATTCCGAGGATGCCGAGAATGTTGAAAATATTACTGCCCACAACGTTGCCGACGGCGATTTCCGATTGCCCTTTTCTGGCTGCGATGACGGATGTCGCCAGCTCTGGCAGGGACGTTCCGGCGGCGATAAGCGTCAGACCGATGATTTCATCCGAAACGCCGATCGATTTCGCGATGGCGACCGAACCATACAGAAGAAGCTTCGAGCCGCCGATCAGGCCGATCAGGCCGATGCTGATCTTTCCGAGGTCTTTGCCGAGGCTTGTCGGTGCGTCTGCCATTGCTTCGTCAGGAGCTGCGGAGGCTGCTTCCTTTTTCCCGAGAACGTAGCTGACCGCCGTATAAACGACCAGAAGCCCCAGGAGAATCAGGCATTCGGGCCGTGAGAACTGCTTGTCGGAAGCGAACCACCAGCAGATCAGGGAAATGAGGATCATGATCGGGGTGTCGCGTTTCACGACGGCTTTGTTGCAGGCGATCGGATGAATCAGCGCGGCAATGCCCAGAATGGCGGCCGCGTTGAATATGTTGCTGCCGACGACGTTTCCGACGGAGATGCCGGAATTGTTTTCAATGCTCGCCTGAACGCTGACGACGAGCTCGGGTGTCGAGGTTCCGGCTGCTACGATCGTCAGCCCTATAAATAGCGGGGAAACCCCCATCTTGTGTGCGAGCGCCACTGCGCCGGCGACCAGCCAGTCGGCGGCAAGCGTGAGAAAGACGAGTCCGACGAGAACGGCGACGGTATAGGTGATCATGGGCATAGATACTACCTGCACTCTTTTTGTCATTCAAGCGGAATATCCGGGGCAGATGGGACCAGTTTCCCTTCCCCTGACGACTCCTGAAAACTCGAAAGAGCTCGCCTGTAGAACGCTGATACCGGCCGTTTTGACGGATTGCGTTCTGCCTGCTCTGGGTCTTGGTTGCATCTGATGGGCCGGGATTGATACCATGGAACGAGACGAATTCAATTCAGGAGGATCTGTATGAGATGGTGGAGATGGGGCCTTACCATTCTGATCGGTGTTGCGCTGATGGCCGCCGCGGCATTTGCCGGGAACGACATCCGCAAGGGCGGCAGCCTGTGGGCCGCGATTGAAAATGACGGCGCGTTCCGCATCAATGGCAGCCTTGTCGGCCAGTTCGAGTCCGACGGCACCGTGCGAAAGAACGGCAGCATTGTTGGTTCCGTCGAGTCCGACGGCACGATCCGCATGAATGGCTCGCTTTTCGGCAGCGTCGAACAAGACGGGACGCTGCGCAAGGGCGGTTCGCTGTACGGAAACATTGAGAATGACGGCACAATTCGCAAAAACGGCTCCATCTGGGGCTCTGCCGCCGAAGCCGGCACGTTCGATCAGAAACGGGCCGTTGCCGCTCTGCTGTTTTTCTTCTGCGAAGACTTTTAACCCGGGAATCCATCAAAGCACCCCGAAGATGAAATCTTCGGGGTGCTTTTTTATATACGGACAATACCTGATTTAATTTCCCATGAAATATTGGAGAAAAAATGTAACCGTTATCCTTGCGAGTTTGTTTCTAGAATAGGGAGCGTTATGCCCCTCCAGAAGAAATGATTCATGAAGAGGATTCATGAAGAAGGTTCAGAAAAAATGAGTTTGAGGCGGAGCAGCCGAAGGCTGGGCTTCACTCTTATGGAAATCATGATGGCGGTGTCCCTGATCGCCATCTTCGCCTCCGTCGCGGATCTGCCGGTAAACAGTTTTTATGCGGGACAACAGGCAGGCGCGGAGGCCAAAATCTTTTTGTCCGATCTCCGGCTTGCCCGGTATGAAGCCATCAGAACCGGCCAGCCCCATCGCATGGTTCTTGCCTCGCTGCCCACGTCGAATGCCTATAAGGTCCAGGTTCTCGACATGAATGTTGAAGACAATTGTACCATTGCAAATTTTAACAGCGACGCGAACTGGGCTTCTGTCCTTGATGATGAATATCGGGAACTATCTCCTCTGGTGAACGTTGCCGCATCCCGACTCTCCACTCTGTATTTCACTCCCCAGGGCCGCATTGCGGAAAACTGGACTCTCGGAGGGGAACTGGTTCCCATGGTTCCCAACCAGATCGATTTCAACTACGGAAATGCCACGATGACCCTGACCGTGAACAGCTTCGGCGCAGTTTCCAGCACGGAGTATTACGAGGAATGATCCCATGAGAAACAAGCAGGCCTTCACCCTCGTGGAAATCATGATCAGCACAGGTATCATGGCCATGATGCTGGTGTCCCTGCTTTCCTTCGTGGATATTTCCGCGAAGAACTGGCAAAGAACCGATCAGAGCGTTACCCTCACCGCGGAAGGAAACGCCGTCATGGAGGCCATCCGCTATTATGTGGAAAATGCGGCATCGATGACCCCCGAAATGGATGCCATCTCGAACCGTCCGAGATTCACCATCATCACCGCCACCGGAAGCGCTGAGCTGAATAATTTCTACATCGGTACGGTGTCGGTAACGCTTCAGATTCAGGGAAACTCCCCCCGCGTGTTGCGGACAATGCCGGGAGCCTGTACAGCCAGGATCGCGGGAACGAATCAGGTTCATTTCGTTTCATCGACGGAAGTCAACCCTTTCGACATCGCCCTTTCCCGATTCGTGGGAACCATGAGCGAGCACATCGCGACTCTGACGGCAACGCGCCGCGACTGGGATTCCATGGAGATCGGCCTGAGGCTCGAGAGTCCGACTGCGGGAGAGGTTTATGACGTTCATAACGCAACGCCCTGTTTCGAGGCGACTTCAACGTATTTTGCCCCTCTTCTCGTAGTCACAACCGAAGCCGCGGCGATCGCCGCCAAAGGCAAGGCAAGGACCGGCAAGAGCGGCAAGGGCGGAAAATCCAAAGGCCGGCGTGGTTCCGGGGGCGGGAAGCACGACGGGGACAGGGATAACTCCGATATCCGCCTCAAACAGGACATTGTCCTGATCGGCCATCTCGAAAACGGTCTGGGATTATATCGGTTCCGATATATATGGGATGACACCCGTTACGTTGGCGTGATGGCTCAGGAAGTTCGAACCATGTGTCCCGACGCTGTCGAGTGCGACAGTGACGGGTATCTGCTTGTCGATTATGGAAAGCTGGGAATGAAGTTGCAGACCTGGGATGAATGGGTCGCTTCCGGGAGGAAAATCCCTTCGATCGGTGGCAGGCGTTCCACTCCGGGATTGGGTCGGGAGCCATGAGAATATTCTGGAATTCACACCCAAAGAGGGTATCCCGAGCTGGAATAGCCGGGCTTATCGTCGTCGTGGTGATTCTGGGGTATCTCATGGTCGTTTCCATGAGCACTATTCTTCTGGTCCGTACGGAAATCCAGGCCGCCAAGGCCGGGGAATGCCCTGATCTGGCTCAATCGGCGGCCATGTCTGGGCTCCTGTTTTACCAGACTCTCCTTACCTCGACCGATACGACCTTTCTCACCGGCGCGGCAAACAATCGAAAACGCCTGCATTTTCTTTCCCTCACCAATAGAAACAGGACCAACGTTACCGGTCAGCAAATTGCTGTCTGGACGGGCCCCACGCCTTCTTTTACGTATTCGACCGTTGCAACCTCCGCCTGGATGTATCCGAACGGGACAAGCCTGTGGAACTCCGATTGTCCGGACACGTCCACTTCCTCGATTTTCATGCTGAAAACCTATGCGTATGAGGATAACGGGGGCAAGCTGGCAAGTTACGTGTTTGTCAAAGCTCTGGGCTGTTACCGGGAAATCGAGGAGGACATGATCGTCGCCAGCCATTATTGTCAGCTGAATGCCCGCCTGCTGATCGATCCGGTGGCACGAACTGTCGACATCGAAAAAATGCGGAAAATGATCGTTCAGTATCCGGATACCAGCATCTCCAGCTTTGCCACTTCATTACCGGCCCCCTGGTAGCGTGAAAGGATGACAGTCTGTGAGTGACCGGGCGAAACAAACCTCCCGAGCCGGCTTCGGCTTTGTCGAAGCGCTTATGATGGTCATTGTTACGGGCACATTGATCGGGCCTCTGGCCGGAACCCTGACGCAGGCCTCTACTCAGACGTCAAAACTCCGTGAACAGATCATGGCCCGGCAGATGGCACTTTCCGCCCAGTCCAGTATTCTCGCCATGGGTCCATATGACCCGATCAACGATTACACCCAGCCAACGGTCGTCAACTCCGATGGAGCCACCATGTCCGCAATCATCAGCTGGTCTGAGGTTCCCGAAATGGGATTTCTGCCAGCAAATGCAAATACCATGGACTATGTGAAAAAGCCCTTTGCCCTTTGGGCTTTTCGGATCGAAGTCGGCCGAGAGGCGCTCGGGACGGAAATCGAGGCAGCAAGCCTGACGTTTTTAACGGGCATTGTCCGAGGAAAGTTCATTGGCGGCGAGTCGATCTACGTTTCCTCCCCCAGCCTCTGCAAAATCGCGGCTGTTGACCAGGAAATTCTTCAGGTGAGTTATATCAATACTCCAAGCCGTCCTGGCCATCTCGTCGTCCATCCCTGGGGAAATCTTCTTTTTGCCCAATGCGCTACCGGGGTTTCGGCCATTTGAATTGATCCGGCTTCCTCATCCTACAACACGGAAGTGGGGTTCCTCCCGATCTCAGGGCCTCTGTTCAATACATCGACGGACAATCTCAAGAACGGCGTTGGAATTGATATCCGGCCCGATGGACGATACCTGTTTTGCTGGGATGCGACACTGAAGAAAATCCATATTCTTGAAACATCGGGCGTGTTTCCGTTTCTGACGGATACCGGCCTGGATGTCACGGCCAATGGCTCTGTCTTCGGCGGAGTAAATGGGATGGGCCTTCGTGTTTCCGTCGACAATATATTGTATATTGCCAACGATAGTACTGCCGGGAGTTTGTTCTGGCTTGACGTCGGATATCACGGCCCGCCCTGTGACTGGCCCTCCTGCGATGGAACATCCTCTTTGAAAGCCCAGGCCGTCGGCAGCTACAACCAGGCCAAACGACCTCTGGACATCAGATTTGACGGCGGAATGGTCCTGGCCGGCCGAAGTGACAATAAGCTGGACCCGGTAGACCCGTTGACGGGCATCCCCGGCACCAACCTCTCCGCTGGAATCGGAACGCTTGAAGGGGTGGCATTTTCCCGAAGCTCACGTCACGCCGTGGCCTGTGACCAGGGTGTTGCGACCAGGATCTGCTATATGACCAACTGTGCCACCCAGCCTGGGATTGTTTCTCAAACCATTGCCGGAGTCGGCAAAGGGTATTTCCCGACCATTACCGCTGACAACGAGAAAGTCTTCTGGACGAACTACAGCAGTGACGGCCTTTACTACTTGAATCTTGCATCCTTAACCTCCGGGGTCTACCCAACCACGCAGGTGCCCTCGAAAGTTCTCCTTGAAGGCAGTTTCAACAGCCTTGGTATCGCCAGCCGGCGGTTTCCCCTGATTTATGTCGGGACCAGCGATGGAACCAGCCACCTTCTGGAGATTCTCGACGGTGGCCTCATGTCCTCCTACTGGTCGATGAAACTCCGTCTGAAGCCGGAAACCATTGCCGTCAACCGGTTCGGCGACCAGATCTGGACTGCCCCCGTCAACGTGGCCACCGGCGCGGAAAAAACCGACATGTACCTTCCCGCTGCCAGCGGAGCCAGGATTCACAACACCTTCTCCTCCGAGAAAGTGATCGGGGTGGCCTATACTCTTTCTACATCGACCACAGACTGTGGATATGACACGATCTACGTCGCAGGGGAAGACTCAAAGGTCTATTACGGATTTGATCCGGGGATAGCGACACCTGCCGGAATCGCCGTCAAGACCCTGGCTTCAGCACAACTTCAGGACGCCCGGTTTGTGGTGCCGTTCCATCACTCCAATAATATCCTTATTTCCTACCCGAATGTTTCGGGAACTCCCGGAGGGTTTCGCATTGCCTCCAACTCCTCCGCGAACACGTTCCTGGACTATCCGGCCGATCAGGTCAACCAGGAAAACTGGCCCAGCCACCCCTGCGGCGCGATTGCTCTTTCCACGAATGACGGCCTTCTGGCCGTTCAGCGCTACGACCTGAACCCGCAGGAAGTCTATGTATACGATCTGGGCGGGGACTGGCCCCCGAAAAATCCCTCGTGGGGACAGTTTTCCGTCCAGAAATTTCTCAATCCCTCCGG
>CAZQYQ010000110.1:0-13343 GCA_964597625.1 uncultured bacterium
TCTTCAGAATCAGCTTTGCCACGGCTATTCCGGCTGCACCGGCACCGCTGATCGTCACTCTGGCCTGGTCCGGCCGCCGCCCGGTCAGGTGAAATGCGTTGCGCAGGGCCGCCGTCACCACGACCGCCGTTCCGTGCTGATCGTCGTGAAACACCGGGATTTTCATTCGTGCGCGCAGCCACTCCTCAATCGCGAAACATTCGGGGGCCCGGATATCCTCGAGATTGATTCCGCCGAAGCCTGGTTCCATGAGGAAAACGGCATCGCAAAATCGTTCCGGATCCGTCGTGTTGAGTTCGAGGTCGATTGCGTCGATGCCGGCAAAGCGCTTGAAAAGCAGTGCCTTGCCTTCCATGACCGGTTTGCCGGCAAGGGCGCCGATATTCCCGAGGCCCAGGACGGCGGTTCCGTTGGTGATCACCGCCACCAGATTCCCGCGCCCCGTATATCGCCATGAGGCATCCGCATCATCGCGTATCGCAAGACAGGGCGCCGCCACTCCGGGAGTATACGCGAGACTCAGATCCGTGGCGGTTGCACAGGGTTTTGTCGGCAGAATTTCTATCTTTCCGTGTGGAACGGTTTTGTGCAGGCGCAGAGCCGCGATGGCTGATCTGGTGGTCATGCGCGGATATCCTGAGGCAGTTTTTTGAAAACGGTTTTCAGCGTTTTTTCGACATCGCTGAAGGTGAATGGCTTGCTGAGGGAAGCGCAGAAACCGTAGGCCGTGCAATTCGACATGATCGGATCACTTGAATACCCCGAAGCCACGATGATTCGGAGATGCGGATCCAGTTCATGCAGCATGCGGGCGGTTTCCAGCCCACCGAGCCCGCCGCGGATGGTGAGATCAAGGATGGCCAGCCTGAACGGATTGTGTTCCGTCACGGATTTTTTGTATTCCTCGAGAGCCGCGCTTCCTTCCTGGACGCCGGTCACCTTGAAGCCAAGATGCTCCAGGATCCCCCGCATGACGGAAAGAATCGGCTTTTCATCATCCATGATGAGGATCCGTCCATCTCCTTCGATCTGTGCTGGGATGCCCGACTCCTTCGCCGGTATCTGCTTTTCTGATGCGGGAAGATAGATGCGGAAAACCGAGCCCTCATCGGGTGTTGAATCGACGGTGATATGCCCCCCGTGCTGCTCGACGATCGAAAAGACCGTCGGAAGGCCGAGCCCGTGCCCCTGCGGCTTGGTGGTGAAAAACGGGTCGAACAGCCGTGGCAGGTTCTCCGGGGTGATTCCGCAACCCTCATCGGAAACGGCGATTTCGACATACCGGCCTGCCGGGAGGGAAGCCCCTTTCTGCATGACCGAGACCATCCGCTCCTGCCTGGAAGGGTCGGGGAGGATCCGGTTTGCGGCGGAAACCTCGATCCGCCCGCCCGCATGCATCGACTGCCGCGCATTCAGCACGAGATTCTGGAGAGCCTGCCCGAGCTGGCCCTCATCGACTTCAACATTCCATAGGTTGTCGGGGACCTGAAGGGCGAGGCGAACGGAAGAACCGGTCAGAACGAGTTTCACTGAATCCTGAAGCAGCCCCTTGACTGACTGCAGGCGCTTCTGCGGAGCTCCGCCCCGCGCGAACGTCAGGAGCTGTCTCGTCAGTCCGCGTGCCGTTGAAATCGAACTCTCCGCTTCGTCGAGCATGGTGAATGCTTCCGAGGCGCGGTCCATCGTTGCTCTGGCCAGCGATATATGCCCTAATATACCTGTGAATATATTATTAAAGTCGTGGGCGATGCCGCCGGCGAGGAGACCCAGCGATTCAAGCTTCTGGGCGCGTTGCAGCTCCCGTTCGATTTCTTCCTGTGCGGTGATGTCCTGGAACACGATGACCATGCCGATCTGCTCTTTATGCCCGTCCAGGATTGGTGCGGTCGTGCTGCTGATGCGCAGCGTCCGACCGCTGCGATCAACCATGTCGGCCACACTCCGTCCCGCAGACAGGGACAGTCTGACGGGGAGGATTTCCTGGAGCGGCGTGTTGAGCGCCTCGTGCTGGGGCCAGCCCGTCAGCTCCGCGGCAATGCGGTTCATCAGCGTCACCCGGCCTGCAATATCTGTTGTGACGACCCCCTCGCCGATACTGGTGAGCGTCACGGCAAGACGCTCTTTTTCCTCAACCAGGGCTTTTTCCGCACCCTGACGGGCGATGAGTTCCGCCTTCAGTTCGTCGGTTCGCAGGGCCACCTGTCTCTGCAGGGTCCGGTTCCAGATATAAAAGACGGTCAGAACGGCAGTCAGGATCATCGCCGCATACCTGAGCAGCCGCCAGAACTCCTCGCTGGGGATGCTCTCAACCCGGTCGAGAATCACCCACTTTTTGTAGATTTCCCGTCTTTCTGCGTCGGAAATCGAGGCGAGACCCTTTTCCATGATCGACAGCATCAACGGCTGATCTATTCTGCACGCTATGGCAAGCTGGTTCGTTTTCCCGGAATCTCCGACGACGCGCAAATTCGAGATCCCGTGCTTTTCAATGAGCCAGGCCGCGATTGCAAGGTTGATGACCGTAGCATCGGCACGACCGAAGGAAACATCCTGCAGGCATGTCAGATCGTCGTCTTTCAGAAGCAGGTTGACATCCGGATGTTTTCTGCCCAGATACTCATGAAGAGCGTTACCGCGTGTGACGACAATGCTCATGCCTTTCATGCGGCTGAATTCGAGCGGACCTTCGGCATCACGCCGCATGATGATCACATTCGGAATGTCGATCAGCGACGGTGTGAACGCAAGATAGGCACGGCGTTCCGGGGTGATCTGGGCCGCGGTTATTCCGTCAATCTCGTGCCGTTTCGCCTTCTCGAGAACTTCGTCCCAGGTTCTGCAGCGGATGACCTCGATCTTCGCTCCGAGCCGGGCTTCGATCATCTTGAAACAGTCCGCCACGAAGCCACGATACTCGCCCTGCTCGTCGAACCACTCCAGTGGCGGGAAAAACGGGTCGGGGGCCAGCCGGATGACCCCATTTCGCTGGTTCAGCCAGGCTTTTTCTTCATCCGTGAGATGAACGAGTCCGGTCCTGAGCAGGGTTGCCGGACTCGGCGTCAATGACGAGGGATCAGGCGTGATCTGGCTGAAAACCTGAGTGGACAGGAGATAGAGGAGCAATGCGGCAAGAAGGAAAAAACGTTGAGCCTTCAGGATCTGTGATTGCGGCATATCGTTCAATCGTGTTCAGTGAATGCAGCTGAAACGAACATACTCCCGTTTTTGAGATCTCATCAGGCAGGCGATCTTTTACGATTATAGCATGCAGAATGATATTTCAGACCTGAAAGTGAGAAATGTAAATTTATCTTAAGACGCTCACGTTTTCTTAACATTCATTCAGGGTTATTAACTCGTCCGGATCACGGATTGGGACGATGGTTTGTATGAGGAGGTCGGGTTTTCACATTGAATCGGCGGTGCTTCACTCTTGTTACCTGGTGTGTGAATGCGCTCTTCTCTGAAAAGGCATCTTAGGAGAATAACGCAGGAAAGGGGGCTTTTATGAGTATAGGGGGCATTTCCGGGTCTCGATACGAGTCCATGCGTGCCCAGTTCGAATCATTCCGAAGCGGGAGTTCCAAGCTTCAGAAGTCGGATCTCGAGGATCTCAAGACCGCTCTGACCACAGAAGGGGTGACGGATGAAAAGTCCACCAGTGGTATCGATGAACTGATCTCAAAATTCTCTGAGATCGATACCAATGGCGATGGGATCAGCACGGATGAGCTCGATACGGCAGCCCAGTCCGGTGCGATAACCATGAAAGGACCGCAGGGGGGCCCTCCTCCCGGCGGCATGAAGGGGCCGCCTCCCGGTCCGCCTCCGGGCGGCATGGGTGGAGGACCGGGTGGCGCGACAGGCAGTGAGGATGAGCAGCAGGGAGTCGCTCAGTCTGATCTGATGGGATACGATCTGTTCGAGGAGTTCAAAAAGAAACTTCAGGAACAGTCGGACCTGACGGCCCAGAATACAGACAGCACGGATGCGTCAACGAGCACGGAAGAAACTCTGATCGATCTGTTGTCTCAGCTGAACAAAAGTTCGGAATCCGCGTCCGAAGACAGTTCTGATTCGTCTTCGTCGGAAAGCAATGCACAGTCTCTCGCAAAGATGCTCAATCAGCAGATCATGGCGGCTTATGGAAGAAATTCCTCTCCGCAACAGTTCGATGTTTCCTCGCTGCTTGGCGATGGAATCACGGTCTGAACCTTATCCGGTCTGAAATTTCGGGAGGCAGGCTGAAAAAACCGCCGCACCTTTTCCGGTGCGGCGGTTTCGTTCCTGCTGAATGTTCGGGAGAACTCCGGTCAGGCCTTTCGAACGACGCACTCGACCGCGCGATACTCGATGGCGCTCAACACGGGATGGCGTTTCGATGAAGAGTTATTCATTGCCAGCATGGAATTCCCGTTGCGGGTGACGACGCCGATGTGCTTGTGCCGGCCGCCCGGCGGGACCTTCCAGATCACGACGTCTCCAGGCTGATAGGGCGGGGGTTGGGCGATGCGCCAGTTGTTGGGGGCGGCAAGACGGGTCAGGGCGTTTTTCACTCCGTCGACATTGAGAATCATGCCGACTCTGACGCCGGCATCCTGAAGACATTTCGAAACCACGTTTGCACAGCCGAGATTGCCGTTCTCGGTTCCCGGGGCGTAGGAAAATGAACCGCTCGTGGTATAGCGACTGGCATAACCCGCTGCCGTATCACTGACTTTCTGAGCGATCGAGTTCGGCGCTGTCGTCGCGGCGGTCGACTGGCCCGAAGACGCAGCCGCCTGATTTGCGCCCGTAACGCCCGTCTGGCTCGCGGGCTCACGTGCAGGCGCGCGGCTGGTCTGGCCGAAGAGACCATCGAAGAAGGATTTGAAGAGATTCGCCAGGGAGGAAAAAAGATCGCTTATCGACTGGATCAGCTTGTCGAAAGCCTGATCACCACCGGCCGGGGCTGTCTGCTGGGTGGTTGCCGCGGCGGTCGGCTGAGCGGTCGTGCCGGCCGGGGTCGTGGTCGTGACGGTCGAGGTCTGTGAGGCCGTTTGACTCGTACCCGTATCGGGCATGAAGCCGTCGGATTCGTCGAATGCCCGGGCGGCAACTCCCGCCGTAAGCATGAGACAGAGAACGAGGAAGGTGAGTCGGCGGCAGATGCCGGTGCGGCTGTTCATGGGTGCTCTCCTCGACTGCAGATTCGTTGAAAAATCGGTTTCAACAGGAAAACGATTCCTGATGCTCGTATGTTACACGAGGTTAAAAAAATGCGCCGGCCGAAGATCGTTCGGCAGGGCAAACGCAGGCGTCCGCCACGGGGCGGTCAATGGAGCGTCGTGAGAGATTCGCTCGATCCGTCGGGGCGCGGCGCACTGGGCTGGGGATCCACTTCGAGCACGGCCGGGGCCGCTTCCTGCATGAGGCCGAACGTTTGGAACAGGGCGAAGCTGAGGCTGATGATGACCGAGACGACGGTGCCCAGCGCCATGCCTTTGAGTTCGACCGTTCCGAACTTTACGGCTGCTCCGCTGACGCCGGTGATCAGGACGAGCGCCGTCAGAATCAGATTGCGGGACTGGGTGTAATCGACCCGTTTCTCGATCAGCATGCGGATGCCGGCTGCCGCGATGACGCCGAACAGAAGCAGACTTACGCCGCCCATGACCGGTGTCGGAATGCTTCGGATCATCGCCGCGAGTTTGCCGCAGAAGGAGATCATGACTGCGATGCATGCGGCGCCGCCGATGACCCAGACGCTGTAGACGCGGGTGATCGCCATGACGCCGATGTTTTCACCGTAGGTGGTATTGGGCGTCGCGCCGATGAACCCGGAAAGGACGTTCGAAATACCGTCGCCGAGCAGCGACCGGTCGAGGCCGGGATCTTTCATCAGATCGCGTTCCACGATGTTGCCGGTGACGACCAGGTGCCCGATGTGCTCGGCCAGGACGACCAGAAACGCGGGTGCCATCATCATGACCGCGGTCAGATGAAATGTCGGCGTATACAGATGCGGCGGCTCGAACCATGCGGCCTGATATACCGCCTGCAGGTCGACGATCCCCATCGACAGCGCCAGCAGATACCCCGCGACCGTGCCGATCAGGACCGGAATGACCGCCAGGAATCCCCGCAGAAGAACGGACGAGAGAATGATGACCCCGAGCGTCGTCAGGGAAACCGTCACTGCCTGACCGGTCGAAAACAGGCTTCCTTCGGCGACCGTGCCGGCCAACCCGGCCATCTGGGCCGCGACCGGGGCCAGTTCGAGCCCGATGACGGAGACGATCGCTCCCATCGCGGCCGGAGGAAATACGACGTCGATCCAGGAGATCCCCGCGGCACGGATGACCTGGGAAACGATGATAAAAAATATACCAAATGCTATAAATCCGCCCTGCGCGGCCGGATACCCAAGCTGCGGGTCGGCCATGATCGCGAATGTCGGGGCGATGAACGCGAAGCTCGATCCCAGGTATGCCGGAATGCGGCCGCGTGAGATGATCAAGTAGATGAGCGTGCCGATGCCGTTCATCAGAAGCGACGTTGCCGGGTTCACCTTGAACAGGAACGGCACCAGCACGGTGGCGCCGAACATCGCGAACAGATGCTGAAGACTGAGTGGAAGAGTCTGAAGCAGCGGCAGTCGCTCCTCTACCTGAATCACTCGCTGGCTCATCGGGTTTGAATCCTCTCTGGGTGGGGTTCTGCGGTATTCCTGGTTGCTCCGCACGGCGCAACAACATTACCTTGTCCGGTCTTTTCAGGCAAGCCTTGCCCGGGGCGCGTATCCGTTTTCACAGCCGCGGAGTCTCAGAGCGCGCGATGAATGCAGAGTTTCTGAACTCGTCTTTCTGCAGACGCCGAAGATTCTGTCGTATACTGTTCTCTGTTCGAAACGTTTACGACGGTCATCACCCCATCCTTACGCGTCTCTCTTCGATGACCTCTGATTGTGTGATCATCGTGTCTTTTGTTCTGAGCGTGTGTGTACGGACTTTTTTGGGGAGAGAATCACATGATATTCAGTCTGGCCGAGATTCTTCTGCTGGGGATGCTGATCGACTGGGCAATGGGAAAAATCGGCCTGCCCGGCTTCATCGGGGTTCTGGCTCTCGGGTTCGCTCTCGGCCCCCAGGTAGCGAACCGGCTCGATCCGATGCTCATCGGCATCGGCCCGGATCTGAGGACCATGGCGCTGATCATTATCATGCTGCGGGCAGGCTTTTCCCTGCGGCTTTCGTCCGTGCGCTCGATGGGCTGGAGACTGGTGCTGCTGGCCATTGTACCCTCCCTGGCCGAGGCCGCCCTGATCATCTGGGCCGCCCGAGTAGGTCTTGGCTTCGAAATGCCCGAAGCCCTGATGCTGGGCTTCATTATCCCGGCTGTTTCACCCGCCGTCGTCGTGCCGCTGATGCTGAAATTCATCGATGAACGCCGCGGCGGGGCGCTGCGTGCGCCTGAAATGATGCTTGCGGCGGCTTCGATCGACAATGTTTTCAACGTCCTCATGGCAGATATCGCCATCAGACTTTATTCCAGGACTTCGGGCTCCTTCGAATACGCTCTCGCAGGCCTTCCGGTATCGTTGATGGCAGGCACCATCATCGGGGTTGTGACCGGTTCACTCCTGGTGAGGGTATTCGAACGCCATAATCCCCGGGCTACCAAGCGCACGCTGCTTGTCATCGCCGGTTCCCTGCTTTTCTACCGGCTGGAAAAAGTCCTCGTGGGTCAGATTCCATTCTCGGGGCTGATGGCCGCTCTTGCCATGGGGGCGATGATTCTCGAGCGCCGGGAGCGGTTCGCTCACGAGATTGCCGCCAAGCTTGGCAAGATCTGGATATTCGCCGAGATCATGCTGTTCGCGATGGTCGGCGCCCAGTTTCAGCTTTCCGCGGCGGTGGGCTGCGGCATTGCCGGTATCAGTATTCTTCTGTGCGGCGTCGCCGTGCGAACCATCGCCACGTTCGGGGTGACCGCCGGAAGCTCGATGACCCGCGGCGAGCGAACCTTCCTCGCGGCCTCGAACCTTCCGAAAGCATCGGTTCAGGCTGCAATGGCCGGAGTTCCCCTGGCGATCATGCAGAGCATGGGTGTGCCGGTCGCGCCCGGGGAACGTATTCTCGCCCTGGCGATCGTCAGCATTCTGATCACGGCACCAGCCGGAGCCTGGCTCATTCCGCGCGTTGCCTCGCGCTTTCTGAAAACATCTGATAGAGAGGTATAACTATGGAAGAAATGCAGAAGGCAATGATCGGGGCTGCCGTTGCCGTCGGCATCCTCCCGGATCCGACCCTCCGGACGGCCGACAAACTTCGCAATATGCTCGACGGGGCGGCGCGCTCACTGACGCTGATCATCATCCGGTGCTCCGGCGAACATGGGGTTGACCACGGCCTCGTTCACCATGGAATGCAGTATATGTTCGCGAAAGCCGTCGAACTGGTCGTCGTCTGGGGCCGGTCGAAGGACGGGAAGGTCTCGATTTCGCTCAATCCGCGCGAGCTGAAATACCCGGAAAATATCCTGATCGACCCTGATATATCGGAAGAGATGCATAAGAAGATCCTCGACTCTGCCGTTCTCGCTGATCAGCTTTTCCGGGCGTTCCAGAGATCCGTCGCCCTTCGCGGCCATGACGAGGGAGCAATCGACAGAACCGCCGAAGTCTGCGCTGCCCTGACGTGGACCGCCCGCATCGCCCTCTCCTGGGCGCTGACGGCCGAACTTCACGATCCGGACCAGCCGTCATAGGCCGTTTTCACGCAAGAGTCTTGCGGAACCGGCGCGAGGCAAGAAGAAATACAGCGATGCCCATCAATCCCAGGGGAAGCATCTGCGGCCAGAGGACTTGAAACCCCGAACCCTTCAGAAACACGCTCCGCACGATGACAAGGTAATACCTCATCGGGTTCAGATACGTCACATACTGCATGGCAAGCGGCATGTTGGAAATCGGAAACGCGAACCCCGACAACATCGTGATCGGCTGAAAATAGAAGAACTGGATCATCATTGCCTGCTGCTGCGTGCGGCTGATGGTCGAAATGAACAGACCGATTCCGAGCGAAGTGCCGAGATACAGGGCTGTACCCAGAAACAGGATCCAGAGGGAACCCAGAAGCGGAATTTCGAACCAGAACAGAGCCACCACCGTCACGACGGCGACTTCAACCATGCACAGGCAGGCAAACGGCAGGGTCTTTCCCAGAATGAACTCCCAGGGCCGGATAGGGGTGACCATGATCTGCTCGATCGTTCCGATCTCCTTTTCACGGACGACCGCCATGGCGGTCAGCAGGAGCGAAATGAGCGTCACAAGGATGGCAATGACGCCGGGAACGAAGTAAAACAGCTTTTCCAGGTTCTGGTTGAACCAGGCGCGCGTGTCGAGCGAAAACGATCCCCTGGTCGAGGCAGTGCCCGTTTTGCGCTCGAGCTGACCGACGAGAATATTCCTGTTGTACTCCTGGATCACGCGTGCGGCGTATGCTCCCGCGATGGTTGCCGTGTTCGAATCGGTGCCGTCGAGCAGCAGTTGAAGCTCGGCGGTTTTTCCGGATGAAATGAGCCCTCCGAATCCGTGATTGATCTGAAGCACCATCTGCACATCGCTTCCATCCAGCAGCGCTGCAATCTCCTCATCGCGTTCGGGAAATGACGTCGCGTGGAATTTTCCCGAACCCAGGAACTGCGAGACCAGTTCGCGACTCTGGACGGACTGGTCTCGATCGCATATTCCCATCGATATATGAGAAACGTCGCTTGCCATCGCGTAACTGAAGACGAGAAGCTGGATGATCGGCGCGAGGAACAGCAGCGCCCGCATCTCCCTGTCGCGGAGAGTCTGGATGAACTCCTTGCGGAGCATGTGAAACAGACGTGTACCCATCGCTCACACCAGCCTTTTCTTGAACGAACCCGTCGCCATGAGGAACAGCACGAAGGCAAAGGCGATGACCAGCAGCAGCTCCCTGTAGATGCCGGCGATGCCCAGACCTTTCATGTAGATGTCCTTGAGGATGACGACGAAGTAGCGGGCCGGAAACAGCCGTGTAATGACCTGGACTGCCATCGGCATCTGGGAAATCGGCGAGATGAAACCGGAAAGCATGAATGCCGGCAAGAAGGTCAGGATCAGGGATGTCTGACTCGCGGCGAGCTGCGAGCGGGCCACCATGCTGATGTAAATGCCGAGCGACAGGCCCGCGATGAGATAGAACGCCGATGTCGAGACAAGCAGCAGCAGACTGCCCTTCAGCGGGACATGGAAGAGAAACTGGCCTGCGACGATCGTCAGCAGCACGTCTCCCATGCCGATCGCGAAGTAGGGAAGCATCTTGCCGAGCACCAGTTCCGAACCCCTGATGGGGGTCGAGATCAACAGCTCGATCGTGCCGTTTTCCTTTTCGCGGGCGATCGAAAGGGGGATCAGCAGCGCGGCTACGACCATCAGGATCACGGCCATGAGGCCGGGGATGATGAAGTTTTTCGATTCGAGATCAGGGTTGAACCAGACGCGCATCCGCACATCGGCGGGAGTCGCTTGCGAGCCAGAGCCGGCTTTCCTCACCCACGTGAGGGTCAGATCCCGGGAATACTCGGCCGCGATGCCTTCGGCATAGCTCTGGATGATCGTCGCCGTGTTGGCGTCGCTTCCGTCCAGAATCAGCTGGGCGGAGGAGTGGCGGCCGGAACCGGTCGAGATCGCGAAATTTGACGGGATGACGAGGGCGGCCTTTGCCTTTTCAGTATCTATAGCTTTATCTATATCCATGGGCGTTTCTGCGAGACCGATGAGGGAGAAGTATCGTGATCCCGCGAAACGGCTCATGAACTCGCGGCTTGCGGTTGTCCGGCTCTGATCGAGGATCATGAGCGGAACCTGGTCCACGTCGAGCGACAGGGCATAGCCGAATATCACGAGCAGAAGCAGCGGAAACGCAAACGACAGGGTGAGGCTGAGCGGGTCGCGGGCGATATGCAGAAATTCCTTGTGCGAGACTGCGGAAAGGCGCGTCAGGTTCATCTGGTTCCCTCTCTGACCGGCTGATGTGCATGGTCATACCGCTCGATGGAGGAAATGAACACATCTTCCAGAGTTGGTATCACCCGTTCCAGGACGGCATCGGCATCTCCGTTTTCCTGCAGCATGGCAAGGGCGCCTTGCGCGGTGTCATGCGAGGCGGCTGACAGGTGAAGGACGTTTCCGAATACCGCAACATCGGTGATCCCCGCCTGCCGTTTCACCCGTTCGGCGGCTTCGAGGAGATGCCGGCAGCGAATCTCGAAAAGCAGGCCGTTTGTGGCGTCAGCCTTGAGATCTTCCGGCGTGCCGAGGGCGATCATCTGACCGCGGTAGATGAGGGCCAGTCGGTCGCAATACTCGGCTTCATCCATGTAATGCGTCGTGACGAAAACAGTCGTGCCGTTTCCGGCAAGCGTATAGATGAGATCCCAGAAACGACGCCGACTGATCGGATCGACCCCGGACGTCGGCTCGTCGAGAAACACGATCGGCGGTTCGTGCAGAATCGAGCAGCCGAGAGACAGACGCTGCTTCCATCCGCCGGAAAGCGTCGATGTGAGGGCGTGCCGCTGCGCGCGCAAGCCGGCCATCTCGATTGCCCATTCCCGGCGCTGTTCCGCGAAGCGCGCATCGAGACGGTAGATGCCGGCGTAGAATTCGAGGTTTTCCTGAACGGTCAGATCCTCGTAGAGGGAAAACTTCTGGCTCATATAGCCTATGTTATTTTTTATTTCCTCGGTCTGGCTGTTGATGTCGAGGCCGGCAACCGAACCGGTTCCGCCGTCCGGCTGCAGAATGCCGCACAACATGCGGATGGTCGTGGATTTTCCGGCGCCGTTCGGGCCGAGGAAGCCGAAAATCTCGCCCCTGCGCACTTCGAGACTCAGCCTGTCCACGGCAACGAAGGACCCGAACCGTTTTTCGAGGTTGGAGATGACCACGGCGTTTTCACACGCAGGGCTGGCATCGTGTGTCGGCATGACGGGCCTCCTCATCTGGTCGAAATGATCGAGACGAACACGTCTTCGAGCGATGGCTGGATCGTCCTGATGCTTTGCAGTTCAAACTGCTCATGGGGCAGAATCCTGTCGAGCAGAACCCTGGCCATCTCCGGGGTCTCCGTTGCAAGATGGATCCTGTCGCCGAACAGGGTGACGGATTCGGGAGGAAAAGCCTGTTTGAGTCTGCCCATCGCTTCTCGGGCATGTCTGGTGCGGATTTCGAGCAGAGTTCCCGCCATCAGCTCCCTGAGCTCGTCCGGAGTGCCCGTTGCGAGCAGGCGGCCTTCATGAAGAAGCCCGATCCGGCTGCACCGCTCGGCTTCATCCAGATAGGCCGTCGAGACGAACAGCGTCACACCCTGGGCACGAAGCTGGGTGAGAGTCCGCCAGAAGTCGCGGCGGGAAATCGGATCGACGCCGTTCGTCGGCTCGTCGAGAAAAAGGATGCGCGGGGTGTGAACAAGGGCACATGCCAGGGCAAGTTTCTGTTTCATGCCGCCGGAGAGAAAAGCCGACTGGCGGTTGCGGAACGGATGAAGATTGCTGAACGAAAGCACTTCGGCATAGCGGGTTGCCCGCACGGAGGTGGGAATCCCGTACAGGTTCGCGTAGAAATCAAGATTTTCCTGGACTGTCAGATCCGGATACAGGGCGAACCTCTGGCACATATACCCGATCTGCTCCTTGACCTGCTCGGGTTCACGGCCGACATGAAAACCGTTCACCCAGGCGTCGCCTGATGTCGCCTCCATGATCGATGTCAGAATCCGGATGCAGGTGGTTTTCCCGGCGCCATCGGGGCCGACCAGGCCGAAAAGTTCCCCTTCCTCGACGGACAGGGACAGCGAACGAAGGGCATTCACCTCCCCAAAGGTTTTCGCGATGTTTTCTGCCCGGATGATGTTCATCGGCGTTGTCTCCAACCCTTCGTCCGCGGCTGCGCGCCTCATGCCGCAACCGGTCGATGCTGCATGCCGATTCTTGCGGCCGCGCCTCGGAGTAATACAATACTCAATGAAATATATATGCGCTGCGCTGGAATGCCGTGTGCGCGGATTCAGCCGCCGTCCGGCAGGAGGGTTGCATCTGCCGGCATGCCCGGCTTCAGCTCCAGAGAAGGATTCGGAATCTCGATCTTGACGCGGTACATGAGCTTGACGCGTTCCTTGAACGTCTGAATGTTTTTCGGGGTGAACTCGGCCCGTGGGGAAATGAACACGATACGGCCCTGATAGACCTTTCCCGGAAACGTGTCCGTGGAGACTCTGACCGTTTTTCCGATCGTGAGCATGCCCAGATCGGTTTCCGGGGCGTATGCC
>CAZQYQ010000111.1:0-13277 GCA_964597625.1 uncultured bacterium
TGGCCATTGACGGTGGAACTTGCAGCGGCAGACAGCGACCCGCTGAGATTGAATTCTCCGGAAATGATTCCATGCAGGCCAGCGGGAAGATCCCTGAAAAGACCGGCGGAAAGACCGTTCAGCTGAATATCCGTATCAAGGTGATCCGTCGAAGGGTCATAGATGCCGTTTGAAATGGCTTTTCCAGCCCCGGATTCAACCGCTCCCGAAAAGTTCAGCGCACGCCCCGCGGTGTTGAGTTTGAGAAGACCATGATCGACGGGAACCGAAGCGACACGCCAGTCGTGAAGATCCGCTTCGACATCCCCCTGCCAGAGTTTCCCAGCGGGTTTTCGCACCTGAAAGCGAAGCTGAGCAAAACCAGGCCTGATCGTATCGGGAAGAGGCCGGAACTGTTGCATGACGCTCCAGGTATGAGAGGCGAGATCAGCGGTACCGCTCGCACCGATGCCCCACTCCTGGCCGGAGCCATCGAGATTGATGTTCACGGATGCGGTCTCGCTTCCCGACCGGCCGTCGATGGCACAATTCCATGATCCGAAGGGATCTCGTGAATGCAGCGTCGCACTGAACGTCGATTTGAAGCCATTCCAGGCAACGACAAGATTCTGAATGCCGATCGAGCCTTTCAGTTCCCTTCTGACAAGGGCGTCGAGGTTGGAATCAGGCTTCGATACTCGCTCTTTCACGTTTCCGGACCATTGCAGCGCAAGGTCCGCAGAGCCATTTTCAATCGTGATGCCCCAGAACCAGAGCAATGGATAGATGGAAGCCGTTTTCGGAATACTCGCGCCGGTCCAGTCCAGAGCGATGGTGCCGGTGCCGAAATCGAACGGGACTCGGAATGAAACGGACGCTGTACCACCGAAAGGAAGCTCCGTGACCTGGAATCTCCCGGTCATATCACCGTTGACCCGGCGCATGCCGATATCCGCCGAATCGATCAGGAATCTTCCGAACCCAGTGGCGATGCGGATGTTCTTCAGAGAAAACCGGTTGATCGGTACAGCGGAACCCGAAGATTCTGACTGAACGTCTGCGAGAAGCTGAGGAATTTTCTGAAGATCGATGTCGATATCACTGGCTTTGAGTTCATCGATTGCCGTATTGCCTGAAATGATATCGATAACCGATGTCCCGGATGCCAGTTTTACATGGATCCTGTCCGCTGTAACAATCGGTGTCGAGGATGCATTCCTGAGAGCCGCTTTTGAGAGAGTTCCCTCGCCTGTGGACCCGTTTAATTCAAGGGAATCATATTCGAAAAGCGCACCGGTCTCACGATGAATCTTCTCTTTCAGGAGTGATGCGGCAGGCGTCGGCAGCTCCATCGGAGAATTCCAGAACCACTTCAGCAGAAGTGCAGCAGCTGCGAAAAGGAGAATAAACGCGATGGAACAGGAACGAAGCCGCCTCATCGCAGAAGTTCTCCGTCATGCGATGGTTCAAAGCGTGATTTTACAGCAATGTTGGAAGATTTCATCCTGATAAGGCTGAATACGGCTCAGTGAAGGTTGAGTATGACCCTGTATCATACCTTATCCGGCTCAACAAGTCAGTGTAAATATTTGAAAATGTTGGGAACAAAAACCCCGGTCAAGTTCTGACCGGGGTTTTTTAAAGGCTATTCCGAGGGGTGGATTACTTCCCCTTGGAGACCATTTCCTTCAGCTCCTTGCCGGGCTTGAACTTAACAACCTTCTTGGCCTGGATGTTGATGGGTTTCTTGGTCTGAGGATTGACACCCTTGCGAGCGGCGCGCTTGGAGACTTCGAAGGAGCCGAAGCCGATGAGCTGAATCTTGTTGCCCTTCTTGAGGGTGTCCTTGAAGGTGTCGAGCATGGTTTCAAGGGCCTTCTGAGCGGCGGCCTGGTTCAGCTTGGCTTTCTGGGCGATGGTCTTCACGAGATCTGCTTTATTCATCCTGTTTGTTTCTCCCTTCAGATTTGTGTTTTAGGACTCTGCTAGGATTATATGAAGCATGGTTTGCCGGTGTCAAGGGGGTAATAAAAATATTTTTTGCTCCCAGCCTTCATCTCCCATTGCACCGATCTGCAGACACATACGAGAGGCATCTGAGGACCCTGCCTTGATTCTGTCCCCCGGTATTCATGCTTTGAATACGATATCCCTTCATGGGAGAACATCTTCATCCGCCTGCCTGATGGGAAAGACGTCATCTACACCCAATGATGATGACCGGTGACCGCATTCGCCAACCCTCACATTCAGGGCAGATGTCTTTTCTCCGGTGGACTATTCCCCTACCCTCTGATGAAATGCCGTATGCACCTTTCATCAGCGGCGGCTATCCGGCCGAGCATCAGCCATGGATGGACGTTCAAGACATATGGAGCGCGCCCTTTCGAATAATTTTGTATAATCGAAACGTGTACATGGATAGCCGGATGGATTTTTGTGTACACAATTTTCAGCACGGGGATATTATATTATGCATAATCCAAGAAGCGGCTTCGGCCTGATCATGATCATCCTGACCCTGCTCATCATTTCCGCGGGTTCCATCATGCTTTCCAGATCCATGAACCTCGGCGGCCCCGTCAAAGGCCCTGATCCGATTCAGAGGACCTGGACCGCCGTATGCGCTGCGAACAAGGCTTTAATCACCCAGCAGCTGCAGATATACGCCATCCAGAATGAGCCGATGAAGCAACTCGATCTGCAGAGACTTTTTTCACCATCAGGCTTCAAAACTCCGGACAATTGCCCCTGTTCATACACCTTCGATGCTGCCGGCCAGGTTGTCTGCAAGGCACATCCGTAGGTCATCCGTGTGGGATATTCCATTCAGAACAGGCTCCGGCCTGTACACGAATCGGGTTGCCTTTGTTTATTTATGGTGTTATCTATTATAGGAGGTTATATTTCGATAATTTATATCGTGGAGGATTCATATCAGGATGTTTGTATATCCTCTTGCTATCATCTTGGCTATTGTGATCTGTGTTCCCCTGATGCGGTTCATTGCCGTTAAAGCCAGCATCATTCCGGAATCATCAGACGATGTGCCGTCTCCCCCCGTTCCCAAGGGTACGGAATCGCCGGCCGAGCCTTTGTTTTCACCGGCAGCTGCTCCCGCTCCGGAGTTGCCGCCTGAGTATTCGCGCCCACGCAGATCCGGCGGCTTCCGGTCTGTTCTTGTTGCTTTCTCAGGCATAGCCCTGTTGTATTGTTTCGCGACCGGGAAGATATCACTGGATACGTGGTATTCCCACCGCTCTCCAGAAAATCAGACCATCGCCGCTGCCGCAATCGAACCATCGGGCGAAGACTGGAAAATCGTCGACGGGGTCAGATGGCATCTGGTCATCGGCACGGATACGGCCGGCATCGGCTACTCTGGCTGGGTCTCGGAGGCGTTTTTCCGTCAGAGTCCTCCCCAATCCAGCCCTGGAGGCAAGGATATCCTGGAAAAATTCGGTCTTCCCTCATTTGATGAGCGAATCAAAGCCGCAAAGCAGTTGAAAAAAGTCGGCAATGCCCTTCAGAAGGCTCTTGCCAACAACTGACCAGGTGCGCCATTCCGGCTTCCGGATGAATCAGCGCAGGTGATATGAACTCTGACGCCATCCGAGATTCTTCTCAACTTTTCCCCCCAATACGCCGATTGAAGATGTGACTCTTAATTTATCTCGTGGGGGGATCTCATGTCTTACAGATATTCCGGTTGGATGACTGGTGCGTTCCTGATGTCGCTGGCACTGCTTTCCTTAAATGGAAGCGGCTGCAAGGAAGGCAATAATTCCGTACCCATTTCCACCCTGGTATCCGGCCCGGATTCTCTCACACAGCTGTCACCGGAGTTGGTTGGAACTTTCAACCTTTCCGGATATCTGAAGTGCAACAATGACGCGGTTGTCAACTTTCCCGTGGAACTTCTCTCTGAAGACATTCCGGTGTTGTCGATCAGAACGACAGGGGAAGGCAGATTCTTCTTTCAAGGCCTTGCCTCGGGTATGTACACCCTGAGAGCAGCGAGCGGGTCGGCAACATACACGGAAGTATTGTATCCGGTCTATATTCTTGCAAACGGGACACTTTCACCCGAAAATCCGATTATCCAGCTCGAAAAAAAAGCTCCCACGACTGAAGCAAAAAAGGGAGCCATTGACGCATTCATCAAAAATGAAACGACCAAAGAAACCTTGCCGCTTGCAGATGTACGAATCGACAGATATGTCAGCGGCGGCGTGAATACGACAGTGGATAAAACGATAACCGATGGCAACGGGTATGTCACCTTCCCCAATCTGGATCCAGGCATTTATATATTATATATTACATTATCTGGATACAAGGATGTTTCGTATCCCGTCTCCATCCAGCATGACGGAAGCATGTCACCCAAGAGCCCGACGATCTATCTGTCACAGATCACGAATGCACAGATCGTAACCGGGGATATCGCGGGATATACGAAATTCAACGTGGCGAGAGAGGCGATTGCCAATGTTCAGGTAATACTCAATCCGGGAAACAAAACGACCAAAACGACGGGCGAAGGGAAATTCATTTTCCAGGGTCTTACGCCCGGGCAATATGAATTAACGACAAGTCATGCGGATTATGAAAATGCGATGACGCAGGTCTATGTTCTTTCAAACGGAACAACCTCGCCCGTTTCGCCGGAAATCATTCTCACAAGGAAACAAAGCACCGTTGAAACACAGGCTGTAATCGCTTCCGGAACAATTCGCGATGCATTTTCCGGCTCTGCCCTTGAATTTGTAACATGCGTTATAAAAGGCGTCGGCACGGCTCTCACAGACAGCAACGGAAGGTTTGTTTTTCCGGCGGTTTCTCCCGGCAGCTATGAAATCGAATTTTCCAAACTTGGATACAGCAAGATGTCGACTCTTTTCAAAGTCGCAAATGCCGCCACCGTGCCATCAACTCTGAATTATTATCTGCTTTACAACCAGGAAACGGACAAAGGCTCCATCGTCGGCAGATTCGTTCTTGAACCAGGATCCGGCCTGACGACGTCCGATCTTCAGAATGCCGTTGTACGGGTGTACAAGTGGAGTTACAGGTATCAGTTAACGGTAACCGGATCTGCTGAATATAACTGGACTCTTGAATCTGCCACTCCCGAACCCGTTAAATCATCCAATGTGGCAACCTCAACCACGCAAATGGATCCCTATGTGTATGGAACCTTCAAAATTTCACACCTGGAACCGACTTCCAATATTGATAAATATATCATCTACATTGGAAAAGATAACGCAAAAATGCAGACGGATACGGTTTTCACAACAACTTCAACCGTAAGTGATGGAGTTGTTTTAACGAAGACAAACGCCTGGTTCATACCGAAAGACAACGCAGATATGCTTCATTCCTGGAAGGATGTCGTCGTTGGAGCGGACAAGAGCACGTATCTGACCAACTTTGAACTTTATAAATGAGGCTGACGATGAAAAAAACACTGATCGGTCTCATCCTCGCTGCCGCGATTCCCTTGTCGGCGTCTGCTCAGGTTCTAGATTCGGTTCCGGAGTATCAGTCCGAATCTTCCACCAATTCGGGTGCGGATCTTCGTGATACCGACATCGCACGGACGGGGATGTGTCTTTCAGGCACGAGCGGACTCATGTCGGTGCCAACCCCGGATTTTCAGAAGGACCGCCGGGTCAGCGTGTCATATAAAAGCGGTGTCACGAACCGGGACATCACCGCAGACAAAACGAAATACGATCTCGAGAAGAATGAGCAGTGGATATCCGCGGCATATTCCATCAAGCCGAATCTCGAGATTTCCCTGAATCATCTGCAATATGATCGCTCTTCTTCCCCCTATCTCGGGGATCTCAATTATGAAGAGGACTCAACCGGATTCGGGATGAAATACTCGACCCACATCGCATCCCAGGATTTCTGTTTCGGCGGAGTTTTCGCCCCGATGTCGGCTTCAGAACTCAATTCGGCCGATCTCGTCCAGATTGAAAATCTCAGATCAGTGTACATGACTCTCGGCGAGAAGCTGACGGATAACATAAACGGATTTTTGAATTTAAAACACTGCTTTACGGATAATCAAACCGTTGAACTGATGAATGGACGCACGTTGGAATACGACAGAAAAGAGTTCCTGGTCAGTGCGATCGCTCTCGAATACGCCCCTTCGAAAAATTTTGCTTTCATGTTTGAAAGCCAGTTCATGAATTATCGAGACTTCTTTTCCTCCGGCAGCGACCGAGTATCTCTCAATGTCGGCATTCGTGGTGGTGCCGAGGCTGTTCAGGCTGAAGTATTCGTCATGTCGTTCAATGACGAACCCGATCTGAGACTCGGCCTGAACATCGGATTCTGACCCTTTTCTGAAAAATAACCGGAACAATGATTCCGGTTATTTTTATGCGTATTCATTCAGTAATTTCTTCAGATCATTCCCATCAAATCAGAGAAATGCGTTTCCCTTCCCAGAAACGATTTCGACCGTCTACAAACCACCCGAAGGTATGGTAGAATTTCTGAAATGATGACTTCCCATTCAGATCTTGCAACCGAGCAGATCCCATCGACGCTCCGGAGCGGCGATGGAACGCTCATTCTTGCCCTTTTAAGCGAAATCGAGTCAGCACCATTCGCCAAGCATATTGTCGAAACTCTTCAGCAGTCGCTTCCTGAAGTAAAAGACCCGGTGCTTGCCTTCCAGCTCACGAAAACGATCAAGCTCCAGATGATGAAGCTTCGCGGCGATACACCGCCGGCAACTCTGGATGATCTGCAGAACCAGCTGTCATCCCCGGACAAACTCGTTGATCTTGCCATTACGGTGACCCGTCTCGAATCCTCTGAAGCATTCCTCGCGAACGATGTCCTCCGAAGTTCCTCGTGGAACACTCTGCCCGCGGAACTGCTTCCGACCCTTTGTCGGTATTTCAAGCAGTTCGGCGATATCAAAGATTCTGAAGCGCTCATAGAGCTGTGCAGACACCCGAACCCGACCGTCCTAACGGCGGCGATCGATGCCCTTGAAACAATCGATCCCGACAATCTGCAAAGTCTTGTGACTCCCCTTCTCGACAACCCGAATCCCGGAATCAGGGCGAAAGCGATCAAAAGCCTGTATCGCTGGGATAAGCCCGGGGCTCTCCGATACCTGGTCGAGTTGATGTTCTCGAAAGAACTCACCGAAAAAGCGCTGGCGCTCCATCACGCCGCGTCTTTTCCGTATGCTGAAATCGAGCCTCATCTTTTACGATTTGTCGCTGAAGTCGATGATCCGAAGTTGTTGATGCGCGTCAGCCTGATCATGAAGGCCCATGCTCATACCGAACTCCCCTTCAAACTGTACTGGATCTGCCGCAACCTGCGCGGTCAGCACCAGAACCTCGTCAAAGGCATTCTGATCGGCATCGCCAGATCGCTGGCCGATTCAAAAAAAGTCACCGTCACGGCCCAGGAGTATCTCGATCAACTCAAAGAGCGGGTCAAAGCCGAGGAAGACCGCCTTTTCCATGCTGCGATCCTTTCCGAGCCCCCCGATGCAAGTCAGCCCCAGGAGCCCGAGCATTCCGAACCACAACTGCTCCCGGACCTCGAACCATCTGCCGAGCCATCGCCCCCCGAACAGCCGGTCAGCTCCGGTAAGACAAACCAGGTCGCAACCGCGGGCATCGAAGAGTATGATTCTCTTGATCCGAGTTCGCGAATCCAACTCCTGAACCGCCTTTCCAACGACGGGTACAAAGAACTCAAATCGAGACTTCCATCGCTTGTGAGAAGCTCGAAAGGCAAAGAACTCGGCGCCGTCATAAAGTTGATCGGCCGCTTCGGAGCTTCAGAAGACGCCCAGATCGTGAGACCCTATCTCACGAAAGAAAATCCCGAGGAAGTCTGCGCCGCCATTGATGCTCTCGCCAAACTTGATTCCGAATACCTGTGCATCTATTTGCCCCAGCTGATGCAGAACAAAAATGGCAAGATCAGAATGAATGCAACGCGTGCCTTTGTTGGGATCGACCGGGATCAGATCAAAAGCCTGGTATCCAGCCTGCTGCTTTCGAACAGCGCCAGACAGCGAGTGCTCGGTATTCCTGCAGCGATGCTGGTCGATTTCGGTCTGGTAAGAGAGCCTCTGCTGAAGGCGTTCAACAGTGAGACCATGCCGGAGCTGATCGATAAAATCGGGTATATTCTTTGTTCAAACCCCGACAGAGAGATTCTTCACAGCGTCTATCTCTCGACACATGCCTCCACCGGCCCGATAGCCGAACAAAAACATCAGATCATGACTCAGGTTGCCGAAAAACTGTCGATCGCTCTCGATAAACTATCAACCCCGGAAGAACTCGTTGCATCCGAAGAAGCAGCTTCCTCTTCATCGCCGCACAAGGCAGAACCGGCTTCGCCCGACGAACTGAAACCGGGCAAACCCGATTCCAGCCAGGAAGACGACCTTGAAAAAAACGCGGCGGACGTCAGGCAGAAAATCGCCAAAGCCCTTCAGGCCGAGCCCATAGGAAGTGATGCCAGACGGATCGACGACGAACGTGAAAAGAAAGAACACAGGGCAAAAATGACGGTTTTTGTCTGGATTCTCGTCGCCATCGTCTGGGGAGCCATGATCGTCTCTCTTCTCTCCAGATTTGTTTTTGGAAGCTGATTGATCAGTTTTTCTCCGGGCCGCCTTTTTATATTGAACACGCTATACATTGGCAGTCCGAGTCGTATTCCCCGTTTTCGCGGGAAATCGCAGACTTGTTTCCCGTCACCTTGACTTGGCGTCTTCATTCAGGTTACGTTTTCACGAAGAGAAAAGATATCAGCCTTGACGTTGATCAAGGCTTTCGCGTGTTCGAGAGGATATGATCATCGCATGAGACTGCGAGATTCATTACCGCGATACTTTTAAGGAGGATTTCTCATGGGCATGTTTTGTTTTCAGTGTGAACAGACGTCACAGGGGAAGGGATGTTCCGTCGCCGGAGTCTGCGGCAAGCAGCCGTCCACGGCAGCAATGCAGGACCTTCTCGTTTTCGCGGTGAAAGGCATCTCGAAGTATGCCTGGGCTGCCGTTCAGAAGGGCGCGAAGGTGCCGGACGAGCTGATGCAGTTCATCGAAGGTGCAATTTTCACCACGATCACCAACGTTGATTTTGACGATCAGCGCCTGATTGCCATGATGAACAAGGTAGCCGAGATGAAGACTGCCGCCATCGCCCTTTACCAGAAGGCAGGTGGGAAAGACAGCCTTGAACTGATGCCGAGTATTCCGTCTCACGGCACTCTCGACGAGTATCTGAAGGTTGCAGCACAGGTCGGCGTCATGAAACCCGACACGCTGAATGCCGATCTCAGGTCGCTTCGCGAACTGCTCACCTACGGCCTCAAGGGAATCTGCGCTTATGCCTTCCACGCACGCGAATTCGGGAAATTCAACACCGATGCCGAGGCGGTCATTCTCAAATGTTTCGCCGCCACCACTGATGAAAACACCACTGTCGACCAGTATGTCTCGCTGAACCTTGAACTGGGCGGAGCCAATATCACCGTCATGGATGTCCTTCAGAACGGCGCCGTCGAGAAGTATGGGGCCCCCCAGCCGACCCCGGTAGAGATCGGCGTCAGGAAGGGCAAATGCATTCTCGTTTCGGGCCACGATCTGATCGATCTTGAAGCCCTTCTCAAACAGACCGAAGGCCGGGGCATCAGCATCTACACCCACGGCGAAATGCTTCCGGCACACGGGTATCCGGGCCTCAAGAAATACAAGCATCTGGCTGGAAACTACGGCGGCGCCTGGCAGGATCAGGCCACGGAGTTCGACGCATTCCCCGGCTCAATTCTGATGACGACGAACTGCATCCAGAAGCCGCGCGAAAGCTATAAGGCGCGCATCTTCACAACCGGCCTTGTCGGCTGGCCCGGCGTCACCCATATTCCCGACCGCAATTTCTCGAAAGTCATCGATGCGGCTCTTGCCGCCCCCGGCTTCCCGGCCGACAAACCCGTGAAGGAGATCCTCGTTGGATTCAGCCATCAGGCTGTTCTCGGGGTTGCCGACAAGGTCATCGAAGCTGTCAAGACCGGAAAGGTCCGCCGCTTTTTCCTGATCGGCGGCTGCGACGGAGCCAAGACCGGCCGCAACTACTTCACGGAACTCGCCGAGAAGATTCCGCAGGATTGCATGATTCTCACGCTGGCCTGCGGCAAGTATCGATTCAACAAACTCGACTTCGGCACCGTCGCCGGACTGCCCCGTCTGCTCGATGTCGGCCAGTGTAACGACGCAAACTCGGCGATCAAGATCGCCGCCGCTCTTGCAGGCGCCTTCAAATGCGGCCTCAACGATCTGCCCCTCTCCCTCGTCATTTCCTGGTATGAACAGAAAGCAGTCATCGTTCTTCTCTCGCTGTTGAATCTGGGTATGAAGAACATCCGGCTTGGGCCGTCCCTTCCGGCGTTCATTTCCCCCGCGGTCCTTCAGGTCCTCGTGAAGAACTTCAATATCCTGCCTATCACCACTGCTGATGCCGATCTCCAAGCGATGCTCGGCGAACGTACAGCCCAGAGCGGCGCCTAACCCATACCATCGTGAAGGCGGCGAACCGGTACCGGTTCGCCGCCTTTTTGATCAACCGATTATTTGCCGATGGAGATCCCTCTCCGTATCTCAATGGCCCGTTGAGCTTTTCATGCAACCATTCACCCGACTCTCTCCGCGTTGCGTCATATTCTGAATGCGTCTGTTTATATCAGTCCAAATAGAAAATCACCGGCACGGCCTTTCGGCTGCACCGGTGATTCAGGAATGAACGGATCAGTGAACGGTAAGTGATGCTTCGGGGTTTACGCCCTGAAGAGCTTCGCCTTCGAGATCGTAATACTCGCGGGCAATGTCGTCGGGTTCGGGCATGTTGTTCTTGCCGCCCATCGGATACAGGCTTCGAATGGTTCCACCCATGGTATAGAGCTGCCAGGTGAATGTCTGGCCATTCACATCGGCGTCGAAGGTGAGAGCGCCGGGAATGCTTCCGAATTTGCGGGCACTTTCCATTGCGATGTGGCCGAGGGCGAGAATCGCCTGTACGGAGTTACCGACGATGAATCCGCCCTTCTTCTTCCGTGCGGTCGGCAGGGGGCCGGAGCCGTCGGGATCCCAGGTGAAGGCGCCGGTATAGGCATATTCACTGCCGGCATTTCCAAGAGTGTTGACATACTGGGTATTCCCGGTCTGTTCATCGCGATAGAACTTGTACCACCAATGATATCCGCTTACTTCAGAGCCTTTGATCTCGCCGCAGATGACGTGTTCAAAGCCGGCGCCCGACCCGAACCAGTTGCGCTTGAGATCAGCCATTTTCGTGCCGGTGGATTGAAGAGCCTGCTTGATAACCGGGTCATCGGCGATCGAAGCAAGGAAGGTATCGATCTGAGAATTGAGCCGGCCGGTATCATCCGTTCCGACGCGGGGATTGAAAAGCAGAGCAAGCTTGTATGCAGCTTCGTAGCTGGCCGGCAGGCTTCCCGTGAGCGGCTGGAAAAGCTTGCCACGTGTTCCATCGACCTTCTTGACGTCGACGGCATCACGGTCAAGCTTTGCAATCAGGGCAGTCGACTTCGCAATGGCATCGCGGATGGACTGCGCATTCCCGTTGTTATTCCCACGGGCAGCGTACAAAGCAGTGGGGTTCTGTGCAGCAAAACGACTCTGAGCTCTCGCGACAGCCGTGTTGAAATCGGCTTCATCGGCGATCAGACCGGCGGAAATGCTGTTTTCCAGCGTCCGGCGGAGAGCCTGATCCTGGACCGTGGCGAGGCGGGACGTCCAGTCGATGGGCTGCTGGGCCCAGGTTGCGGGAACGACACCGCCGAGCATCAAAAACAAACCAATGACAGAAGCAAACCGGGTACTCTTGCGCATTATATACTCCCTGCTCTTTACTTGTGACGCGCTTACAACCGGAAACGAAGTGAATTGAACAAAGAACGACACTACTGAGAGAACATTCCTGCAGGCCAATACTTGATACTAAATACGAAAACGCGGACGATACGGTGCCCGCAATACACTGAAATCTTACCCTACTCCCGCATATCGCGCAAGGGGGTGTACAAAAAAACTTCACGTTCTGTTCACAAACCCCGTATCCATGCTGTGATAACCGGCGCCAGAGTCAATAAAGGTCCTCATTCAGGGCAATCGACCGCCCTCTCAAAAGATGAAAACCCCGAACATTTCTGACCATGAGATGCGGAAAAAGCCTCCCGAGCCGGAATTCAAAGCCCAGCTCGCCTCTCGGTTGAGACAGACGATTTCTTCAGATTATCCGGTGAATGGTGAAAAGAACCATCAGACTTTCCTGATGCACCGCGTACGCTTCTGCACAGGCAACGGTCTGATCAACGTTATCCATGGCACCCCTATTAGTGCTATAGTGGAATATGAGAGGCTTTTCACTTTATTTCATTGCATAATGAAAGCGCAGATATATCGTTTAGCATGAGATACGATGTTCTTGATCGGAAAGGTCACGTGCAGGAAGGTTTTCGGTGTGCTTTCGATCGATTCACCAGACAAGCATTCAGACGGCTGAATACCGTCTGACTTCGCCAGGAGAACAACTATGATGGATCATGTGTTGCCGTCACTTTGCCAGACCCTCGCCGGATTGCCCTCCGATCGCCGTGCGTGTCGCACGGTCAAGCGCATCATGAGATGCATGGAAGTCAGTCTCGGTGCGACAGCCGTTGCCCTTGTCTGCAAGAACAGGCGAACAGACGAGCTGGAAGTTACGGACAGCCAAAATATATTCATTGAAGCCTCCCGTTCTTATCACCGCCAGGTCGGCACCGGCGCCATCGGGAAGCTGTTCTATTCAAACCCGCTCCTGATAGTTACCAGGGATAGTCCGCCCAATGAATACCAGGAACTCAAAATCGAGGCCGACTACCGGGTTGCGGTCGCCGCGAGAGTCTCTTCTTCATCCGGTGTATACGGATTTCTGGTCGTCTATTTTGAAGTCGAGCCGAAAGACTCACCGCTCGTCCTTCAGCTCGTCCAGGCTGCTGCCGGGCTTTGCGGCGCAGCCCGCGAGCGGGAGGAGCTGCTCGATTCTCTCGACGAGCTTCGCAGATTCGACCCTGAAACAGGTCTTTTGTGCTACACCTACTTCATGGACAAGCTTGGTGATGAACTTGCGAAATCTCATCGCTATCGGCTGCCGCTTTCTCTGATCGTCATGGATATCGACAATTTCAAGCCGGTCATCAAATCCTGCGGTCTCCATGCCGGCGTCGAACTT
>CAZQYQ010000112.1:0-13203 GCA_964597625.1 uncultured bacterium
GCTGATGGTTCGCACCCGTGCCCCGCGCCGGATCAAGGTGAACGCGACGGCCGGAAACACCGGGTCCGAGAGCTCCGTGGCCGTCACCGTCGTCGACGCGGACGGCAAGCCGGTCGAGGGCGCACAGGTCACCTGCTACACAGACCGCTTTGATGCGATGGGAACCCTGGGTACCAACGCCGAAGGCAAAGCTGTCGTGACGGTTCCGGCGAACTCCGGGGTCGAAGGGTTCGTGACCGTTGTTGGCTCGAATCTGGTGCCGGTCGTCGATCAAAAACTGACCTTCTGATTTTCCGGTCATCCTGGCCGCCGGTCCCGCCGATACGGGGCCGGCGGTTTTCTTTCATGGCACCTGCGCAAGATCCCGTTCTGGGCCCTGGCATCTCTGTTTCTCCGTCATTCAGCTTTGGGGGCGGGGAAGACACTCTGGTGACCGTTCAGGGTGTCGGGTTGCGTTGTGGGCGGGAGGCTGGTATTTTGCTGCTGCAATGAATGAAAAACGGAAGGGCGATACGGACGGTATTCTGGAAACGGCCAGGCGGGCGCTTGAAGACGAGGCGGGAGCGATCCGGGCCGCCGCGGCGAGGCTGAACGGCGAGGTGTTGCAGGCGGTTGACCTGATTCTGACGTCGCGCGGTCGGCTCATCGTATCCGGCATGGGAAAATCAGGCCTGGTCGGTCGGAAAATTTCGGCAACGCTTTCCAGCACGGGCACTCCATCGTTTTTTCTGCATCCGGCCGAGGCATTGCATGGCGACTTGGGCATGGTGACCGAGCAGGATGTCTTGCTGCTGCTCTCGAATTCAGGAGAAACGGACGAAGTCGTGCGGCTGATTCCATTTCTCCGGCGCGTCGGTGCGCGGATCATCGCCCTTGTCGGAAATACCGGCTCCTCGATGGCAAAAATGGCGGACGTTGTTCTCGATGCTTCGGTGGATCGTGAAGCCTGTCCGATGAATCTGGCGCCGACCAGCTCGACAACTGTTGCGATGGCGATGGGCGATGCGCTTGCCGTTGCGCTGATCGAGGCGCGCGGGTTCCGGGAAAAGGATTTCGCGTATCTGCACCCGTCCGGAAGCCTGGGACGAAGGTTTCTGACGGTGCGTGACCTGATGCACTCGGGCGACCGGATTCCGATCGCATCGCCCGATATGCCGCTGAAGAATGCGATACTGGAAATGTCCCGGGGTGGTTTCGGAGCGCTTGTCATCACGGATGCAACGAACCGGCTGCTCGGTGTTTTTACCGGCGGTGACCTGCGCCGCTATTTCGAACGATCGAACGGAGGGCTGGATGTTCCGCTGTCGGACGTGATGACGAAACAGCCGCGTCGCACGTCTCCCGGCAGACTTGCGATGGAAGCCCTGAAGGTGATGGAGGAAAAATCGATCACGTCGCTGCCGGTCGTTGAAGCGGAAAGCGATACGATCGTCGGCTTCCTGCATCTGCACGATATTCTTCGCTCCCGGCTGGTCTGATCCTATAATATAGTATCGTATAATATCAGGCGGTCGAGGAACAAAAAAAGCCGGCAGCATTGTTGCCAGAACCCTGGCGATGATGCTGCCGGCCCTTTTCGGGCGGGGTCAGTCGGCGAGGGAGTAGGTCTTGTTTTCGACGCGAACCTTGCCGTCTTTCTTGAGGGCATTAATGACTTTGATCAGACGCTGATAGCTGGATTCCCCGAGGGCCTGAGCGAGGCCGGACATGGCGACGCCGGGATGTTTGCCGAGATAGGCGAGGACGGTCGCCGGGGCGATCGGTGCCGGCTTGACGGGGCGCTTCCCGCCGCGGTTGCGGATTCGGCGCTGCAGGTAATAGGTGCTGTGGCTTTCAACGACGTCGCCGCTGTTAACGAGCTTCTGCATGAGGTTTTTGAGCATCGAGCGCTTCACGCCGAAATTCTTGGCGAGCGCGGTCAGCTTGACTCCGTCGGTTTTGCCGTCGAGGAAAAAGAAAATTTCGCGCGGGGTCGGCAGAGCCTTGCGGGCGGCGCGGACCTTCGCGGCCTTGGTGCGTTCCTGGATCTTTTTCTTGATGGAAGGGGGAAGCGGCTTGCGGCCGGCTTTGCGGCGAACCGTCACCATGCCTGCTGAAGCCTTTGATGGTTTGCGTCCGGTCGGAACGGCATGCAGTTCGAGACTCCCATCCAGAAGACCGCGAATGACCTTGACGAGGTTTTTGAGATTGATCGATTTCATTCTTTGCTCCCTTGGTTACTACGTATGTATTTTCCCCAGACTGTTGCATCGCGGTTTTCCGACTCAAAATGCAACTGAAATGAATAATACGATAGAAAAATTTTCAATGCAAGGATTATGAAATAAAAAAGCCGCATCATGTTCCGATGCGGCTTTGGAAAGAATCGTCAGGATATTATCTGATTCCTATAGTTGCCACCATAACAGCCTTGATCGTGTGTAGACGATTTTCAGCCTGGTCGAATACTTTCGAGTATTTGCTCTCGAATACTTCGTCGGATACTTCCATGGCGCCGGTTTCTTTCGAAACTTCGGTCTTGTCGTCATGGAACGCCGGCAGGCAGTGCAGGAACATCGGGTTTTCCTTGCCGGTCAGCTTCATCATCTTCATGTTGACCTGGTATGGCTTGAGAAGCTTGATGCGGGCGGCCATCTGGGCTTCTTCGCCCATGCTGGCCCAGACGTCGGTGTAAAGAACATCGCAGCCCTTCACGCCCTTGGCGATGTCATCCGTGACGGTGATCTTCGCACCGCTCTCGGCTGCGAATCGTTTGGCGGCATCCACAATTGCCTTGTCGGTGTGCAGAGACTTCGGGGCGACGATGCGGAAATCCATGCCCATCTTGGCGGCGCCGATCATGAGGGTGTTGGCCATGTTGTTGCGGCCGTCGCCGACGAACGCCATTGCGATGCCCTTGAGAGTGCCGAACTGCTCGATAATGGTCAGGAAGTCAGCCAGGACCTGGGTCGGGTGATACTCATCGGTGAGACCGTTCCAGACCGGGACACCGGCGTATTTTGCAAGACCGAGAACCGTCTCGTGCTTGAAGCCGCGGAACTGGATCCCGTCAAACATGCGGCCGAGAACGCGGGCCGTGTCGGCAACGCTTTCCTTCTTGCCAAGCTGGATGTCGCCCTTGCCGAGATACTCGGCGTGAGCTCCTTCATCGGCGGCGGCGCAGATGAAGGCGCAGCGGGTGCGGGTGGAGGCTTTCTCGAAGATCAGGGCGATGTTCTTGCCTTCGAGGTTGCGGGGCCGGATGCCGGCGCGCTTGAGCCGCTTGAGGTCGGCCGAGAGATCGAGCAGATACTGGATCTCTTCGGGAGAGTAATCATCGAGCTGGAGGAAGTGGCGGCCGTTCAGATTGACAGGCATTTCATTCTCCTTTTCCTTGCCTCATACTTTTTCGCCGGAGCTGTATCCGACGCGATCCATGAATAGCATGTCAAATCAGAATTGGCAACCACAACGGCACGAAGGCCTGAAGATGATCGCCGAGATGCGGATACGGGGATGACGGTTTTGAAGACAGTTCGACACGGGGATCCTGCAGGGTGAACAGCGTTCTTCCGGTGTGCTTTGTGCCTTCGGGGCTTTGCGTGCGGGTGCCGTTTTACGGGCCTGTTTCTGGAAGCGCTTCTGGCGGCGGAGCGGAGCAGAACGCGGCCCAGGTGCATCCTGCGCAGAATTCTTTTGACCGGGGCTTCCACTCTCGTTCGGCTCTGATGCGGGCGACGGTTGCGGCGGCGGCAGTCTCGAAGGCCGGAAGGTCAGGCTCGACCGGTTCGATTCTCGCCCCGTCGGCCGTCAGGTAGAGCAGGGAAGCGGTCGCAACGGTGAGGGTGCCGCTTTCGCCGAACAAGCCGCGTCGGGCGGCCGCGAGATACAGGGCGAGCTGCCCCGCGTATCCCGAGTGAGATTCCGGAGACCAGGGATGAGTTTTATAATCGATAATATAAATTTCACCGTCCCGGATGTCGATGCGGTCGGCGAAGCCGCGCAGCAGGAAGGGGCCGTCGGATTCGCCGGAGCCGGTGACGGTGAGGCGCAGGTTCACTTCCGCTTCGAGATGCGTCGCGTCTTTCGCGGAGAGAGGCGATGCCAGGTAGCGGTCGAGAAGCATGGATGCGCGTTCCCGGCCGGCCACCCCTTCCTCTCCGTGGAGCGGGAGAATCCGTTCGAGTGCCTCAAACACCCTTTTCCGGCGTTCTTCCTGGGAGAGAGGCGAAACAGGCGCATCGTGATAGATGCGGAGAGACCGGTGCACGAGATTTCCAACCGCCGGTCCCCGTCCGCCTTCCGTCGGCTCATCGAGCGGGGCGATATGACGGCGCTGGAAAAAATAGCGTCGCGGACACCGCTCGTAGGAGTCGAGATCGGCAAGCGAGTAAATCTCTTCACGGCCGGCCGTTTCTGCTTTTTTCCCGGAGCGGCCGGCGAGGGCGTCGTGTTCCCTGATGAACCGGTCAGACAGGGCCAGAATCTGGGGCCGAATTTCATCCGGCTCGACAACCGGCGCCTTCACGGGCTCTGAGGCGCAGGGTGGAAGCGAACCCGCGGCCAGCCAGCCGGTGGTGATATTCCGCCATTCTTCCAGGGGCCGCACGCTTCCGAGGGATGCATCGTTCCGAAGCATGCCGGCAAGTTCGCAGAGGGCCTGACCCTCTTTTTCCGCATCCATCATCGAACCGCTGATCACGAGCAGATCACGGGCGCGTGTGAGTGCCACATACAGCTTGCGCCGCTCCTCCCCCCGGGAAGCGGTTTCCTCCGCCGCCCAGTAAGGATCCGTCTCCGTCGTGGGGCTGCCTCCGGCATCTTTCTGGAATACGATCAGTCCCTGCTCGCGTGTGACATACAGACCCTGAGCGCGCTTGAAGCCACGGGTGCGCAGACGCGGCAGAAACACGACCGGGAACTCGAGCCCTTTCGCCTTGTGGATCGTGAGAATCTTCACCGCTTCGCCTTCTTCGAGGCCGAGGCCGGCTTCATCCTCGTCGACGCCGGAATCACGCGTCTTGTCGTGATAGGCGAGGAAGTCGCGAAGGGTGGTGAAAACGCCGTTGGCTTCGAAGGTCCGCACGATACCGATAAATTTCGTCAGGTTGTTCTCGAGGCGTCGGCGTCTCAGATCATCCGTCTGAGATGCCGCATGCTCCAGGAAGCCTGCCTGATCGAGGACCGCATAGACGAGGTCGAGCACCCCAAGCGTTCCGCTCATCGACTGAAGGCGCACGAACAGGCGTCTGAAAGAGCGGACCCGGTCTGAAAGGCCTGTTTCCGGAAGCGAAAGCAGATGCGCGAGCAGGCTGATTTTCTCCTCCCGGCGTTCGTGGAAAAGCCGCGCCAGATCCTCGTCGGAAAGGCCGTATTGCGGGCCCGTCAGAATCGTCGCCAGCGAAAGATCATCATCCGGGCGGACCAGCAGTCTCAGAAAGGCGACGACCGCGGCGATCTCGTGGCGGGCATAAAAGCCGAGACCCCCCGACAGCACATACGGAATCCCCCGTGTCAGCAGCGCGTCTTCGTAAGCTCTGGGCAGATTCGTCACCGAGTTCACGATGATGGCGCAGTCGCCGTACGTCATCGGCCTGGGACCGTCGCGGCCATCGATGCGCAACCCGCCTTGGACAAGGTTCTGAATCATTCCGGCCACGGCTTCCGCTTCATCGGTGGCAGCCTGGGGCGGGGCCAGGAGGCAGGCAATCGGCTGATGCCGCGTGGAAGCGCCGCGATCGGCTTCCTGCGCGGGGGGGGCGTCATGTATTCCATATGATATAAATCTATCGGCGAGGGTCAGGATCTCCTGGACGGAGCGGTAGTTGCGGTTCAGCCAGATCGTTTCGGTTGCCGGGAACGACCGGAAGGTGCGGATATCCGCGCCCTGGAATCGGTAGATGCTCTGCTTTTCATCACCGACGACGGTGACATGGCCGTCGCGGCCTTCGATGAAGCTTGTGATGATGCTGAACTGTTCGCGATTGTTGTCCTGGAACTCGTCGATGAGAAAGATGCGCTGATCGGGCTCGAGGCCGGATTCGCGCTGGGAGGCGATGAGATCGCTGCCCCGGCGCAGAATCTCGTCGAAGTCGAGCAGATGCCGCTCTTCGAGCTTCTGCAGATACCGGCTGTAGAATCGGAAAAACCAGGCCTGAACATGCAGCTCCAGCGCCTCCGGGGGCGTTGTCCTCCCGCTGAACCGGGTATCGGCGAAGCGCTGGAAGCCGCCTGGCGAGAGCAGATAGCGGCGAACGCCTCCGAGCAGGCCCGGAAAGAGTTCTGTGATCCCGTGTGCGAGGTCGGGGCCGAATGCTTCGGGCCCTTCGAGCAGTTCGGCTGCGTGGGCAAGCCGGAACTCTTCGAGGACTTCAGCGAGAATCAGCTGGCGCCCCCCTTCGGTGAGAACCGCATCCCCGCGGTCGAGCCCTGCGCCGAACGGATCGCGCCTGAGCCAGTCGCCCAGAAACGCGTGGAACGTCGAGACCTGCAGATCGCGGAGAACGGCGGCCGTGAGACCTCGTTCGGGAAGGGCGAGCCGCTCCTTCATCTCCGCGGCGGCCTTGCGCGTATAGGTGATTGCGACGAGCTCGGAAGGTGAGATGCCCTGGCGAAGCAGCGCGACGATACGCCGCGTCAGCACTTCCGTTTTGCCCGAGCCGGCGCCGGCGGCAATCTTGATGAAACCGGCAGGCGGCTCGCTCACCGCGCGGCACTGGTCGGCGTTCAGTCTGTTCAGCAGGTCAGTCAGATTCGCCATAGGCCTTGCCGCCGTCTTCATTCGCCGGAACGCGCAGCTGGTCGAGCCGTTCCTGGCAGAAGGGCTGGAACTCGCAGCCCTTGTTCGGTGAGCGATTCGTGCAGGAGTTGGCTGCAGGCGCCGAAGACGGGCCGCAGTCAAATATCTTCTTGGATATAATATCTGTCATGAGCCGTTCGATCGTATCCTCGAACTCGGCGAACTGCCTGGGGTTGATCTGCACGGCCCATTCGGGACCGGCACCGAGGCCCAGCATGCCGGCTTTCATATACCCGGGAAGGTATCCCTTGTATGTGCGCCGGTAGAGATCGTCTTTCGGATACAGCGTCGTGGCGCACGCCTGTGAAAAACCAAGACATCTGGCGGCCAGCAGGTAAAACGGGAGCTGGATTTCCGATGGGGGGCCGGATTCGGGGAATGCCTCTTGCGCCATCTTCGCACCGGATTTCGGACTGCCGGTCTTGTAATCGATGATCCAGAGCGTCCCGTCGGTGTCCTTCAGCCAGCGGTCGATGCGCCCTTTGCACTTGTGCCCGCGGAACTCGAACCGGAGATCCGCTTCAACGCCGAGTGTTCCGGTTACCGGGATCTGGCCGTTGACATAGACGGCTTCGCGGTATTTTTCGAGGAGTTCGCGTGCCTGCCGCTCGTAGAGCGTTCGCTGAAGAACCGGAAGCGATTCGAGCATCGGTCTGCCGTGGGCCGACCAGAGGAGGTCGAGATCGGAAGAAGACGGGGTTCTGCCGCCGGCGAAGCCGCCTTCTGGGCTGTGAAGCTGCTCAAGACACGCGTGGATGGCGTTCCCGAACGTGAAGAACGGCTGACTCTCCGTTCGCTCGTCGCGCAGGCGCAGCACATGTTTAAAGAAAAACCGGCGCGGGCAGTCGATATAATCCCTCAGGGACTGGGCCGAAAATCTGAATCCGGCCGGCAGTTCCGCCGGAACCGGTGCCGCGATGCCGAAGCTGCGCGGCGTCAGGAGTTCCTCGAACTCGGAATCCCGGCTTTCACCGGTGATTGCCGGGGTTTCCACCTCGGTCAGATTGCGGAGGGATGCCGCGAGGTTCGCGAGATCCGGCCTGAGTTCCTCGCGGGCTGTCTGATCGAGCCTGGCAAGCCTGGTGCGGAGTTCGCCTATCGTGAGAATGTTCTGTTCATACCAGTCTCGGATCGGTCTGAGACCGAGTTCGGAAAGAAATGGCGCGGGGAGCGCCGGATCCGTGCCGATGCGGCGCGGCAGAGTCATGATCAGGGCTTCCTCGGCGCGGGTCAGGGCGACATACAGGAGTCGCCGTTCCTCTTCGAGGTGATCCGCGTGGTCGGCGGGATACGGATTGAAAAACTGGATTTCGCGGTTTCCGGCATCGATGGCCTGCTGGAGCCCGGCCAGTCCGCGGGAGCCCAGGAGAAGGCTTTCGCGGAGTCTGACGGGGAACTGGCCTTCGCAGAGACCCGTGACGAAGACGGCCGGAAACTCGAGCCCCTTGGACTGGTGGACCGTCATCAGGCGGACGCCGGACGGCCCGGGCTCGGCGGCGGTTCCGGCAGCGTCTTCCTGTTCGAGCGTGGAAGCATAGTAGGTGAGCCATTCGTCGAAGTTCGGCATCAGATCGGCGGCAACCGCAGGCCGACCGTTCTGCTTTTCCCAGACATCGCAGAAATCATCGATCATGCCGCGGAAGCAGAGGATGTGACGTGCTCCGGGAGCGGCCGGATCGGCCAGCAGATGCGGCACGGTGAGCAGCAGACGCGCGAACAGCGAAACCAGCGGAAGACCGATCCCGTCGCGCAGGAGGCGCAGGGTTTCGCGAAAGGCGGCAAGCCGGACGGCCGTTTCCGGGGAGGGAGCGGCGATTCCCTCGGGAACCGGCGCATCGGGCGCTCGGGAGAACCGCTCATCAAGCGCCTGTTCCAGGCTGGAGCCGGGTTCCAGGGATGCGAGATACTGCTGTGCCCAGATCTGATCGAGGCCGAAAACGGGCGAGGCGAAGGCGCGGCGAAGCGGCTGTTCCTGCCTGTCGGCAGGTCCCGCGGCGGACTGGAGAAGCGAAGCGAGGGCCGTCACTTCTTCCGATCTGAAAAATTTCATGTCTCCGGCTATATCAAATGGGATATGAAGGGCCCTGAGCGACTCGGCGATGAGATCGATCTGATAATTGTTCCGGACCAGAACCGCGACTTCGCCGGGCGCGAAGCAGCGATGCGCGCCATAGGTCAGGAGCGCGGCGATTCTGCGCGCGACGATCCTGGCTTCATCGAGTTCGTCGCGGGCCTCGAGAAGTTCGACAATGCCCTGACGGCCGCTGAGGGCCATCAGCTCCTCGTCGTGCGGCCCGTCAGGGAGCTTTCCGGAGGGGGCGGGGGCAAAATTCTGTGACCAGTGCAGCTTTTCGGCCAGTTTGAGAATGCATCCGGCGCTGCGGTAATTGCTGCGAAGCGGGAACAGGCGGGCCTTGAACTCGCGCCTGAAAGCGCTTTTGGCACCCATCATTCCGGGGTCGGCGCCGCGGAATCGGTAGATGCTCTGGCGGGGATCCCCGATGACCGCGATGCGGGGCGACTGTTCGGCATTCTGGCCTTTGAGAAGCCGCAGCAGCAGATATTGCGCCGGATCGGTATCCTGAAACTCGTCGACGAGCACGATGCGGAACTGCCGCCGGTACCGTTCGGCCGCACCGGGATCGCGCAGGACCTTTACCGTTAACGATATTAAATCTCTGAAATCGAGAAACCCCGTTCGTGTCCGTTCATCCTCATATCGGCGGTACAGCAGCAGCAGCTCTTCGATACGCTGCCGGCTGCGAAGGTCGAGTCCCTCATATGTGAGCGCCGTCTGAAGCCCGTCCGGCGTTACCAGATTCGACTTCAGCAGGGAGATGAAGGTCAGCACTTCAAGCTGGAAGCCGCGCTTCGTCAGGACTCTGCCGAATACGGGAAACGTTTCGGGGGTCAGCTTCGAGCAGATTCCCGCCATGAGCAGTGCTTCCTTGAACCCGGTCAGAAGCCTGAATTCGGGATGGATGCCGACGCGGTGAAACTGTTCGCGCAGCACGCGGGCGCAGAAGGAGTGAAACGTCGAGATCCAGCACTCGTCATAACTTTTCGGGTGATACCCCATCACACGGCCGCGCAGCTCGCGGGCGGCCTTTTCCGAAAACGTCAACGCGAGAATTTCCTTGAGTTTCGTTCCTTCGGTGAGCAGACGGCCGATCAGCACTGCCACGGTGCGGGTCTTGCCCGTGCCGGGGCCGGCGACGATCATGGTCGGGCCCTTGAACCCCTTGACGATCGCCTTCTGCTCGGTGTTCAGTCTGTCGAAATCATCAGCCAGCAAGGTTTGAAGGCCTTTCAGCGGGGATAAAAAAGGTCGAACTCCGGAGAGCCGGTCACCGCCCACAATACCACGAAGTGATGCACCGCATCGGAAAAAGCCAGAGCGCTGCCGAGTATTGCCAGCCGCCGTTTCCAGGCGGTGTCCGTCAGGAATGCCGCGCAGAGGAGCAGAACAAGCCCGATCATGCCGTGGTGGATGCGCATGCCGAAGGTGAACCGGCTGATACTCGATGCCGTATCACGTGCCGCCTGCATCCCGAGGCCGAACCGGAAGAATGCTGTTACAGCCTCTATCAGAGCGGCCAGGGCAAAAATGGAGTTGAAGGAGGAACCCATGGCAATTTCCTCTGTATCTGACCACCGTCTGATATCTGCGTCAGATGCTCCGATGATCAATCATCATTGCCATCCGATGGTGGCTCAGGAGTCTCCGGGGCGGGGGAAGGGGTTTCTTCCGGGGTTGTCGGGATCTGATACTCCGTGCTGAGATCGTGCTCGAGATTTTCCATGGTTCTGTTCGTTTCGGCGGCGCTCTCGTCAGCGGATCGCTGATTGCTCTCATACAGCTCACGATTCGACTCGTTGACCCCGTCGATATCCCTGTTTACCCCGTCGATGAACGCGTCATGCTCTTTCTGGCTGTTTTCACGCATTTCACGCATCTCGCGATTGAGCCGCCCGGTGTTCTGGTTCTGTTCCTGGGCAAAATCCTGTCGCCACTTCTGGTGAGCGTCGTGGGATGCCTTCAGATCGGCATTGAGGCGCGCAATGTCCGCCTTTTCCTCTGCCGTGGCATCGGGCCGGGTCGGGATAGGCTTGTATTCCTCCGCGACGGGTATGGCCTGTGTCGCAATGTCCGTCCAGGTCGCCAGTTGCTGTTTGTCCAGATGCGAAAGGTCCGTGCTTTTCCCGAGATCGGGTGCCTGAACGCGACCGAGATCCACATCGTGCCGAATCGTTTTCATTCCCATCCGGAACTCCGAAGACGATGAAGCAGTTCCATCCAGGATCCCGATATCGGGAGTCCCTTTCCCGGATCCGGCGGTTGTACCCGATGTGGCTTCGGCTTTGACAGGGTCTGCCGGAGCGGTATAGAAGCCGGTTCCCTGGTCCTTGAACCCCCTGAGCTCGCTTGAAACGGTCAGGTCGCGCCGGGTGCCATCGCGCTGCGATACCGGCGTTGTATAACTTAATCTATATCTTCGTTCGAGCATCATCCGTGCGCTGACTGCCTGGAAGAGGGACAGCAGTTTATCCGCGGAAGGCGCGCGAAGCAGGGCGCCTTTGGTTTCTGCCGCCAGTTGCTTGAGAAACGTCTCATCGATGGTGGTGCCGAGAGCGACGCAGATGACGCGGATGTTGTTCTTGCGCGCATGCGCGATCACTTCGTCGGCTTTGTGCGTGGAAAAGCCGGGCTTTCCCTGGGGATTTTCATCGCGGCCGTCCGTCAGCAGAACGACGGTCTTCTGGTCGTCGGTCTGAGCTCCCGCCCGCAGCTGTTCACAGGCCTGATACAGGCCGTCGAAGAGTGCCGTTCCGCCCCAGGGGCGCATTTTCGCGATTCCCTCCAGAAGGGTTTCCTGTTCGCGCGTGAACTCGGTCACGAAATCGATATCACTCGCGAAGGTCATCAGAGAAACGTGCACGGGGCCGCTGAGGCCTTTCACGAATGCCGCCGCCGACTCCTTCACCTGCCCGGCAACGGTTTCCATGCTCGAGGAACGGTCGAGCAGGAGAGTGACGAATGGCTCCCGGCGAACGATACTGAGGGAAAATGTCGAGATGGGTTCTTTGCGTTCGAGAATGGTGAACGAGTCGAATTTGAGCTCCGTGGCTTCCTTTGTGAAAACCCTCATCGTGACGTGAATTTTTGGAAACTCCATCGCGGAAATATGTTCGATGACGGAAGAAAATCCGTTATCCGCTCCGGTGACCGGCACCGACAGGAACACAGACAACATGCCGGCGGCAAGAAGGAGACGTCGAAAAATTCTTCCACATGAGCTTCTCATCATTGTTTTCCTCCACCCTTGATACGTCCGATTGTATCACGATGAAGAGGAAATGCTGCAATATTTCCTTCGCCCATGCCCGAATCAGGGCATGCGGGATATTGCTGAATATAAAACAATGCATGCCCTTTCGATGTGCGTTTCCAGGGAGAATGCTTGTGAAGCGGATGTCGGACCATACCCGGATACGCACGGCCCGGAATGGAGGAAGAGAATGTCACGCTGCTTGACTTGATGTGCCGCTATCGGGCACAATTTTCCGGTGACGCGGGAATTCCCACGGTACAAATGCCGGTCAGGAGTCGAACATGAAATTCATCAAGACCGATATGCAGAAATGCATCGGTGCGAAGAGTTGTGAGAAGATCTGCGCGAAGACGTTTTTCAAGACCGAAGATGTTGCTTACTCGGCCCTTCGCATCACACGCAACAAGGACGGTTGGGATATCAACGTCTGCAATCAGTGCGGCAAATGCATTGATATCTGCCCCGTCAAGGCATTGTCACGCAATAAAGCCGGCACGGTCGTGATCGACAAGGCGCTCTGCGTCGGGTGCTTCATGTGCGTCGGCTTCTGTCCGACCATGTCGATGCGCGTCGCGCCGGGCGGCCGCGAGCCGTTCAAATGTATTTCCTGCGGCGCGTGCGCGAAGGCGTGCAGAAGCTGCGCGCTGGAGCTGACCGAGTGCAGCCACACGAATCTGCCAGCCTGACGGCGACGCGACACGGAGAAAAGTGAACAATATGATAGATTATACAAAGAGAACGACCTATCTCGGCGATCTCGACAAGCAGCGCGGCGCTCATAAGCTGATCTGCGAAGCGAGCTTCAAACCGGGCCTGCCCGAGCGCGGCTATAACAACCGCACGCTGCATATCGATCTGACGAGCCGCAAAATCACGGAAAAGGCTGTCACCGAGCAGATGAAGGAAATCTTCATCGGTGGCCGCGGCTTCGGTCTCTGGTATCTCTGGAATGCCGTCAAGCCGACCACAAAGTGGAACGATCCCGAGAATGAGATCGTCATCAGCCCCGGGCCGCTGGGCGGCAACACCCAGTATCCCGGTTCCGGCAAGTCGCTGGTCGTCTCCCTTTCCCCGCTGACCGATATCCCGATC
>CAZQYQ010000113.1:0-13199 GCA_964597625.1 uncultured bacterium
AGGTGATGGTCAGCTTTCCAGAGGGCGCCGTGTCTCCGAAGAGAATGTCGGCAACGGCTTCTCCGCCCATGGTTCCGGGGAACCAGGCTTCCAGGATGGCGGGAACCGTCTTCTGAAGTCTGGAAAGAGCCAGGGGGCGACCGTTGAGGAGAACCGCCACAACCGGCGTTCCCGTGCCGGCAACAGCCTCAGCAAGCTCATTCTGAACACCGGGAAGATCGATATCCGCGCGTGAAGCGGCTTCCCCGCTCATACCGGCACTCTCTCCCAGAATCAGAATTACAACGTCGGCCTGGCCGGCGGCCTTCACCGCTGCGGCAAAGCCATGCCTCTCTGTTCCCACTATTTCTGATCCGGGTTCGAAAAGAATCCGGATCTCCGGCCCAAGCTTTTGACAGAGAGCCTGGTGGATCGAGGGGGCTTTGGCGCCGTCACCTGCTGCGCACCAGGGACCCAGAAGGTCGCTGGTCGCCCTGGCCAGAGGGCCAATCACCGCGAGAGTTTTGAGATTCCTGGAAAGGGGAAGGAGATTTCCCTCGTTTTTCAGCAGAACCATGGACTTTTGGGCGATCTCCCGGGCCGTTTCCAAATGCTCAGAGGTCAGAACCATCTGTTTTTCCCGTTCCGGGTCACAATATCGGAAGGGATCCTCAAAGAGCCCCAGTTCGAACTTTACGCGAATGATCCGGCGAACCGCATCGTCTACGTTTTCCAGAGGGACCATCCCGTTTTTGACCAGAGCGGCCAGATGGTTCATGTAGGCGCCGCTTTGCATGTCCATATCCGATCCGGCCAGAAATGCGAGTCGACCGGCCTCGCCGGCATCGGAGGCAACGCCGTGCGGTATAAGCTCGTTGATGGCCGTGTAATCGGTCACGACAAATCCCGAAAATCCCCAACGCTCCCGGAGGATGCCGGTTAACAAGTGAGAGCTGGCCGTACAGGGCACTCCGGCGATCTCGTTGAACGCGGGCATGATGGTGCGGACTCCCGCATCGACGCAGGCCTTGAATGGCGGAAGATACGTTTCTTCCAGGGTCCGCTCGGAAACGTCGACGGTGTGATAGTCCCGGCCAGCCTGAGCCGCTCCGTAGGCTGCGAAATGCTTTGCACAGGCCAGAACGGTATCCGAAGCTGCGAGATCCTTTCCCTGAAACCCCCGGACTCTGGCAGCGGCGATGCGGCTTCCCAGCCAGGAATCCTCCCCTGCCCCTTCCGCAACGCGTCCCCAGCGGGGATCGCGGGCGATGTCCACCATGGGCGCAAACGTCCAGTGAAGTCCTTCGGCCGCCGCTTCTCTGGCGGCAATCCGGGCAGAAGTCTCGATAGCAGCCAGGTCCCAGGAACAGGATTCCGCGAGGGGAATGGGAAAGATGGTGCGGTGCCCATGGACGATATCCAGGCCGAAAAGAAGAGGTATTTTCAGGCGGCTCTCTTCGACGGCAATCTTCTGGAGATGCCGGGTGAATGTGGTCGTATACACGTTGAAAACGGCCCCACAGCGTCCGGACCGGATATATTCGACGTAATTTCCGTCGATGGTGGGTCCCGTTGTGTCCCAGGTGCTGGCGAAGAGCGTGAGCTGCCCAACCTTTTCATCAAGAGTCATTCGGGAAAGGAGTTCTTCGATCCGTTTTTCCACGCCGTCGACCATCCCTTTACTTCCCCATCTCTTCCACGGTAATGGAAAATTCATCGGGGCCGGCCGGTTTGCGGGAAACATCGATGCGGTATCGCTTTCCCTTGTGGAGCCGTTCCATGATAAATCCACACCAGCTTGAAGGAATGTTGGGATTCACCTCCAGACGCCCGTCGCGAACCGAAACCCCGAGCATCCACTCCATGGCTCCTTTGTAGAGCCACGCGGCGGAACCAGAATACCAGGTCCAGGCTCCGCGCCCCTCGGCAAGCGATTCCGGACCTTCGGTATTGCCGGGAGTGACGAACGGTTCGCCGGCATACCGGTCGGGATCATTCTGCGACTGGAGAGGCGGGCAGAGCCGCCGGAAGGTCTCGTACACCTTCTCCCGGCGTCCGGCAACGGCCTGAGCCCACATGGCCCAGATGGCGGCATGGGTATAACATCCGCCATTCTCGCGGACTCCCGGCGAGTAGCGGGTCAGATACCCGATGCTTTTGTCCGTGACGGTATAGGCAGGGGTGAAAAGGAGAACTCCGTAGTCTTTGTAAAGGTGCTCTTCCGTGGAATCCAGGACGTCCTGGGCACGCGCCCCTTCGACCACCCGATTGATGACCGCCCATGTCTGAGCATTCAGATAGATCTTCCCTTCCTTGCACTTCCCGGACCCGAGAACCTTTCCCTCATCCGTCGTCGCGCGGATGAACCATTTTCCGTCCCAGGCATGTGCCAGAATGGCTGCCTTCAGTGCCTTCTCGGCCTTTTCGTAGACATTGATGGTGTCGGCAGACTTCCCAAGACGGCCCAGAAGCGCCGCAAAACCATGAAGAACGCCGACGAAGAAGTGGGAAAGCCAGATCGATTCGCCCTTCCAGTGCACGCCGACTCCGTTGAGACCGTCATTCCAGTCTCCTTCACCCATGAGGGCCAGACCGCGTGGACTCATGCGTTCGAGGACTTTCATGATCGATCTCTCGCAGTGGTCGAGCAAGGTTCCAGAACCGCCGTCGAGATAAGGTGCGGTGACATCAAGGATGGACAGGTCGTCGGTCTCCCGCAGATATTCAAACAGGACGAACGGCAGCCACAAAAGATCATCGGAAATGTCCGTCAGCCGTCCTTCTTCAGAAATTGGATGCCACCAATGCTGGACGGTGCCATCTGACTTCTGGTGGCCGGCATGCATGATGATCTGATCGCGGGTCCGGCTGGGGTCCAACGTGAGAAAAATCTGGCTGTCCTGCAGCTGGTCGCGGAAACCAAAGGCGCCCCCGCACTGGTAATAGGCGGTTCGACCAAGAATGCGACAGGCAATAGCCTGGTATTTCAGCCAGTAATTCAACATCACATTTACGGCGGGATCCGGTGTCCGAACGGTCATGCGTCCGCACAACTCCAGCCAGTGTTCTTTGACGGCGGCAAGCACCGGATTCGGATTCGCAATCGCCTCACGGCACTTGGCCAACTCGGCGGGAAACGCCTGCCTCTCGGAAATACCCAGGCTGAAGTTGATCGTTTTCTCTTCCCCTGAAGCGAGCGTGAAATCGAATCGTTCCGCGGCGACCTGGTCAAATCCCGTTCCGCTCCGGTTGGAAAAAGCCGGTGCAGTGAAAGCCTTCGCATCGTTCCAGTTTCCGTAGGTTCCGAAGAACTCTTCCTTGTCGAACGTGAAGGAGGATGGGGCAATACCGGACAGGAAGAAAGCCCGAAATGGCCAATCCTTGTTCCAGCCCGCATCACCTGGAAGCGGCGCGGTCCAGAGGGTGCTGTCGACGAGGAGAGCTTTCTGATCGGCATCAAAAGAGCTTCGCAGAAATAATTTGTGGAACTCCCGGTGCCAGTCGGGGAACACTCCGAGGAGCCATTCAAAATAGGGCATAAGGGAAAGACGTCTGGAGGAGCCGGACAGGTTCGAGACCTTCACCATCCAGATCTCGCATGGAAGATCATTGGGAACGAAAAGAGTCCAGGTTGCCCGTATTCCTTCGACGGTAGTGACAAAGGTGGTGTATCCGAGGCCGTGTGTACAGGAATACTCCTCGAATGCAGGCTTGAGGGGCTGTGGAGCTACCGACCAGACCTTCCCGCTGTCGAGATCCTTGAGAAAAAGAAATTTCCCGTCCGGGTCGCGGACGATATCCTGGTTCCATCGGGTTGCCCGGTTGAGCATCGAATGAATCCGCCAGGAATAGCCACCACCGGCCTGCGAGATGACGCATCCCCAGGTTCCGTTGGACAAGACGTTGATCCAGGGCCGTGGGGTTCGCCAGTTTGAAATCCGGTATTCCACCCCGTTTGCGGTAAATTCTCCGTATTTCCCCTTAAGAATATCCATGCAATAATCCTCTTCCTGTTTTGGTGATGATGTCCTTCATCAATCGTTCGTTTCAAACGTTTCAATCTTTGACCGCACCGGCGGCAATCCCCTTGATGTAGTGTTTCTGCGCCAAGAGGAAGACCAGAATGACCGGGATGACGACCAGAACGGCTCCCGCCATCAACAGTCCCCAATCGGTATTATACTGACCATTCAGATTCGCCAGCGCCACGGGCAAGGTCTGCTTGTCCTCGCGGAGCATGATGATCAGAGGCCAGAAGAATTCGTTCCAGGCCCCGATGAACTGGAAAATGGCCAATGTCGCCAGAATCGGGCGGCAGAGGGGAATCATGATTTCCCAGAAAATGCGGAATTCGCTGCATCCGTCTATTCGCGCAGCTTCGAGGATCTCCTCGGGAATATCCGTCATGAACTGGCGCAGCATGAAAATGGCGAAAACACTCGCGATGCCTGGAATGATGAGCCCTGCGAATGTGTTGAGCATGCCGAGACTCTTGAGAATGAGAAACACCGGCATCATGGTCACCTGACCCGGCACCATCATCGTCAGCATGAGCAGAGTAAAGAGTTTTTCACGTCCGCGAAAATTCAGTTTGGCAAAAGCATAGGCTGCAAGCGCGTTACAGAAGATGGACAGGACCGTGCTGCCCAAAGCGAAAATCAGGCTGTTCCACAGACTTCGAGCGAGATTGGCCACGGCCAGGAGGTGATCATAGTGTTCGAGTGTGGGCTGCGTGGGGATGATCGTCGGCGTTTGCGAGAAGATTTCCCCGGGACTCTTGAACGAGGTCGATACCATCCAGACGAAAGGGAACAGCGTGATGACCAGGGACGCGAGCAGGAACAGGTAGAAACTGGCTTTGTGCCACAACGGAAGTGCTCGATCGCTGTTCATGCGCCGGTCCTCTCGAGGCTCTTCATGATCCGGCCTTGAACGAGCGCGAATCCGAGGATCAACGCGAAAAGGGCATACGCGATGCTGGAAGCATATCCCAAATTATAGAATTTGAACCCGTGCTGATAAAGGTAGAGAACCACGGACATGGTCCGGTTGAGGGGGCCGCCCGCGGTCATGATGTAGGGTTCCGCGAAAAACTGAAGGAACCCGATGCTGGTCATCAGGGCCACGAAAGACATGGTTTTTCGCAGCATGGGCAGGGTTATATACCAGAACTGCTGCCAGCGGCTGGCGCCGTCGATGTCGGCGGCTTCGTAGAGAGTTTCGGAAATGCCCTGGAGAGCTGCAATGAAGATGATCATGTTGTAGCCGAACCCTTTCCAGACCGACATGACGATCAGGCAGGGAAGAGCGAGCCACTCGTCCGCCAGCCAGGATTGCGGCCCGAAGCCGATCCTGGAGAGAGCCAGGTTCAGGAGGCCGAATTCAGGATTGTACAGCCATCTCCAGATGACCGCGACGGCAACCATCGTCGTGATGACCGGAATAAAGAACCCGATGCGGAAAAGCGCTTTGAACCTGATGAAGCCGCGGTTGAGAATCAGTGCCATTCCCAGAGCGAGGAACAGGTTCAGGGGAACGCCGATGACAGCGAAGACCAGGGTGTTTCTCAGGGAAATCCAGAAAATCGGGTCAGACAGAAGACGCCGGTAGTTTTCCAGGCCGACGAAGGTTACCCGGCCTGGATTGGCAATTCCGTAAATGTTCCAGTTCGTGACACTGGCAATGAGCGACCAGATGATGGGCAGAAAGAGGAAAACAGCCAGAATCAGAAGAGCCGGGGCAAGAAACATCCAGGCGACCAAAACGGGCTTTTTGTGGCTGATCGCATCTTTGGCCGGCGGAGCGAAGCGAACGTAGAAAGCGAGGAAAACCAGCACGAGGAACACGATCCCGATGGTCACGCCCAGTTTGAATCCCAGGCCTTGTTCCTCCCGCGATGTGCTGAGGATCGTCCTGATATCCTGGTTCATCAGGATCATGGCCTGTGTTGCGGTGATCTTGCCGTGAATGGCCTGTTCCATTTTCTGGGAAATGGCATCAGCGACCTGTTCCCACTCCACCAGGAGCGGAGGTGCCTGAACATCTTCAAGCTGGGTCTTGAACGCCTGCAGAAGCGGGTTCTGCGCGAGGGCGGGAAGTTCCCAGGCCTTGCGGCTGGCGGGAAGGTCGTTGGATACTTCATACCAGGCTCCCTGAGCCTCGGCGGAGGAAAGAAATTCGAGGAATTTCCAGGCAAGCGGCTTGTTTTTCGAGGATTTGAAAATAACGAGATCGCAGCCGCCGATGAACGAGGTTGCCGCCGCATCGCGGGGAAGAGGTGCCGTCGCCCATGTTCCCGAAAGCCCCGGCTTGCCCTGCTCGAGCATCGAGATCATCCAGGGGCCTGAAATAAACAACGGGAAAAAGCCCGATTCAAAGGCGTTCATCAGGTCCGTGTCCCGTCCGACTTCCCGGGGGGCAAGGCCCTTGTCGAAAAAATCCTTCAGGTATTCGAGGGTTTTGACTCCGGGCACGACCGACAGCATGTCCGCCGTTCGGTCCCCGGCATGGAGCTTCCCGCCGGCCTGCCAGTAGAACATGAGGAAGACCTGCCAGTCGTTGGTCGGCAATGAAAAGGCGAACCCCGGCTGGCCGTTTCTTTTCCGCGCTTCGACGAGGTCCTGGCTGGTTTTCCGGAGCTCCTCCCAGGTTTGCGGGAACGCCGATCGCCCGATTCTCTCGAGAAGGTCGCGGCGATAATAGAATACGCGGGTCTCGACATACCAGGGAATCCCATACCACTCTTCGCCGAATTTGCAGCTCGAGACGGCTCCCGGGAAAAAATCGCCGGGCTTCAGCGTGGCCGAGTTTTTCAGGCGATCACCCAGAGGTTCAAGGGCGTCCATGGCCTTGAACTCCGACATCCAGGTGGTTCCAAGCTGGCAGATATCCGGAGCCATGTCGCCGATGACGCCGGTGACCAGCTTCTCGTGGGCTCCCGACCAAGGAATGGCCTGCGTGACGATCCGGACACCCGGTTTTTTTGCTTCGAACCGGTCAGCCATCTGGCGGATCAGCTTGCCTTCCGCTCCCATGGCCCAGACCGTGAGAGTCGTCGGTTCAGCCACAACGGGGGAAGCCAGCACAACCAGCAACAGAACGAGCATGCCCCAGACAGGGGACCGCCATTCCGGTTTCACAAGCCTTTTTTGCTCATCAAACCGGGTCTCAGTTGGCATTGAATCTCAGGGTTCCGAGGTGGGTGACGGGCTGGGTGAAAAACCATTGCCATTTGACGTCTTTTTTCTTTGTCGGCTCGACATCGTGCAGGGCAGCCGAAAAACCGATATCCCCCCCGCCGATTCCGAATGTGGCCTTGTCGATCGCCAGCAGGACTTCGTAGCGATCCTTCCGCAATGAGGACCTGGGCTCGATGCGGCCCGCAAAACCCGAAGGCTGGAAGGTTTTTACGCGGATGCTCCGGCCGTCGGGAGTTGGGGCGAAGATGATCTGCACATCCCTTTGCCCGCCCCACATGAAGGAGTCGTCGTCCAGATCGAGATAGATCTCGCCGGAATCACCCCGGTAGAAATCATCATCGGAAAAGGGGTTCGCCAAATCCCGGTCGCGAATTCTGAACTTGACGAAAAGCGTGGAGGCGTTGTGAAGCAGCCGGCATTCACCCCCTGCCAGCGCGGAGGGATTGATGAACTGCTGGAGAAGCTTCTGGTCGAAATTGATCGCCGGAGCGTCTTTCCAGATCGAAGGTTCGTTCCACAGGCGGTCGATGGTCAGGGAATCCGAAACCACGGGAACGTCATACGCCGGCTTCTGATGAGGGAAATATGGGTTGGTTGCCAGAATCGGACCTGCGGGAGGCCGGAGCCGGGGATTGGGATTTTTCGCAAACCTCGCTTTTCTCATCCCTGCCCGGATGCAGGGATTTTTCATGAAGAAATCCCAGATGAGGTTGGAACGATAATTCTCGATCATCAGGATCGTGGGCCCCTGGTTGATGGCGAAAGCCTGCGGGGCAATATATGCCGGATCGGCATTGAAGGAATCCGTGAAGCCGAAACGGCCGAAGATCCTGTCGCCCCACGTTTCATACATATACCGGAGAGCCCGGATGGACTCGGTGGGCGTGAAAACAATGGAACAGGCCGCGGCTGCGGGAGCAACCGTTCCATCGACCGGCGCGGGGCCTGGCGCGGCTCCATATGCATGGTAATCGTTCGGCCCGATGCAGGCGGTCATGCCCCAGCAGTCCTCGGAAAACGTCTTGAAGGAAGGCCGGCCTTCGAGACAGAATCTGCGGTTCGCCAGAGTTGCCTGTATGGAGTTCTGGAAATAGTCCGCGTAGTCGTCGCTGAGATTCCGAAGGTTTAAAAAGATCTGCGGGAACTGGTGCGTGAACAGGGGCGGACAGGTGATAAGCGTATAAGGACCGTATTTCCCCCAGGTCCGACGGAAATCCCAGCAGGAGGCCGGCAGCGGGTGTGCCGGGGATCCCATCGCCAGGATGTACATCAGGATGCCTTCGGAAAAGTGGTCCCAGTAATATTTCTGAAATCCCTCTTCGGGGCTCCAGCCCATGCAGAGAAATTGAGTCCCGTTTGTCATCCAGTTCCAGTCGACCCGGTTGTAAAGCCGGCTGGCGAGGAGTTTGATCTCGGGATTGACGAAATACTCGGCAGACAGGAGGCATCCGGCGATGAACAGCGCGGTATCAATCGAGGACAGCTCGACCTTCTCGAACCGCTGACCTGTTCTTATGTCGACGAAGTGGTAGAAAAACCCATGTTCATGGGGCATCCGGTTCCAGAAATAGCGGAGCGTGACGAGGGTGATCTTCTCTGCTTCAGCCTTGGAAATCCAGCCTCTCTCGGCACCGACGACCATGACCGCGAGGCCGAACCCGACCCCGCTGACGGAAGCGAAGGAAGAATCAAGAGGACAGGGCCGGAAATTGTCGGCTTTGTCCATCACCAGACCGTTTTCAGGGTTTGTACACTCGATGAAATACGTGAAAGTCCGCCGCTGGATCATCTCCAGAAAAGCGTTGTCATCGGAAGCAGCGAATGAAGGGACGACCACCAGCAACAGGATGCTGACGAAAAAGAACCTTCTCCAACTGCGAAGCTCTGGGGTGTGAAGGAATTCCATAGCATCTCCTTTACCCGGGCAGATAAGACGTTACGTATCTCGGCTGGCTATCTCGATGAATCCACCTGATTCATGATCGATGAGGTCTCAACCGCTGCAAACCCTCCCGCAAGATCGCTTTGAGAGCGATTCGTTTTGCGACAGGAAAAGGGTAACACATTCCCGAACCGCTCACGTCGCACATCATACTGCTGCTACTTCAGATATATTGTTTTCACTTTGTCACATCTCTCTGGAATTTCCCTTCTTCTGCTCTCATTTTTTCAGTGCAGCCAGTGCGGTTTCGGCGGCTTTCATGCCGTCGATGGCGGAGCTGACGATGCCTCCCGCGTAGCCGGCTCCCTCTCCGGCCGGAAACAACCCGGGCGTGTTCAGGGAACATCCCTTTTCATCACGGATGATTCGAACCGGGCTTGAACTGCGGGTTTCAGCGGCATAGAGAAGCACACGGTCCTGGGATACGCCGGACATCAGTTTCAGCATGGCAGGAATAGCCGACCGAAGCGTTTCGGTGACATAGGCGGGAAAGATCGGGCCGAGATCTGCGGGATTGGCGCGCAGACAGGAGCGAGGGTGATCCGGCAGGGTGCGCGGCGTGCGGCCTGCAAGAAAATCATCGAGAGGAGAAGCCGGCAGGTAGAAATCTCCACCGCCTGCCTGGTAAGCCCGCTTCTCGATTTTCTCCTGAAAGGCAAGACCAGCCAGGGAATCGGGTCCGGAATCGGAGGGAGCGCCGTAGTCCGCCGGGGTCACCGGCACCAGAAACGCGGAATTTGCCACCACGGCCGATCTCCGGGAGTAGCTCATGCCATTGGTCGTCAGCATTCCCGGCTCAGAGGCACAGCTGATGACCAGTCCTCCCGGGCAGGTGCAGAAACTGTAACAGGCCCGGGCAATGCCTTCTTCCCGGCGGGTCAGTTTGAACGTCGCGGCTCCCAGTCTGGGGTGACCGGCAAAACGTCCGTACATCGCCTGATCAACGACTTCCTGCGGCAGTTCGAGCCGGACGCCGATGGCGAAGGGCTTCGCTTCCAATGCGATCTTCTCCCGTGCCAGAGCGTGGTAGGTGTCGCGGGAACTGTGTCCTGTCGCGAGAATGCAGACACCGGTGGGGATTTCCTGCCCATTGACCACCACCCCGCGAAGAGAGCTGTCGGCATGGCGAAGGAAACCATCGCATCTGGCGTGAAAGCGAATCTCTCCGCCGTACCCGATGATTTTCTGAAGCAGATGATCAACAATGCCCTGCAGAACATCGCTGCCGAGATGGGGTTCGGCGTCGATCAGGATGGAATCCGGAGCGCCGCATTCCACCAGCGTTGAAAAAAAAGACTGCATCCGCCCACGATCTTTGCTGCGGGCGGTAAGTTTGCCATCGGAAAACAGCCCCGCTCCACCGGCGCCATACAATGTGTTGCATTCCGTGTCCAGGACTCCATCCCGCCAGAATTTCTGAATTTTATCCACCCGCTCTGCGATCGGGCCGCCACGATCGATCACCAGCGGGTTCGCCCCTGCTTTCGCCAGCATGAAGGCAGCCATCAAGCCGGCCGGCCCGATTCCAACAACAACCGGCCGCGTCGCGGGGGTGGTGGAAATCCGCGGCAAGGCGTCATCCTGATCATCGGCGGCAGTCGGGGCAAGAAGTTCAATGTCATGATGCGTATGGGCACGCCAACCGGAAACCGGCAACACGTCGACTTCGGCGCTGATGATAAACACGGGGGCGGACCGCCGGGGGCGGGCATCAACCGAGCGACGGACAGGCCGGATGCCCTGGACCGCTTCCACCGCGCAGCCCAACTTGGCTGCTGCGGCGGCGCGCAGGTCGGCGTCGGTATAATCGAGGGGGAGTTCCAGCTGGTTAAGTTTAAAATTCATTGCGATTCACAACCGATCTCAAGAAATAGGATTGGACTCCAGAATTCCAGAGCGCATTGTAGCACAGCCTGGCGGCGAGATTCTTTCGAACCTCGCCGCCCCGGAGCCGGCACCTCTTCTGATATAGCAATTTCTATTTAATATCCGATGTCCATCAATTGCGGCTGACAGAAGGGTTTTGCACGAAAGCAACCCCTGAACATCACAAACGGCTTTTCGAACGCAGCCATAACAAGGAAATATTTCCTCATTCAATCCGCTGTTTTGCAATAAATAATTATTTCTCTATTTATTGCTATATAATAAATATTCCGTTCGCTCACCTTCTCGATTCTGATGGATTCAACGATCTCACGAGACCCTCCGGAAGGCTTTTTTTGCTTGTGATTTTTCTCTCATAATGGTATACTTTATTCGTGAAATAGTTCTCAAGGCTTTGGTTTTCAGCGGGTTCGTTGCTGAGCTCGCCATCATACCAGGTGGAGAAACGTAATGAGCAGCGGTTGCAAATGCGGCGGCAATGACGCCCCGGTTATCATACCGGCCGTCACCGAGGTTCTGAAGGGATTCGCGCCCAACAAGCGTGAATATCTTATTCCGATCCTCCAGGAAACACAGGAAAAGATGAGCTATCTGTCTCGCGACGCCATGATCCAGATCGCCCAGCATGTGGGCGTACCGGTCAGCAAGGTATACGGCGTGGCAACGTTCTACAACCAGTTCAAGCTCAATCCGCCCGGCAAGCATACCATCCAGGTTTGCCGCGGTACTGCCTGCCATGTGCGCGGGTCCGATCAGATTCTCAAGGCATTCGAGTCCGAGCTGGGCATCACGGCCGGCCAGACGACGAAAGACGGCTTGATCACGCTCGATATTGTCGCCTGCCTCGGTTCCTGCTCGATTGCACCGGTCGTCACCATCGATGGCACGTTCCATGGCCGCCTCGTTCCCAAAGATACCGAGCGCCTTATCAAAGAGCTCCGAGCCAAGGGGGAAGAAAGCAAATGAGCGCCCATTCACATTCAAAACAGCCTGCATCGAAACTGGCGTTCAACCGGCGTCTGACTCGTGAGGAAATCTCATCCGGCGCTCTCGCCAAACAACTGGAACACCTTCTCGACCGGAATCCGTCCAAAACCGTCGTTTATGTCGGCCTCGGCACCTGCGGTCTGGCATCCGGCGGTCAAAAGGTCTGGGATCGCCTCGAGGAACTGAAGTCAAAAGGCGAGATCGACGTCGTCCTGAAAAAGACCGGCTGCATCGGCTACTGCCAGTGCGAAGTCATGGTCGATGTCAAGAAGCCCGGCAAGCCCCGCGTAAGTTTCGCCAACACCACTGTCGAGCGCATCAACAAGATCGTCGACAGCTATATAAAGGGCGATACACTTCCCACCGAGCTGGTGGTCGGCGTTTCCGAGTCTTATCCGGAAGGCCCCGCATTCACCATTCCGACGGACTGGAAGGGTGTCAAGGCTTTCAAGGACCTCTCCTATTTCAAGAAGCAGAAGCGCGTCGTTCTGAAGAACTGCGGCACGATCGACCCCGACTCGATCGACGAGTATATTGCGAGAGACGGCTACAAGGCTCTCACCAAGGTTCTCGAGATGACATCGCGCAACGTGGTCGATGAGATCAAGGCCTCGGGTCTTCGCGGAAGAGGCGGCGGCGGCTTCCCGACCGGATCCAAGTGGGAGTTCGCGTTCAATCAGCCCGGCCCGCAGAAATATATCGTCATGAATGCCGACGAAGGCGATCCGGGTGCGTTCATGGACCGCTCCGTTCTTGAAGGCGACCCGCACCGCGTCATCGAAGGCATGGCCATCGGCGGCTTCGCGATCGGCGCGAACCACGGCTACATTTACTGCCGCGCCGAGTATCCGCTCGCCATCGAGAAGCTCGAGCGCGCGATCGCCGACGCCCGCAGCTACGGCCTGCTCGGCAAAAACATTCTCGGCACGAACTTCGAGTTCGACCTGACGATCAAGAAGGGCGCCGGCGCGTTCGTGTGCGGCGAAGAAACCGCTCTGCTGGCCAGCATCGAAGGCAAGCGCGGCATGCCCAAGCCCCGCCCCCCGTTCCCGGCCGTGCAGGGTGCGTTCAACAAGCCGACCGTCATCAACAACGTCGAAACCTTCGCCAACGTTCCGGAAATCATCCGCAACGGCGCGGCCTGGTTCGCTGCGATGGGGACCGCGAAATCGAAAGGCACCAAGGTTTTCGCCCTCACCGGGAAA